>UQXF01000005.1 GCA_900544905.1 uncultured Clostridium sp.
ATTTTTTGGACTTTTTTTCAAAGTTGTTAATAATGATACTGGCAAAATCAGGGGAATGTGGATAAAACTGCGGAAACTCAAGGTAAGTTTAGTATTGACTTCACTTCCAGAATATGTATAATATCTCTTGAAGTTTAGTAAAAGTAAACTGAAAGTTTATTAGTAATAACCTTGAAGTATATAAGGAGACTATATGAAAATCGGATACAAAATCAAGGCTCTCCGGGTTGCCAAGAATCTTACCCAGGAAGAGCTGGCAGACCGGGCAGAGCTTTCCAAGGGATTCATTTCCCAGGTGGAACGGGATTTAACCTCCCCTTCCATTGCGACACTTGTGGATATCCTGCAATGTCTGGGCACAAACCTGAAAGATTTTTTTAATGATGAAGAAGAGGAACAGATTGTTTTCAGACAGGATGATTATTTTGAGAAAACCGATGAAGAACTGGGCAATAAAATAGAATGGATTATTCCCAACGCCCAGAAAAATGAAATGGAGCCAATCCGCCTGACACTGCAGCCATGTGGCTCCACCTATCCCGACCAGCCCCATGAAGGAGAAGAATTTGGCTACGTATTAAGCGGCAGCATCATCATTCACTTGGGAAGCAAAAATTACAAAGCAAAAAAGGGGGAAGCCTTTTACTTTACCCCCTCCGGCAGACATTATATTGAAGCTGGCAAAAACGGCGCTGTCCTGATATGGGTATCCAGCCCCCCAAGCTTCTAACCTGCGCCGGACATGATAAAACCCATAAGGAGGACCTTGATTCCATGGCGAACAAATTAATCAATCTTGTAAACATAACAAAATCCTATGACAATAACGTCGTACTGGACGACTTGAATTTATACATCCGGGAAAATGAATTTCTGACCCTGCTGGGTCCCTCCGGATGCGGAAAGACCACCACGCTTCGGATTATAGGCGGCTTTGAGCAGCCGGATTCCGGCAAGGTTATGTTTGACGGTAAGGATATTACCGCTGTTCCGCCGAACAAACGGCAGTTAAACACCGTATTCCAGAAGTATGCCCTATTTACTCATATGACCATTGCAGAAAATATTGCCTTCGGACTGAAGCTTAAGAACAAGAGCAAGGCATATATCGATGACAAAATCAAATATGCCCTGAAGCTGGTGAATCTGGACGGATACGAAAACCGGAAACCGGATTCCCTGTCCGGTGGACAGCAGCAAAGAATTGCCATTGCCCGCGCCATTGTAAATGAACCCAAAATCCTTCTTTTGGATGAGCCCCTTGGCGCCCTGGATTTAAAGCTGAGACAGGATATGCAGTACGAATTAATCCGGTTAAAGAACGAGCTGGGAATCACCTTCATCTATGTCACCCATGACCAGGAGGAGGCCCTCACCATGAGCGATACCATTGTGGTCATGAACCAGGGATATATCCAGCAGATTGGAACGCCGGAGGATATTTACAATGAGCCGCAGAATGCTTTTGTGGCAGATTTTATCGGTGACAGCAACTTAATTGACGCCATGATGATTAAAGACCGTCTTGTTTCCTTTATGGGTGCTAAATGGCAATGTGTAGATGAGGGCTTTGGCACCAACAGACCGGTGGACGTTGTTATCCGCCCGGAGGATGTTGTATTATGTAAACCTGAGGAGGGCACAATTTCCGGAGAGGTAACCCATGTAATATTCAAGGGCGTACATTATGAGATGGAGGTTATGGCAGGCGGCTTTGAGTGGCTGGTACACTCCACTGTCATGCACCCCGCAGGGGAACAGGTGGGAATCACCGTAGACCCCTTTAACATCCAGATTATGCACAAACCGGAATCTGAAGACGAGGAGGTAGCCTACATTGAAGAGTAAACATGGAAAATGGCTGGCAATGCCCTTTACCGTATGGTCAGTTATCTTTATTCTGATACCGCTTTTTATGATTTTCTACTACGGACTGGTAGATAAATCCGGTACCTTTACCCTTGACAACATTACCGCCATCGCAGAACCGGAGCATATGAAGGCGCTATTACTGTCCATTCTGCTCTCCCTGATTGCCACCGTAATCTGTCTGATTCTGGCATACCCCCTTGCCATGATTTTGTCAAAGCTGGGCGTAAACCAGAACAGCTTTATTGTGCTGATTTTTATTCTGCCAATGTGGATGAACTTTTTACTGAGAACCCTTGCCTGGCAGACATTGCTGGAAAAAACAGGAGTCATCAACTCCGTATTATCCTTTTTCCATCTGCCGGCGCTGAATATCATTAACACACCCTATGCCATTGTACTCGGCATGGTATATAATTTTCTTCCATTTATGGTGCTGCCGATTTACAACTCTCTGATTAAATTAGATTCAGACGTAATCAATGCGGCAAGAGACCTTGGTGCAAACAGTGTACAGACCTTTACCAGGGTTATCTTTCCCTTAACCATTCCCGGTGTAATCAGCGGTATCACCATGGTATTTATTCCTGCCCTCACCACCTTCGTGATTTCAAACCTGTTAGGTGGAAGCAAAATTCTGTTAATTGGAAATGTGATTGAGCAGGAATTTACCCAGGCAAGCAATTGGAATCTGGGAAGCGGACTTTCCCTGGTCATGATGATTTTCATCATTATCAGCATGGCTGCTTCTGCACTATTTGATAAAGACGGGGAGGGAAGCTTAGTCTGATGAAACGGTTTATAGAACGCTTTTATATAATCATTATATTTATTTTTCTCTATGCCCCTATTGTAACCTTAATGGTTCTGTCCTTTAACAACAGCAGAACCAGGGCAAAGTGGGGTGGCTTTACCCTTTCCTGGTACTCCTCCTTATTTGAGAACCAGGCTATTATGCAGGCGCTTTACAACACGCTTTTTATTGCAATTGTATCCTCTGTTGCCGCCACATTGATTGGAACTGTTACCTGCATTGCCCTGAGCAATATGAAGCCCCGTTCCCGGAATATCCTGCTGGGAATCAACAACATTCCCATGCTGAATGCGGATATTGTAACCGGAATCTCCCTGATGCTTTTATTCATCAGCTTTGGTCTCCGCTTTGGAATGCAGACAATACTGCTGGCACATATTACCTTTAATATTCCCTATGTTATCTTAAATGTAATGCCAAAGTTCCGGCAGCTGAACCCTCATACCTATGAGGCGGCGTTAGACCTTGGCGCTTCACCGGCATATGCTTTTTTCAAGGTGGTTTTTCCGGACATTTTACCGGGTGTGTTGTCCGGTTTTCTAATGGCATTTACCATGTCCTTAGATGACTTTATCATCACCCATTTTACAAAGGGAGCTGGTGTGGATACCCTTTCCACCAAAATATACACAGAGGTGCGCAAGGGCATCAAGCCTGAAATGTATGCCCTTTCCACCATTATCTTTATAACGGTATTTGTGCTTCTTTTAATTGTTAATCTGGCGCCGGTATGGAGGGAAAAGCGTGCCCATACGAGAAAGACCTTGCAGCCGCAGGTGAAAAAATATATTGCTGCCGCCGCTGCATGCCTTTTAATTGTCATTTGCATCCTTATTTACAGGGGCGGCGCTGCCCTGCAGGACGGCGGGCAGGTTATCGTCTACAACTGGGGGGAATATTTAGACCCGGATGTGATTGAAATGTTTGAGGAGGAGACCGGTATTGAGGTCATATATGATGAGTATGAAACAAACGAAACCATGTATCCCAAAATAGAATCCGGTGCAGCCCGGTATGATGTGGTCTGCCCTTCTGACTACATGATTCAGAAAATGATTGAAAATGATTTACTGGCAGAGATTAATTTTGACAATGTGCCAAATGCGGTAAACATTGACGAAAACTACTTCGAGCAGTCCAGGGAATTTGACCCGGAAAATAAATACAGTATTCCTTACTGTGTGGGTACGGTGGGCATTCTCTACAATAAAACCATGGTGGATGAGCCGGTGAATTCCTGGGACATTTTGTGGAATGAAAAATATGCCGATAATATCCTGATGCAGGATTCCGTAAGGGATGCTTTCATGGTGGCATTAAAAAAGCTTGGCTATTCCATGAATTCCACCGATGAAAACGAGTTAGAACAGGCTAAGGATGCCCTGATTGAGCAAAAGCCTTTAACCCAGGCTTATGTGGTGGACCAGGTAAGAGATAAAATGATTGGAAATGAGGCTGCCATCGGCGTTATTTACTCTGGAGAAGCCATCTATACTCAGCGGGAAAATCCCGATTTGGAATATGTGATTCCCAAGGAAGGAACTAATGTATGGATTGACTCCTGGTGCATTTTAAAGGATGCCCCGAACAAGGAGAACGCAGAGAAATTCATTAATTTCCTCTGCCGCCCGGATATCGCTCTTATGAATTTTGAGTATATCACCTACTCCACTCCAAACACGGAGGCACGCAAGCTTATTGAGGACGAGGACATACGAAACAGCGAAATCGCCTTCCCTGATTTGTCAAAATACAACAATCTGGAGACCTTCCAGTATCTCGGAGAGGACGCTGACCGGATATACAATGCATTCTGGAAAGAAGTGAAATCCCAATAAAAGGCACTGTGGGGCTGTACACTACATAACCGGTGTACAGCCCCACATTTCTGCTTATCCTATAACAGTGCTTCCTGCCGCATTCTGCCCATAAAAGATTTTCGTCTCATCCAGCACCTGATATCCATTTTCATCCAGCCTTATGAGAATCACATTACAGTTTTTTTGCAGTCCGCCGGACCAGTACTGCTCTATACCATGCTGCTTTACATGGCACATAAGCGCCTTGTTCATGGCTCCATGGGCTACAATCATAATACGCCGAAGCTCCTTCGCCTGGGGCTCCACAACCTCCCGCATAAACTCCGCTGCCCTGCCGCAGATATGCTCTAACGTCTCCCCCTGTTCCGGGGCCTCATAAAGCTCGGGACGTTCAAAAAAATAGTGAAAAGGGTCGCTGGTATCTGCCAATAACTCCTTAAAATTCCTGCCCTCATATATCCCAAAGCTCAGCTCCTTAAGCCGGTCATCACGGATAATGGGAATATTCCGGTAGCCCCGGATAAGACACGCCGTCTCATAGGCACGAATCAGCGGTGAACTGTATATTTTGTCAAAAGCTGTCTGCTCTAAGCTCCGCCCGGTCTCCCCTGCCAAAGCCCTTCCCCTTTCATTTAATTCAATGTCCGCCCTTCCCTGCAGCCGGTTGCTGGCATTCCACACGGTCTGTCCATGGCGCACTATATATATTTCCATAAAGCTTTCCTTCCTTGTCTCATTTCTGCTGTGTCAAATCAAATCCCATTTACACAGGTACTGTCCTACATCTGGTAAAACAGCAAATTCTCCTTTAAATCCTCGGTAATCTCGCCGCCCGCCTTTATATATTTATCATATACGCTGTTATACCGCTGTAATTTCTTTGCCGTCTCCACCTCAAACCGTGAAATGGATGCCTGGTACAATGGATTGGTCTTTAATTCATTGCGCACGCCCTTTGCAAAAGGACAATAGCGGATTAATATATCCCTTGACACCTTATTTAACCGGAAACTTCCCTTTGATTCAAATTTAATCCAGTTCACATAGTCCTTCACAAACACTTCCCGGTAATTATTCTGTGCACGGATTAACGCACTCTTGATTTTTTCCTTTGCATCCGCCGACAGCTCATGATTTTTCTTGTAAAACTGGATATAGGTACAATACTCTGCTGTCAGGGATTTTTCCCGGACGTCGTTCCAGTGAACACCCTGTATCCGCCGGCACATCTCCCACCGGAAATATCCCACCATTCCCAGCATCAAATCATCCACATCCAGCGCTGTAAAAATTGGGAACATGAAACGGCCAGGGGTATCGCTCTTTATTCCCGAGGTTTCCTGCCACATGGTCACTCTGGTTCCTGCATTTGGCAGCAGAATAATATCCGGCAGAACCTCCTTCATAATCCGTTCACAATTGATGCCCTTCTCCGTATCCGAAAACAGCACCTCACGGTAAAATGCAGAATAATCAATTTTCCTGATTTCATTCAAAGCATTTTCCAGCTTTTCCGCTGTTACCAGCATCTTTTCAATGGCATTAATCAAATCATTCTTTGATAAAATCGGACAAAAGGTGGTGATTTTGCCATAGGTTATCTTATTGACCGAAGTAAACATGTTCCGAATCTCAAATTCAACCTTCTTTTCCCCGCTGTGCTGATAGGAGGCAGCCTGTTCAGCGGTAATTTTGCCATTCTTACACAAATCCGCCAGATAAGCCGTATAGTCCATATCAAATTCATTTTTAGACGGAGGCTTTTCTCCCCGATAGATGCATTTCAGCCACTCATAAATTGTAAAAACATGCTCTGAATGACAGATATCCAGATGGGCTGTCAGCTCATAAAGCGCCTTCGCATTCTCCTCTCCCACAAATGCCACATCCATAAAGCCAAAATTTAAAAACATTTCCAGAACAGGGGTAAGGGTTGCCTCATCCTTTACCGCACGCATAAACACCTTGTAATAAATGTCATAATAAACAGATGTCAGCTTCTTTCTAAGGGCATACACCTCTTCATCCATGGACGTCATATCCGGAAGGCTTCTGTAGGTTTCAATCATATTACAGATAGTTTCTATCTCATCATCCTTAAAGCCTGCGTATTCCAGTATATGTCCAACGCAGTCCACCTCCATGATATCCATTTCCTCCCTGACGCTTATGCCTGCCACATCGGAGGTACCGTTGCTGTAGTCAAAATTCTTAAATTCATTGAGCCGCCTGCCAAGCATCCTGGCATTATATACATTTAACTTTTCAGCAACCTTTATAATCAGGTTCATATCCTTGGTTACCGGGCTGATATCATATTTCTTTGCATATGTCCTGATTGACAAATCAAAGAAAAGCTTTAACAGGTCAGTTTGTGATTCACTGATTAAAATGTCCTTGTTATAGGATAAATATGCCTCAATCTCACCAATACCCAGCGTGAATCTGCGCATCTGGGCAGCCGCTTCCATGATTGCGCCAACTGTCAGGCTGTCATCCTTTTCCATCAGCCGGAGATATTCCTGCATATAATTCTTCACAATGCTGATGCTGTTATTGATTTCCCATGCCTCTGCCCTGTGCTGCATCTCCAGAGGATTGAAATGCTCCATCCGCAGAAAGCTCTGCTCCTCAATCTTATACTTTCCGCAAAGGGTTGTATAATCATTGTAAATGGTTTCCACAAAGGTATGGAACTGGCGCGCCTTATTGTATAAGTCTGTATAAAGGCACAAGATTTGATGCCTCTGTTCAATGGATGCCTTCAAAAAAATGTTGCGGATTTTCTCCTGTCCCGTCAGCAGATTTTTCAAATCAGAGGAGTCTTCACAGATAAAGCCTGCCAGAACCGTATCCTCTCCTGCTACATAGTCACACAAAAATATATCCTTCTCCAATATTCCGATAATTGCATTTTTTTCTAATTTAATCTCTGAAAAGCCAAACCTTTGTAAAACACTTCCCTCCTGTATCAGATACCAGTATTTTACCTTATCATTTTTCTTCGCTATAATCTGCTCCCGCTTTGCTCTAATTATCTCCATGCTGTCCCTTCCATTGCCATTTCTCAATCATGTTATATTTTCAATCTGCCAGTCAATCGGCTCCAAGCCATGCTCTTCCAAAAAGGCATTCGCCTGGCTGAAATGCCTGCACCCAAAGAATCCTCTATATGCTGACAGTGGACTTGGATGCGGCGCCTTTAAAATCAGATGGTTTGGATTATTCAGACGTGCCGCCTTATTCTGTGCCGGTCTTCCCCAAAGGAGAAACACAATTGGTCTGTCCTGCTCATTTAATATATCCATAACGGCATCCGTAAACTGTTCCCAGCCAATCCCCTGATGGGAATTTGCCTGATGGGCGCGGACAGTCAGCACACTGTTCAGCATAAGCACACCCTGCTGTGCCCATTTTACCAGATAGCCATTGTTTGGGATATAACAGCCCAAATCATCATGCAGCTCCTGATAAATATTAACCAGGGATGGCGGAATCTCCACCTCCGGTTTCACGCTGAAGCAAAGTCCATGGGCCTGGTTCTCTCCATGGTAGGGGTCCTGTCCGATAATCACACATTTCACCTGCTGAAGCGGAGTCAGATGAAAGGCATTAAATATATCATCCGCCGGAGGAAAAATCGTTCTCCCGCTGGCATACTCCTCATTTACCCTCCGGTACAAATCTCTGTAATAATCCTTCTTATATTCGGGCTTTAACACCTGTGCCCAGTCATTTGTAATTGGTGGCATAATCTTCCTCCTTTGTTTTCATGGTAAACAGGCAGACCCTTTACTCTGCCGCCTGCTTTAGTTTACATAATATGTCCCCCGCCTGATAGGGAATGTCCTGCTCCTTTGGATACAGGGCGACCTTTTTATCCCCGCCTGTTAACTGCTTCACGGAATCCGTTCCCAGATACAGCTCATCCATTGTAACCTGTCCCTTCTGTCTTCCCTCACAATCAAACAGCCAGAAGGTATCCTCCAGGCTGCCTGTACCTGCTGCCACAAGACCTTCCAGCTTAACAAAGCGTCCTCCCTTATACTCCTCCAGGTAGGCATCATTGATATAGCAGAGAAAATCTGCCTGTTCATGCAGCCGGTATACTCTTTCGTATGCCTCATTTCGTTTTTTCTGTATCTTAAGCCTGTTATTTCGTTTTTCCCTGTCAAAAAACATAATCTGCCATTCACATCCATTTATCTGTAATATTCTTATATAATCATACACCAAAAACAGATGGTTGAAAAGAGGATAATCTATGTTAAAATGGTACTGTATCAATAATTTATCTTTTGTGAGGGAGGGATTATAATGCGCTTTAAGCAATTTCTTTTTATTCTGCCTGTCCTGCTGGTTTGTCTCATTTCCATACATGGAAATACGGCTTTTGCCACCGGGACTGCCAATCAATCACAGGAAGCTTTTACATTTGCATTTACTGCCAGGCCAAAAAGCTTAAAGGCTTCCAAGAGCTATACCATTAAGACAAATGCTCCTGCCGGCTCTGCTGTCAGATATTCGGTGTCCAATACCAAATACGCAAAAATCAACAGCAAAGGCGTTCTCACCGGAAAACAGGTGGGAACCGTTACCGTAACTGCCGTCTGCCAGGAACAGACCATTCAATGCAAGGTGAAAATCAAGGGTAAAAAAACTATTTACTTAGACCCCGGACATCAGAGATATGCCAACAGCAAAACGGAGCCTGTGGGACCAGGAAGCTCCATCCGGAAAGCAAAGGTAACCGGCGGTGCCACCGGAACTGCCACCAGAATTCCGGAATACAAATTCACCCTTACCCTTGCCAAAAAACTAAAAGCTGCTTTAGTGAAGGAAGGCTATGCGGTTGTTATGAGCCGCACCTCTAACAATGTAAATATCAGCAATGTAGAGCGCGCCAAAAAGGGAAATAAAAGCGGGGCTGACATCTGCATCCGCATCCACGCTGACAGCATCGGCAACTCCTCTGTCACAGGTGCATCGGTATTATACGCCTCTTCATCAAATAAATTTTACATACGCAGACATGCAAAAAAAAGCAAAAAGCTTGCAGCCAAACTGATAAAATCCTACTGTAAAGCCACCGGAATCAAAAACCGTGGCATTGTGGTACGCAATGATTTGAGTGGAACAAACTGGAGCCGCATTCCCACTGTCTTAATTGAATGTGGATTTATGAGTAACGCCAAAGAAGACAAGAAAATAAACAATTCCAAATTCCAGAAAAAAATGGTTAAAGGAATGGTAAATGGCATTGATGCCTACTTTGGATATTAGTATAAAAAGCCTGGGAATCTTCCGCTTCCCAGGCCTTTTTAATATTATATTCCCAAATACTCCTTTAAGGGCTCATAGCCCTCAAAAAGAACAGCCTTCATACCCACCTGTACTGCTGCCTCCACATTATGCTGCCAGTCATCAATAAACAGACATTCCTCTGGTTTTAGCTGATAACGGTTACAGAGTAGCTTATAAATAGCCGGATTTGGCTTTTTTAGTTTCACCGCAGCAGACACCACATAGCCGTCAACCATGGAATAAAATTTAAAAGACGGCCAGTGCAGCTTATATAAATTATATGGATAATTAGATAACAGATATACATGATAGCCCAAGTCTTTCAGACTGGAAATCATCGGTGCTGCATAATCATATTCTTCCACAAGATGTTCCGGCTCCTCCCAGAACTTCATAATCTCCTTCCGATAGGAAGGCATATCTTTCAAAAATTGGGAAATTGCTTCCTCTTCCTCAATCAAGCCTTCATCTAACATACTCCAATACCGGGAATTAACCATGCCGGTATCAAATGCCCGGATAACGGCTTCGTCAAAGCCCAGCCTGCGGCAGTACTTTTCCCAATTAAAATCAACCAAAACCATTCCCACATCAAATATAATATTATGTATACTGCTATCCATATCTATATCCTCACTATAGTGTAAAGTGCTTCGTATGCGCATTCAAATCTGCTGAAATCTTAACCAGCTCCTGTGTCTCATCATGACACTGCTTTACAATGCTGCGAAGCTCTGTCATGGCTGCGGAGGTCTCCTCTGTGGACGCTGCATTCTCTTCCGCAATGGCTGCCAGCTGTTCCACGCTTGCCATCACCGTATCCTTCACCCGTTCCAGCTCCTCCATGCTGCGGCGAATCCGGTCAACCCCACTGGAAACAGAAGAAATTTCCGTATTCAGGGAAACAAACATCTCCTTCGTATTGCCCAGCTTGGCATTCTGTTCCTGGACACTGCCGGAAACATGGTTCATAGTCTCCACACTGGTGTTGGAATTGCGAATCAGCTCAGAAACGATTGCCAGAATCTCTTCCGCAGACTTCCGGGACTGCTCAGAAAGATTGCGGATTTCATCTGCTACTACAGCAAACCCCTTTCCATTCTCACCAGCCCTTGCCGCCTCAATACTGGCATTTAAGGATAACATATTTGTCTGTGCTGCAATACTGGTAATCATGTCTGTTGCCGCCTGGATTGCCTGTGCAGATTCGTTTGTCAGATTGGTCTGCTCTTTGACCTCTTCGATTGCACGGCTTGTCTGCTCCGAAATAGCCACCAGCTCATTCAGGGTATCCTCTGCAGATTTGGAATAATTTTTCATTTTGACAGAATTCTGGTTCAATATCTCAATATCATTGACTGTCTCTTCAATAGAGCTTCCCATATTGACAATTTCATTATTCGCCTCCATGGTCTCGTTTGCCTGGGATGTTGCTCCGTTTGCCACTTCATCCACTGCTATGTTGATATTGGAAATATTCTCAGCAATGGTATCAAAGGACGTCTCAAATTCATTGGAGAAATGCTCCAGCTCAGAAGAGCTGTCCGAGAGGTCTGTGAGAATTGCCTTAAACTCGTCAATAAGCCCCTGGATGGAATTAGACATCTCGCCAATTTCATCTGCGCGCTTAAGCATCTTGTCATGCATCTCAAAATCCAGCTTACCGGTTGCCACATCATCCAGCCGGTCAATGGTATGCTTCAATGCCTTGATAATCCTCTGCACTAAAATTGCAATGACAATAAAGGTAAGGATAAATATAAGAATCATTCCCACAGCCATTTTTATCTGGCTGTTTCTTATGTCCTTTTCCACATCCGCCTTTGCCCTGCCTGTAAAGATAAGACCTACAATCTCCCCGTTCTCCTGGGTCATTGGTATGTAAAATCCACAGTAATCTGCCCCTGCAATCTCAATATCCTGGGTAAAATGACTGTCACTTTTGCCACTTAAAATATCCTTTGCAAAATCCGTATCAATTGTTGTGCCAACTGCACGGTTTCCCTTTTCATCCGTTACCGTGGTTAAGGCTCTCTCATTTCCCCAGAACAGGGTAACCTCCAGTCCGGATTGCTCCTTAATCCGGTCAATCAAATCATAATTTTCAGAAAGAAGCTTTCCACCCTTTTCCAGTTCACCGTCTTCAAATGAATAATCTCCCTCGGAGTAGACGCTGTACAGACTGTCCACATTATGGGCAACCGCTTCTAACTTCTCCTCAATCAGCCTATAGGCTGTTTTCTCCTGATTACTTCCACCCATAATAATCCCTGTTAAGCTAATAAAGAGAAGCGGAAATAACACCATTAGAATAATCTTTCCCGTAATCTTAATACCCTTCTTCATACTTCCTCCTTTTCGGACAATTGAATTAACATATAACATGCTGCGTTGTCCTTACCCTTAGAAAAAAGTATAGCACTTTTGTGCATATAATACAATACTTTGACACTTTTTTATGTATTTGTAACAATTTTCAACAAAGGATATCACTCTCACTGTGCTTATTCCCACTGCTTATCATATCTCTTTGACATTTTGCTCAAAGCTACGTATTATTTCCCGGGCTTCCTCCTCTTCCGCCATGGAAATCATTACAATCATCTTATCCATTTTCGCCGCCTGCTCCTTTGGTAATGCTGCAGCAGACTGTCTCAAATTATATATATAATCATCAATCCTCTCTGAAAATACCAGCACAATGCCATCCGAATAAAAATCCATCTGCATAGACAGAGCACAGCCCGGCCATTCATAACTAGTGCTTTCTCTGGACAGCCTTGCTGCATTTTTTATAAACATCTGTCCAAGGGGTGTTCTGTTAATCAAGTCGTCCGCTGTAATTCCATTTGCCTTCAAATCTCTTCTGTCCACATGACATGCTACCTTATACTTGTCTTCCTCTACAATATGCATAATTTTGCTCCTTCTATACAAAAAAACTGTTGTATAAAATTTAGTTTTATACAACAGTTTTATGTGTTATTTAACTATAGCTGAAAAATATTAATCTTCTCTTCCAGTTCTTCTGCTATGGAATTAAGCCCCTGGGCTTTTTCCGCAATATCTGTCACAATACTTGCCACCTCAACAACAGATGCGGAGGTTTCCTCTGTAGCTGCTGCATTTTCTTCCGCAATCGCTGTTAAATTGTTAACCACATCCACCACATTTACTCTTGCCTTATCCAGTTTCTGTGTCTTATCGGAAATAACCTGCATTCCATTTATAGAGGCTGACACCCCTTCCTGAATCTGTACAAACGCCTTATCTGTGCGGATAATATGCTGGGTCTGCTGTCCAATAATCTCCTTTACCTGACCCATTGTCCGGACAGCTTTTTCAGAGTCAATCAGCAGCATATTAATAATCTCTTCGATTTTTCTGGCTGATTCTGTAGACTGCTCCGCCAGCTTCTGAATCTCAGAAGCCACAACAGCAAATCCTCTTCCCTGTTCTCCTGCCCTTGCAGCTTCAATTGAAGCATTCAGGGAAAGTAAATTCGTCTCATTTGCAATATCGGTAATCAGCTTCGTCGCCTCTCCAATCTTTAACGCTGACTCATTCGTCACCTCGGTCTGCTTTGCAATTACATCAATATATTCGCCGGACTGGCGGTTAATGTCACGCAGTGCAGAAATAATCTGCTGGGCATTTTCATTGGCACGCTTCATCTCATTGGCAGAAACCATTAATTCTTCTACCGTCTTACTGGTATCCTTAACCATATCTCCGATTAGGATAACATTCTCTGTTGCCTCCTGTGTCTCTTCTGCCTGGTTGGTGGCACCATTTGCAATATCATTCACTGCATTTTCTACCTGTTCCATGGTTGTATTGGTATCCGTAGCACCGGAATTCAAGGCCTCTGCCGAAGCAACCAGCGCATTGCTGTTCTCCCGGATTGCCATTACAACATTTGCCAGCTGCTCCCGGAGTGAGGTTAATGCCCGTGACATTAAGCCGATTTCATCCTTACGGGAATTTAACCGCGCCTGCTCTTCACTCTGTGAAAAGTCCATTCCGGCTACCCGCTCTGTCAATGTCTCAATCTTAAAAATCGGATTGATTATCATAACTGTAATAAACGCTATTGCTATAATGAAACAGATAACAAAGGATATTAAAAGACCTATTCTTCCCCGGAAATTGATGTTGTCCACCGGTTCAAATATCTCATCCTCGTCTGTGGTGACAATGAGAATAAAATCCGCATTATCGTTCACATAGTACGCAGCATATTTTACCGCACCCTTGAATTCATAACTCACAACCTTATTCTCTACCTTCTTGCCTGCCTGCAGGTCACTGGTCACACCTTTGATAACTTCATTTTCCACAGGCTGTCCTATCTTTTCGGCTGTTGGATGGTAAAGCATGGTTCCATCTGGTGAAACAACATATACATAGCTGGACTCCACACCCTCCAGGCCCACACCGCTCAAATGTCTTTCCAGCTCCTTTGAAGTCAGCGCCTCGTCAACTCCGATATTCTCAATCTCATCTTCTACTACCATTCCGTAGGAAATAGATAAATCATGAAGATAATTCTGCGTTATGGAGGCAACCTCCTCTTTTACGTTTGGTGAATAGGTAAGTATCATCAAAATTCCCGTAATAAGTATTGCCAGTGCCACTAACAGACACAGCTTTGTCCGGATGGAATGAATCACACCCACTTTTTGTTTCATATATATCTCCTCCTCAATTTGTGTAGTTTATTTAAATACAGTATACCATTTTTATGCAAAACATACAATGTTTAATTCTCTTTATCCCATATGCCTGGCAACTCAAAAATGGCACCCAGTTACATCTGAATGCCATTTTTGAGTGTTTTATAATCTTATCATCTACGCATAAAGCGGATATTTTGATGTAATGGATTTGACAAGCTCCATTGCCTTTGCCTCGTCCTTATCAATAACAGCAGCTTTAATGGCATCTGCAATCACAATCATATCCTCTTCCTTTGCGCCACGGGTTGTAATTGCCGGTGTTCCTAAACGGATACCGCTTGTAACGAATGGTGACTTCGGGTCGTTTGGTACTGTATTCTTATTGGCTGTAATATGCACACTGTCAAGAAGCTTCTCCACTTCCTTACCTGTTAAATCCAGATTCTGTAAATCTACTAACATTAAATGATTGTCCGTACCACCGGAAACAATGTTAAAGCCTCTCTCCATCAAAGCATCTGCAAGGGTAGCAGCATTTTTTACCACCTGTTTCTGATATGTCTTATACTCATCCGATAATGCTTCCTTCAGGCACACTGCCTTGCCTGCAATCACATGCATCAAAGGACCTCCCTGAATGCCCGGGAATACCGCTTTATTAAAGTTATATTTCTCATTTACCTCATTACTGGATAAAATCATACCGCCTCTCGGACCTCTCAGGGTTTTGTGGGTTGTTGTGGTTGTGACATGTGCATATGGGATTGGGCTCATATGTAATCCCGCTGCCACCAGACCTGCGATATGTGCCATATCCACCATAAGTACAGCTCCCACCTCATCTGCAATCTCACGGAAACGCTTAAAATCAATTGCTCTGGCATAGGCAGACGCACCTGCTACAATCAGCTTTGGCTGGCACTCCTTTGCAATGCGGAGCACTTCATCATAATCAATGAATCCATCATCATTCACACCATAAGGTACCACATTAAAATATTTGCCGGACATGTTAACCGGTGAACCATGGGTTAAATGACCGCCATGTGCAAGATTCATTCCCATAAAGGTATCACCCGGCTCCATAATGGCAAAAAAGACTGCCATATTTGCCTGTGCGCCGGAGTGAGGCTGGACATTGGCATATTCACATCCAAATAACTCCTTAGCCCGCTCCCGTGCCAAATCCTCCACAACGTCTACATATTCGCATCCGCCATAATATCTCTTTCCCGGATATCCCTCCGCATACTTATTCGTAAGGGGACTTCCCATTGCCGCCATAACGGCCTTGCTTACAATGTTCTCTGAGGCGATTAACTCGATATTGGCATCCTGTCTGTTAATCTCATCGGTCATTGCCTTTGCTACTTCCGAATCAAAGTTACTTATCTCATCAAAACTGTACATCCTGCACCTCCATAAAATATATTTTACTATACAGCCAGACCGGCTATCCCGTCCCAGCTGCCTGTTCTCATTATCAATCTGCCTTGTAAGGCTCCGGCAAAGGCATCCATGCCACTACTCCTCTGTCCTTGCTCTCTCTTCCGTTCCTCTCAATGATAAAACCATGCCAGCGGTAACTATAGCTTCGTATAAATGTACTTCTTCCATCACTGCAGATAAAGACATTATTTCTGCGAATCTCCTCAACTGTTGGTTCTCTGTCGCTACACAAAATCCATTGACTCATAATTCTCTCTCCTTCATGCCGCACCAAATATATAACATTTTACACTGATTCTGTTATTTGTGCAAGCAGGAAATGCTGCCGTCCGAACAGAAAAATCCCTCTTCGCCGGTCCCGGAAGTTTGTCTCCGTTTCTGACAAAGGGGGATTTCTCAAAAAATTTTCTATTACTTATAAACATGCATGTGCTGCATCTTGTCTCATTTAGCCACCAGCTTCCCGTCTGCCACATCAATGGTAATGGTATCCTCTACGCTTACATCTCCGGCAAGTATCAGCCTTGCCACCAGCGTATCCACATTTTTCTGCAGATATCGCTTCAGCGGTCTTGCACCGTATACCGGGTCATAGCCATGCTCCATAATATACTGCTTCGCATCATCCGTAATTGCCAGAGATAATTCCTTTTCCGCCAGACGCGCATTTAAATCAGCCACAAGCAAATCAATAATGCTGCCAATATTGTCCCTGGTTAAAGGCTTGAACAGGATGGTCTCATCCAGCCGGTTCAGAAATTCCGGACGGAAATGCAGTTTTAACTCATCAAGCACCTGCTTCTGTGTCTCCTCCGTAATATCGCCATTTTCATCAATTCCCTCCAGCAGATAAGAGGAACCGATATTCGAGGTCATAATCAGAATTGTATTCTTAAAGTCCACCGTTTTTCCCTTTGAGTCGGTTATCCGTCCGTCATCCAGTACCTGTAATAATACATTAAATACATCCGGATGCGCCTTTTCAATTTCATCAAACAGTACAACCGAATAAGGCTTTCTGCGGACTGCCTCTGTCAGCTGGCCGCCTTCATCATAACCCACATATCCCGGAGGCGCTCCTATGAGCCTTGCCACAGAATGCTTCTCCATATATTCACTCATGTCAATCCGGACGATATTGGCTTCATTGTCAAATAAGGCCTGTGCCAGCGTCTTTGCAAGCTCTGTCTTACCCACACCGGTAGGACCAAGGAATAAAAAGGAACCGATTGGTTTTGTAGGGTCCTTCACTCCCGCCTTGGAGCGGATAATAGAATCCGACACCAGCTCCACCGCTTCATCCTGTCCCACTACCCGTTTATGGAGGGCATCTGCCAGATGCAGTGTCTTATTTCTCTCACTCTCTGTCAGCTTGGATACCGGGATTCCCGTCCACTTTGACACAATTCCGGCAATCTCCTCATCCGTCACACTCTCATGTACCAGATTTTTCTCTTTTGTACCTTCCTTTGCTTCCAGCTCCGCCAACTGCTTTTGCAGCTGTGGCAGCTTACCATACTGAAGCTCCGCCGCTTTATTCAAATCATAATTGCGCTGGGCAATCTGAATCTCGTTGTTTACCTGCTCGATTTCCTCTTTGACTCCACGAACCTTATCGACTCCCATTTTTTCGTTATCCCAGTCCGCCTTCATGGACGCAAAGGTTTCCCTTAACTCCCGCAGCTCCTCCTGAAGCTTTTCCAGTCTTTCCTTACTCAGCCGGTCTTCCTCATTCTTAAGAGCCGCCTCCTCTATCTCCAGCTGCATCATACGTCGGCTGATTTCGTCTAATTCCACCGGCATGGAATCCAGCTCTGTCTTAATCAGCGCACAGGCCTCATCCACCAAATCAATTGCCTTATCCGGCAGGAAACGGTCAGAGATATAGCGGTTTGACAGGGTCGCCGCTGCCACAATGGCGCTGTCCGTAATCTTTACACCATGATATACCTCATAACGGTTCTTTAAGCCACGGAGGATGGAAATGGTATCCTCCACTGTCGGCTCATTTACTGTGACTGGCTGGAAACGCCGCTCCAAAGCCGCATCCGTTTCAATATACTTCCGGTACTCGTCTAAGGTGGTGGCACCAATACAGTGAAGTTCACCCCTTGCCAGCATAGGCTTTAACATATTGCCGGCATCCAGTGCACCGTCCGTCTTACCGGCACCCACAATGGTATGCAGCTCATCAATAAACAGGATAATCTCTCCGTTGGAATTTTTCACCTCGTCAAGAACAGCCTTTAACCGTTCCTCAAATTCACCACGGTATTTGGCTCCGGCAACCAGGGCACCCATATCCAGGGCAAAAATCTGTTTATCCTTAAGTCCTTCCGGAACATCTCCTCTCACAATACGCTGTGCCAGACCTTCCACTGCTGCCGTTTTACCAACGCCGGGCTCACCAATCAGCACCGGGTTATTCTTAGTTTTTCTCGAAAGAATACGGATAATATTACGAATCTCTGCATCCCTGCCGATAACCGGGTCCAGCTTCTGCTCTCTGGCTCGCTGTACCAAATCATAACCGTATTTTTCAAGACTGTCATAAACCGCCTCCGGGTTATCACTTTCTACCCGCTGGTTTCCTCTCACATCCGCCAGTGCCTTTAAAAAGCGCTCAGAGGTAATGCCATAGTCGGCAAACAGTCCTTTTAACGCTTTGTTTGGATGCTTTAAAAGCGCCAAAAAGATGTGTTCTACGGAAATATAGGAATCTCCCATCTGCTTTGCTTCCTTTTCCGCATTGACAAAGGTTTTCTGAAAATCCGAACTGGTAAACAGATTTCCTCCCGAAACCTTCGGACGGTATGCAACTAATTTCTCTGCTTCCCTGGAAAAATGCTCCAAATCAATGTCCATCTTCTCTATCAGCTTTGCAATCAGGCTTTCATCCACGGTCAGAAGACTGTATAAAATATGCTCCTGGTCAATCTCCTGATTGTTGTATTCATAGGCAAGCTTTTCGCAATTTTCCACTACTTCAAGTGACTTTTTTGTAAATTTTTCTGCGTTCATATAAGTCCCACCTTTCTATACAAAATAGTATCAGGCAATTGCGAAACTCATTATTTCAAAATGTGAGTTGTGCAAATGTAACAAATTTATGTTTGTAGGACATTTGAGAATACCAGTGCTTAGCGAGGTATTTTCGAGCTTAGCACTGCTGTATTCTCAATTAAGTGCAAACGGTCCGAAAAACATATTTGCTACATTTGTACAACGCAGGCTTTCAAAAATTGAGTTTCGCAATTGCCTATTTATTCTTCTTATTTCTTGTGACACAGATATTTCTTGCCGCCAGCTTCAAAAAACCAAAAGCAACCAGCAGATTCAACACCATAGATACCGGAATCCAGTATTTATACAGATTGCCCAGTGTAAGGGAGGTTGTTCCAGCCCCCTTGATAATCTCATATATGCTGGAGCTGGTCATGGTTCTTACCATAAAATCAAAAATTGGTGAGTAAGGATTCAACATTAAGACAAGAGGCAAAGCCCCCGGCGTTACCTGTGCACCGCTGTGAAGGCTTGCCTGATATGTCTTTACCGCAATACCGGCGTAAAAAATAATCGTGGTGACCACAATAATCACTATCCCGATTACTATCGTCAGCACAGTAGCCATAATAGACTTTTTCACTACACTGGAGCAGAAGATTCCCACACTTCCCACATATAACCCAAGGTACAGAAGCATGACAATCAGTCCAAGCAGCGCCCACCAGCTCATTCCTCCCAAAACAAAGGCAATTGCCATAATAGGAATACTGGACACCATATACATCATAACATTCACCATTGCAGAGCCAAGCTTTCCCAGCGCAATGGAAAACGGTGACATTGGAGTGGTTAACATAATATCAAGTGTCTGGCGCTCTCTTTCCCCGGAAATGGAACCGGAAGTTAAAATTGGCACAATAAGACTTAACAGTCCACACTCCACACATCCCAGAATCGGAAACAGCCAGATAAGAGAAGAATAATCATAACCGGAAAATACTCCTGTCATATTGGTCACTGCGATGACCAGAAGAACAATCAATGTCAAAAATGCATTTACTCCCATTATGGCAAAAGACATTTTTATACTTCTTGAGCCCACCATCAGCTCCTTTTTTAAAATGGGGTTAATATGCCATTTCTTTTTCATTCCTGCGCACCTCCTGTAATCTCAAGGAATAAGGCTTCCAAATCTTCCTTCTCCCTGTAAAAACTGCTGACCAGAATATTGTGCTGCAACAGATTTTTCAAAAGCTGTGCCGCCTCCTGCTCATCACCGGTAAAGGAAATTTGCACTTCCTCCTCGGTAAATGTAACCTTTCCTACCTTCGGCTGCTCCTTTAACACGGTGGATATAAATGCGTGGGCTGCTTCCACATCCTCATAGTCCGGTGTGAAGGCACGCATCCGGATTGGCTGGATGCCCTGGGATTTCTGCATAATCTCCTCTACCTTTCCACTGACAATCAACTGCCCATGTTCCATAATCCCTATGCTGGTACACATTTCCGCAAGCTCCGGAAGAATATGGGAGCTGATAATAATTGTTTTTCCCATGGAGCCAAGATTCTTAAGCACCTCTTTCATTTCAAATCTGGCTCTTGGGTCCAGCCCGGAGTTCGGTTCATCCAATACCAGCAAATCCGGGTTATGGATTAATGCCCTTGCTACGCATAACCGCTGTTTCATGCCTCTGGACAGGGTATCCACGAACTCCTCCTTCTTATCCGACAGATTCACAAGCTCCAAAAGGCCCTCTGCAATCTCATCCACATCCTCTTTTTCCATGCCATACATGGAGCCATAAAATTCCATATATTCCAGCACCTTCAGATTATCATATACCCCAAAGAAATCCGGTACATAACCAACCCTTCTCTTAATATCCTCCGGATTGGTAATCGCATTGATTCCATCCACCAATACAGTCCCGCTGGTTGCTTTTAAGAGACCACACACAATCCGCATGGTAGTAGTTTTGCCCGCACCATTGGGCCCTACAAAGCCAAAAATTTCTCCCTTTCCGATATGGAGATTTAAATTATTTAATGCAAGGAATTTTCCATATTTTTTCGTTAAATTCTGTATTTCTAACATCTACTTATCCCCCCTTGCAGCAATTCTCGGCATATAGTATGTTATCTGGCTGTCTACTGGTTCATATTTTAACATTATAATGTTGCCAGCCATATATTTTTGCAGCTCCGCCCCCGATAGCGTACTGCCATTTTCAAACAGCAGGTCATACGCTCCTGTTTCGTTGTTATATGCATAGACATTGGCAAATCCGTTAGCTCCATAGGTGGAAGAATCTACCGCCTCTGCCCTATCATAAGAAAGATTTTCCAGAGTTGTAATTCCCGGATACCCCTCAAAAGAATATGTGACCGTCACTTCTCCATTATACAGCATACCGTCCGTGTCATATTCTCCCTGGGAAGCAATCTCCATCTGTTTCAGGTTTGGATAATAAATACCCTCCACATCCTCATATTCTGCATGATAAGTCTGGAAAATCACTGCATTTCCCGTCTGCTTGACATTCTCGTCTGCCACAATATCCGGCTGGTAGGAGCTGATTTTTCCCCACACACAACCCTGATTATATGCTTCCTTGTCAATAAAGCTGTTCTCCATTGTGGTATCAATCTGATATGCCGAATAAAGCTCCCGGTCTGAATATAAATTCGGATTATTGCCATAAAGACTTTCAAAGGTTCCATACTCCACCGCCACAATTATCTTAGAAGGGTCGATTGTAACCTGTTCCCCTCTTTTCATATCTCCCACCTGATAAAAATAATTTTCAAAGGTAACCACTACACCCTTTAAATCATAATTCGTATTGTTTGTTATAGTCCCTTCAAAGCCTGTAGTCTTACACTGTAAATCACAGTCAATGGTGCCCATATCATTTTCACTGGTCTTCTTCATATAAAGTGCAGTACTTTCAAATGTCTCATCATTATCCAGCATAATTTCTGTTCCGTCACCCGTTTTTCTTATCAGGAAATCATATTTTCCACCGGAATCGCCGGAATTAAACATACTATAGGAATAATCATCCATATTATAGCGGAATCCGGAATAGCCCTCCTTTATTCTGACTGTATATTCCTGTGCTTTCGGACAGGTAATATTCGCATACACCTTTTCTGTTTTGAAACCATCCTCTATGTCCACAATGGAAAATGTATTTATCAGCGGTGTGCTGACCCTGTAAATGAAACCTGTCAGATAAATAATCCCTGTAAATACCAGTGACACCAGCGGAATGGCAATCCATATTTTTTCCCTCTTTTTACAGGTTTTTAAAATCAGATAAAGAACCGGTCCCACCAACACAACATATAAAAACAGAATACCTCCATACAATAGTCCACTGGGTTTTTTATTGATATCCGCCGTCTTAGCCAGCTGGATACCACTATACATGGTACTTGCATTATAGCTGCCGCCATTTAATCTGGTTAGAACCGCATCCGTGGCTGTCGTCTGTAACAGAAGGCGTGCCATGGCATCCTTATGGGCATAGCTTATAACCGGCTCCATTCCCAGGGAATAGGACAATACAACCACATTACCGGCTCCCACCTTCTTCTGATATGCAGTCTGATTATCTGACAAATCTGTTAATTCTGACGCTCCGTCAAATGCAAATTCAACCAAATCTACATCCTTTATTATATAATCCTCTTCGCGCTGCCGGGTATTTCCAGACTCTTCCTCATTTTCAGTACTCTGCTGCCCATCTGCCACCTCTCCGGCATTTTCAGTGTTCCCTATATTAACAATTTCTCCCCATTTCACATCTTTCTTTTCCAGTTTTCCAATTGTTCCCGTTATAAAATCATCCTTAAAGACATGGAGCACATTCTGATAATTGCTTCCCAGTGACAAAATCAGGACGCCCCCATTATTTACCCACTCCTTCAATGCGGTATACTGTTCATCCGAAAGGCTGGCGGTATCAAAATTATCCAGAATAATATAATCCAGAACAGAAAGTGCCCCACTGTCTGCCGGCAGGGAAGCTTTATTTAATTCCAGGGTACTTACAATACCGGAATAATTACTAAGATTTATTTTAATTCCATCAAAATAATTCAGGGCACTGTAATCGTCACTGAGGATTCCGGTCATGACATTTTCACCTATGGAAACAAGCTTCACCTGCTCCTGCTCCGAATATACAACCTTCCCCTTATCATCTGTGAGTTCAACCTTTATCTTTCCCGAGCTGCCAAGGGCAGAAGGGATAAAGGTAAAGGTTTTTTTCTCTCCCGCCGCCAGTGAAATCTCTTCACCATAGGCAGCGACCTTCTGTCCATTGTCTACCACCGGTACCACACGCAGGGTTCCTGTAAAGTTATTCCTGCTTTCCACAGTAACCTTAATCACCACCGGATTATCATAAGCTGCAAAGCCATCTATTCCACACTCCGTCTCCATGGTAAAATTCTGATTCTTATTTACCTTTTCTGTATCCTGTGCCGCATGGAGTACTAATGCCGGAAACAGCATTACTGATACGGTTACCAGCAGTGCAAACAATGCTGGCAGTCTTTTTATACCCATTCTTTTCATACACCTCTCCTCTTACCCTTTTTCATACTTAGATAATTGCAAAATTTCTTAATATACAACGAGCCAAGTGAGCGTTTCCGTTCATTTGGCCCGGTATTATTTTAGCACATCTTTTCCCTTAAAAATCTTACGTTTTTCTTAATTCATTTAAAAGCTTTCATTAAGACTGCCTTATCTCTTGTATTTCCCTTTTCTCACAAAGGAATGATTTCCTGCCTTTTCCTGCATTTTATCATACTGCTCATACATATCCTGTACACTGTTCTCCAGCAGAAAATAGTGTTTGATGTAAGGCACCATTAAAACCAGCAGCATAAGGATTAACAGCACCATAGAGATTGAGAAATTACTAAATGTATATAAAAATGCCATAACCGTCAAAATGGCAAAGGTCACTGTCACAATCAGGTGAATCAGCCTTTCATGGGCAAAAAATGCAATCTGTACCAGATGCTTTTTCATCTCCTCCTCCCAGTCGATATTGTCATCCTCTGCCTCTAACAATTCATCAATGTACGCTAAATACTGTCTGATTCTGTCTGCCATATGTATATCCTCCTCTAACTTTCCTTTTTGCTAAAGCTTCCTTCTACCACCTATCTGGAGTATATCATTTTCCATACATTTCCTCAATCAAAATAAAGCAATGTCTTTTCTTTCCTAAAGCTTATCCTTTTCACAATCCATAATTTCCCAAAACCAAATCAACAATCAACACAATGTATTCCCTCAGTATATAATGCAGCGTAAATACACTTCCTCCCCTTGCAGAGATTCCGTATACGGAGGCATCCGTATAATCCCTTAAGATAAGCTTTGACCGGAAAATATGAAACCCACTGCTTACAACCGCTATACATTGAGGCTTATCCGTAATTTTCTCTAATGCAAACCGGATATTTTCCACTGTGGTAGTGGATTTTTCCTCGTATAAAATCCTTTCCTTTTCAATCCCCATTTTTTCTAATTCATTGGCGATACATTGCCCTTCACTAATCTCTTCTCCTGTACCCTGGCCACCTGTACCGATTACCTTTGCATTCTCATTTTCAATCAGATACCCATAGGCAGCATCAATCCTCTTTTGCAGCACTTCTGTGGGTTCGGTTCCATTTACAGCTGCACCTAACACAATAATGTAATCACAATTCCTGTCCGCCGTCTCCTTCATATCACCAATTACAAGCCCTACAAATATAACGAAAGTAAGGAACAGGACAAAAAATGCTGTATCAACCAGTACATATATCTTCTGTACTCCTCCGGCCTTTTTCCTGCAGGCAATGAGACCTGTGATACCCAAAATACATAAAACGGCGCCTATGAGCCACCATGCATATAAAATAGATATTCCCTTTCCACCCACCGCAAGACAAATAATATAATAAATAAAGCATATAACACCCAGCAGTATTTCCACACCACTAATGCACCGAATGTATTTTGTCATGTTTTCTCCTTTTCAAACAGCCAAAGCTCCATTACTTTAAATGCACACTTGGAAGATTCCACTGAAAATGGGCTGCCAGCAGCCTAAGAAGCAGCACCAGCGACAAACTGATAATAGCTGCGGCTTCCGAATAACCGGCATATTCCAGAAGAAGATAAATTCCTGCACCTGCAATGGAAGCTGTGGCATAGACATGCTTGCGGAAAATATAGGGTACATTTCCTGCAAATATATCCCTCATAATACCGCCACCAACCCCCGTAATGACACCTACAAAAAGAAGCAGGGCTATATTTTCACTTCCCAACTGCTCCTGTGTATAACGAATGCCAAGAATGGTAAAAGCACCCAGACCAATGGCATCTGAAGTAAGAAGCACTTTATTCCATGCGGCGCTTTTTTCCTCCGTCTGCCGCTTAGACAGGACTGCACCCACAATAAATGCTGCAACAGCTACAGCAATTGCAAGCTCCGCACACCATGGGTCCTGAAACACAACCGGCGGCACCTCCCCTATTATAATATCCCGCAAAATGCCTCCACCTACTGCAGTCACCATCCCCAGCACAATGACTCCCAGCAAATCCATTTCCTTTTTCATGGCTTCAACCGCCCCTGAAACAGAAAAAGCCACCGTCCCTAAGATTTCAAGAAAAACTATCATCCAATTCATACTCTTTTCTCCCGTGTATAATATATTTATGCCATACAGAATAGCTGAACCTTCCTCTATGCCAGAAACTAATTATTTTAGAAACGGGAATATCACATTAAATTATGATATTCCCGCTTTTGATATGTAACCGTCCCCGGTCACTCTAACTATTATGTTATTCCGCCGTTGTTTCCACAACCTTTACTTTAGCATACCACTTTCCCCCAAAGGCACCATTATGAAATGTTAAATCATTGTCAATTACAATTCCATAAGAGGAGGTTGCATGGATTCTCCACTGTGTTCCACAGCCTGCATACTGGATTAACACTACCTTACCTTTATATTTATAGCAAACATTTCCTGCCGCAGTCCTGCTTTTTTTCAGCTTCTTCATGCCGCAATTTTTTTTCAGATAAGAGGCTGCCTCTTTGATTGAAGAAAATTCACCGAAATAATAGGCAATATGCTCCTGATTCTTATATAACAGCGCATCTCCAACCTCCAAATTCCTGGCTGCCTTTTTATTCGCTTTCTTACTACTCTTCCAGGTTGTGATTCCCTTATTAATTGCAATTTTTTTCCGTTTGCCCCATACCCATTTCTGTTTTGATTCATTATATACTGCCGGCTTATAAGATATCTTTAATTTTCCGGAACGCTTCCATACATACGTTGAACGTCCGGATATTATTTTTACATCCTTTAACGCATGGTTTTCTGCTCCCTTTTCTCCTAAATTTTCCAGCACCCAGGCTGCATATGCACTACAGTCCATTTTCCGATAAGGAGTGCCCAGCTTTTTACTCATAAGCTTTCGCAGCTCATCCTGATTTATAGTATAGCCTGTTTGTCTGGTTAAGGCAGCCTTTGCTGCTTCCGCTTTAACGGATGTAAATGGTACAGTACACACCGTCAGCATTATTAGTAATATGAAAAATACTATTTTATCCTTTTGCTTCATATTCATTCTCCTCGTTCATCCAAATGGATATTATATACTATAATATTACTCTTTTCAACAATTTCGTTACATTTTTGTTACATTCGTATAACATTTTTTTATAAAAATATGGGTTGACACTTTATGAGCAATATGTTAATCTTTTCTTACTTGAGACAATTGTATATTGTTTTTATAAATACTGTGATAAGGAATAGTAGAATCTTGGAAGTATTCAGAGAACTGCCGGCTGGTGCAAGGCAGCTGCGAAAAAGATTTGAACTCGCCTTTGAGTAGCCCGCTGAACATTTCAGATAAGTAGGTGAGGCCGGAACCCAGCCGTTATTCCAGGGAGGATATAAGACTGATTTTTAAAGTCCGTATCTGCAATGAGTGCATACAATGATGTATGAATTAGAGTGGTACCGCGTAAGCATTGCTTTACGTCTCTATAGAGGAGACGTGGGGCATTTTTTAATTTACCCGGAAAATAAAACTGATTGCGATATATATCCGAAAAAACAAACATATTCTATTTAAAGAAAGAGAGGTAATTTATTATGATGGATTCAACCAAGTATAAGAGAAATTATTTTATGCCGCCTGCCGAGTCCCTGGAATGGACCAAGAAGGAGTATATTGATAAGGCGCCTGCATGGTGCTCTGTAGATTTAAGAGATGGTAATCAGGCTTTAATTGTACCAATGAGCTTAGATGAAAAGATTGATTTTTTCAAAATGTTAGTACAGGTCGGTTTTAAGGAAATTGAAGTCGGCTTCCCTGCCGCTTCTGAGACCGAATACGATTTCTTAAGAGCATTGATTGACCAGAATTTAATCCCGGATGATGTAACCGTTCAGGTTCTAACACAGGCAAGACCACACATCATCCAGAAAACCTTTGAAGCGGTAAAGGGATGTAAACACGCAGTAATCCATTTATACAATTCCACCTCTTTGGCGCAGCGTGAACAGGTATTTAAGAAATCCAAAGAGGAAATCAAACAGATTGCCATTGATGGTGCCAAAATGTTATTGGATTTAACCAAACAGGATGGAGGAAACTACCAGTTTGAATATTCCCCTGAATCCTTTACAGGAACAGAGGTGGATTATGCATTGGAGGTTTGTAACGCTGTGATTGACGTATGGCAGCCAACTCCTGACAACAAGGTAATCATCAACCTGCCTGCTACTGTAGAAATGTCATTACCTCACGTTTATGCCAGCCAGATTGAATACATGAGCAAAAATCTTGCCATGCGGGAAAATGTGATTCTGTCCTTACATCCACACAACGACCGTGGCTGCGGCGTGGCAGATGCCGAATTAGGTGTACTTGCCGGAGCTGACCGTATCGAAGGCACTTTATTTGGCAACGGTGAACGTACCGGTAATGTAGACATTATCACTTTAGCAATGAACATGTATACCCACGGTGTAGACCCTAAGCTGGATTTCAGTGATATTCCTAAGATTACCGAGCTGTATGAGCGCGTCACCGGAATGCGGGTTTATGACCGTTCCCCATACACCGGTAAACTGGTGTTTGCAGCATTTTCCGGCTCCCATCAGGATGCCATTGCAAAGGGTATGAAATGGAGAGAGGAAAAGAATTTAAAAGACTGGACGGTTCCTTACTTACCTCTTGACCCACATGATGTTGGCCGTGAGTATGAGGGCGATGTTATCCGCATCAATTCCCAGTCCGGCAAGGGCGGAATCGGTTATATCTTAGAGCAGAGCTATGGCTTTAACTTACCTGCCAAAATGCGGGAGGATTTAGGCTATGCTGTCAAGGGTGTATCCGACCACATGCACAAGGAATTGACGCCGGAGGAAATCCTGGGAATCTTCAACAAGGAGTATGTAAATATAAAAACTGCCATCAAACTGGATGAATGCCATTTTGTACAGGAGGGAAATGGTGTTATTTCCACAGAGCTGACAATCAAGCGTGACGGTATCCAAAAGGTATACCACGGTACAGGAAACGGCCGTCTGGACGCCGTTGCAAATGCAGTGAAGAAGCACTTTGGCATAGAATTCAAGCTGACAACCTACGAGGAGCACGCTTTACAGCATGGTTCCAATTCCCAGGCCTGCGCCTATGTGGGAATTGATATGGCAGACGGCAAGACAACCTGGGGCTGCGGTATTAAGAACGATATCATTGACGCCTCTGTATGTGCTCTGCTTTCCGCAGTTAACAAGGTATTAGATACAAATCACATCAAATAAGCGCCAAAGCAGATTTCATATATTTTGACTTCATACATTTATGGAAAATACAACAAGAAATAAAATGTTAAAAAACCCCTTGAAATTCAAGGGGTTTTTTACTGCGGAAGATGGGACTTGAACCCACACGATGTTGCCATCACTAGATCCTTAGTCTAGCCTGTCTGCCAGTTCCAGCACTTCCGCATATTCAATTATAAGTCCATCCTCACTAATATGTATTTTTTAAAAATCATATTAACATGAACCTTGTATAGATTACTACGTTTTAATGGAAAATGCAATATCAAATTGCAATTTTTTTAATTTTTCCGCTTTCGTGGCGGGAGAATGCATCTGTATTCTCCCAGCCCACTACCAGCGTATATTCTCCCCATGCTTATCTATACAGATAAAACAATGATAACCTGAATTATGCTAATTTTGCCTTAGCAACCTCTACTAATTTTGCAAAACCTTCTGCATCGGATACTGCTAATTCAGCAAGCATCTTTCTATTCATATCAACACCTGCAAGCTTCAAGCCATACATAAATTTGCTGTAGGATAAGCCATTCATTCTTGCTGCAGCATTGATACGTGCAATCCATAAACGTCTGAACTGTCTCTTTTTCTGCTTTCTGCCTGCATATGAAGAAGTCAAAGCTCTCATAACGGACTGCTTTGCCACTCTATACTGCTTAGACCTTGCTCCTCTATAACCCTTTGCGAGCTTTAATGTTCTGTTATGTCTTTTCTTTGCGCCTACGCCGCCTTTAACTCTTGCCATTTCTATTTCCTCCTAATTCCATCCATCTTACAGATAAGGTAAAATCTTCTTCATTACCTTTTCGTTTGTCTTATCCATCATCGTTGCTTTTCTAAGATTTCTCTTTCTCTTAGTAGTCTTCTTAGTTAAAATATGGCTCTTATACGCTTTGTTTCTCTTAAGGCTACCACTTCCGGTTTTCTTAAAACGCTTAGCTGCTGCTCTGTTTGTCTTTAATTTTGGCATTACTGTTTCCTCCTTAAATGTCTCTTATATTATCTCTTCTCAGACAAAAACATTATCATGCTCCTGCCCTCGAATTTTGCTGGCTTATCAATCACTGCAACATCTTCTAACTGCTTTGCAAAATCATCCAGAATAACCTTGCTCTGGTTTACATGTGCCAGTTCACGGCCACGGAAACGCAAGGTAACCTTTACCTTATCTCCCTTAGCCAAAAACTTTCTTGCCTGATTTATCTTTGTATTCAAATCATTGGTATCGATATTAGGGGATAAACGAACCTCCTTGATATCAATGGTTTTCTGCTTCTTCTTTGCCTCTTTTTCTTTTCTTGCGAGCTCATAACGGTATTTTCCATAATCAATAATCTTGCATACCGGTGGCTTTGCATTTGGAGCAATCTTTACTAAATCCAGTTCAGCCTCTCTTGCCAGCTTCATGGCATCCTTCGCTGACATAATACCTAACTGCTCTCCCTCTGTTCCGATTAAACGGACTTCCTTATCACGAATCTGCTCATTAATCATTAACTCGCTAATGGTTTTGTACCTCCATCTTACATAATATAAAAAGTGGATAGCATACCTATCCACTTCTATTAGAAACCTGTGTTTTATATCTCTAATATTTGACCCGAGCCGCCCGATTGCGCTAAGGTGAGAGTGGATACTCTGCTTGATTGTTTGTCACACGACTTGAATAGATTACCATATATCTCTATGCAAGTCAAGAAAAAAATATAACTTTTTCCATAAAAATATTATATTGCTGCTTTATTTTCTTTCACTGGTAGCCGGCTCAAAAATATTCCTGACTACCTCATTGTGCTCATCCGCATAAGCCTTCTCCATGGCAAGCCGGCAGAATTCATCCTGGGCACCGATTTTTTCAACCCCACGCAAATCCTGTTTTGCATATTCCCTGCCATTTGGCTGTAAGATATGTGCCTTCAATGTATCTGCAAGCTGAAGCTTAAGAATCCCTATAACATCCTGTTTCAGCTTTTCATCCTCCACCGGGAAGGTAATCTCCACACGCTTGTCAAGATTACGCGGCATCCAGTCGGCACTTCCCATATATACATCCTCAAAGCCATCATTATAAAAATAGAAAATGCGGGAATGCTCCAGGAAATTGCCCACCAGGGAGCGAACCGTAATATTTTCTGAGACTCCCGGAATCCCTGTTTTCAGACAGCAGATTCCCCGGATAATCAAATCAATCTTAACGCCCGCTGTACTTGCCTTATACAACGCCTCAATAATCATTGGGTCGCAGAGAGAATTCATCTTTGCCACAATTCTTGCCTTTTTACCCTTTTTAGCATTTTCCGCCTCCCGGTTAATCAACATCAGGAAACAATCCTTTAACCAGATTGGCGCCACCATCAGCTTATTCCAAACCGGCGGCTCCGAATAACCGGACAGCATATTAAATACTGCTGTTGCATCCTCTCCAATGGCATCATTGCAGGTCAGCAGTCCCATATCCGTATAGAGTTTGGCAGTCACATCATTATAGTTACCCGTTCCGAGATGCACATATCTGCGAATGCCATCCTCTTCCCTTCTCACCACCAGGGCAATCTTGGAATGGGTTTTCAGTCCCACCAGTCCATAGATTACATGACAGCCCGCCTTTTCCAGCATTTTTGCCCATCCGATATTATTTTCCTCATCAAATCTCGCCTTTAACTCCACCAGCACCGTAACCTGCTTGCCATTTTCCGCAGCCCGGGCAAGGGAGGCAACAATCGGGGAATTCCCGCTGACACGGTACAAGGTCTGCTTGATTGCCAGTACATTCGGGTCATTTGCCGCCTGGGAAATAAAATCTATCACCGGCGTAAACTCATAATATGGATGATGCAGTAAAATATCATGCTCCCGAATCTGCTCAAAAATCCCCCGTTCCCTGTCAAGCCCCGGAACCGGCTGTGGAACAAACTTTGGAAGCTTATATTCATCAAAGCCCTCCAGACCATACACCTTCATTAAAAAGGTTAAATCCAAAGGTCCTTTAATTTTATACAGATAATTTTCGTCCACATTCAGCTGCTCCATAAGCTTCTTCTGCAAACGCTTATCCATGGTATCCGCCACCTCTAAACGAATCACCTCGCCCCACTGGCGCTTCTTTATCTGCTTTTCAATCTCCTTTAACAGGTCTGCGGCATCATCCTCATCAATGGTCAAATCTGCATTTCGCATAACACGATAGGGATGTGCGCTTAAAATCGTATAATTCAGGAATAATTTATCCAGGTTTCTTTCGATTACCTCCTCCAATAGAATTATGGCTGTTTCCCCTTCATTTTCAGATGGAATTTCCACAATTCTCGGAAGCACTCCCGGCACCTGTACCGTTGCAATATCCACAACATCCTCTTTTTTCTTGTCTTTAATCAGAGCGCCGATATTCAAAGACTTATTCTGAATCAATGGAAATGGTCTTGACTGGTCTACCGCCATCGGCGTCAGAACCGGATACACATTTTTCTGAAAATACTCATCCACATATGCCGCCTGTTTATCTGTAAGCTCCTCGTGATGGCGCACAAAATGAAGTCCGCATTTTCCAAGAAGCGGAAGCAGGGAACGGTTTAACGTCTTATACTGTTCTGCCATAAACTGCTTTGCCTCCGGCAGGATTGCATCTAACTGCTCTTTTGCAGTCATTCCTGCAATATCCCTCTTTGTATATCCCGCATGCACCATATCCATCAGGGATGCAATACGAATCATGAAAAATTCATCCAGATTGGAGGCTGTAATGCTTAAGAATTTAATGCGCTCAAAGGGAAGAATACTCTTATCCTTTGCCTCAGCCAGTATCCTCTTATTAAACTGCAGCCAGGAAAGCTCCCGGTTTTCCAGATATTCCGGTTTTAAAAATTTACTTTTCTCTTTCATTATATCCTCGCTCCTTTTTGTTTTAATACTGGTTTAATTCCAAATACCTTGGAAAAGAAATCTGCCTTATCGTCAAAGAGACCTCTCTCCAATGCCAAATCATACAGGGTATCAATCGTAATAACCAGCTGCTTATCTTTTACCACAATATTATAGGTATTTGCCTTCTGCTTATGGGAGCGGTCCATTGCATTTGCTACCTTTAAGATTGCCACCAGCTTTGCCACCTTCATATAGTCTGCATTTCCCATTTCACTGTGGATTTCCCTGTAATCCGGCAGTGGAACCGAATTGTATTTTACGATATTGGCTATCTCCTCTCTCTCCTTATGGGAGATACCCATAATCTCCGTTGACATGATAATGGCATAGGAATTTGCTCCTGCCCCGTTCATATTTATAAATTTCCCACAATCGTGGAGTGTAGCCGCAATCTCTAACTGCAGGCGTTCCTTTCCCTGCAGCCGGTGGATTTTCTTTGTCTTGTCAAAAATCTGGCAAGCAATTGCAGCTACATTATAATTGTGCTCCTTATTACAGCGGTACCGCTTGGCAATCTGATGTACGGAAGACCGGATGTCATCTTCAAAATTCCGCTTAAAGGTAAGGTTTTTATTCTTCTCCAACACATCTACAATGATGCCATCGCAGAGGTCAACATTCGGCGTCCAGATTAAATCTGCCTTTGCCTGCTGCAGGAAAATACCGTAAATCATGGCTGCCGGCAGCAACAGGGTTGCCCTCTCATATGGAATTTTATATTCTGCTGCAAGCTCTGCCGTTCCCTCTGAGAGAAGCCGGTCAAAAATGGAGCTTAACTGCTTTTCATTCAAATGGTCTGTAATTCCCAGCTCCGGTACAATCTGAATCAGATTGCTAATCTCATCACCTATTGCAATCACATTTTTAATTTCCTTATCCCCTAAATAGTGATGCCGGAAGGTGTCAATCTCATTGGCAATAAATTCTTCCATTACCCGTTCCAAATGGTTATTGTCAATACGGAAGGTTTTCAGCCGCTCTCTCACACGAAGCGCACCAATCGGTATATTTTGGGTTGCCGTAAGCTTCCCGTTATTCATCAGGGAAATCTGGATGCTTCCCGCGCCGATATCTACAATGGCAGTATTCTTTTCAACAATCTTCTCAAAATTAGCTGATTTGACTGCCAGACCCTTGTACATTAAGAAACGGTGCTCTGAATTACTCAGGATTTTCACCTCAATACCGGTTCTCGCCTTCAGCAAATCCAGCACCATCATGTTATTTTTTGCCTCCCGGACAGCACTGGTGGCATAAGCGCAGTAATCCGTTGTTCCATACTCCTTCATTTTTCTGGAAAACCGGTTTAGAATCTCACTCAGCCGTTCAACGGATTCCAGCGAAATGTACCCATCCTTATAGGTGTCGGAGCCCAGCTCCATGATATTGCTGACATAATCCAGCTGGCGGTAACCCTTTTTCGCCGTCACTTCATAAATTTTCATGGTCACATCTGTTGAACCTACATCAATTGCCGCAAATGTTCTATATGCCATTTACGCATCCCTCCTGTCTACTTTTCTGAAACAAAGCAGCCTAATATCCTGAAATCCTCTGTTTCAGCCATAATACCCTTCAGGGCATTTTTAACATCACTGTCACTTAAATTTCCTTCAAAATCCACAAAGAAACAATATTCCCACTGTTTTCCGTAAAGCGGTATGGATTCAATACTGGTCATATTTACATTGTTGAATATAAAATGTGCTAAAATGTTATACAGACTTCCACACTCATGGGGAAGGGAAAAGGAAATGCTGACCTTATTTGCACTCTTAACATATTCCCTCTTATTGGAAACAATTACAAAACGGGTTGTATTCTGGTCTGACACATTCAGCTGTGGATTTAATATGGATAATCCATAGAGCTCTGCTGCCCTTTCACTGGCAATTGCCACCTGGGTCATATCATTGTCATTATGTACCTTTTGCGCACTTTGGGCAGTATTTGCCATACCCACCTGCTTCCACTGCTTATCCTCCAAATATTCCCTTGCCTGCATCAGCCCCTGGGGATGGGAAAAAACGGTCTTTACCTTTGACAAATCGGTTCCCGGAATTCCCAGAAGGCATTGATTAATCGGAAGCATCTGCTCTCCCACAATGGACAGCTGGTACCGGTCCAGCAAATCGTAAATTCCATTCACAAACCCGGCAGTGGAATTTTCAATTGGAAGGACACCGTAATCAGCCTGTCCCTCAGCCACCAGCCTTGCCGCATCCTGAAATTCCTTTACATTTAACGGTGTAATGTCCTCTCCAAAATAAGCCACCATGGCAGCCTCGGCAAAAGCACCCGGAACTCCCGTATATACCACCTTGGTATCCCTGCTGGTCTCTATTTTTTCAACAGGAGTAAACAGCTTACCAATCTCATCCTCCCGGTCGCCAATCACACGGTACTGGTAACGTCTGGAAACCGACATTATCTGGAGAAACAATTCCTGCACACTTTTTGCATTAAACTCCGTACTTGCCATGGAACCCAGCTTTTCCAGCTTTTCCAGCTCCCGTTTCCTGTCATAGATAGGCTTTCCGGTGGATATCTTATACTTTGCCACCTCCAGCGCCAAATCCATTCTCTGTTCAATTAATTTTACAATCTGCTTATCTACCTCATCAATTTCTTTTCTGGTCACACTTAAATCCTGTATCATTTCGTATCATTTCTCCTTGTTTGAATTGGTTCCCGGCTTCTCAATTCCTCCAGCATTGCCAGCACTGACTTGTGAAATACCGGATGAATATAATAGGGTGCGATAGCCGACAAGGGCTCTAACACAAATTCCCGTTTTGGAATTTCCACATGGGGAATCTTCAAATTCTCTTCCATAATGATACTGTCGTCATAGAACAGAATATCGATATCCAGCGTCCTTGGTCCCCAGTGAACCAGCCGTTCCCGGTGTGCCTCCCCTTCAATACCAAGGGTTGTCTCCAACAGTTCCTGTGGAGTTTTCAGCGTCTCAATCTCTAACGCTCCATTCAGGAAATCATCCTGCTCCACATCTCCATATGGCTCTGTCACAATATAGTCCGACACCGCAGTTACCTTTGTATCCGGCAGGGCATTCAGACGGTCAATGGCAAAATCCAGGTTACTCTCCTTGTCTCCCATGTTGGAGCCAATGGAAAGATATACCCTGTGCCAGCCCCGTTTAATGCTAACTGCCACCGTCTCCATTGGCACAAGCACCGGCGCCCATGGCTTTTTCACTGTAATCTCAACGCTTTTCAGTGCCGAGAATGCCAGCAGCAGCTTTTCGGCAAGCACCTCTGCCAGCCGCTCAATCAGCTGATACCGCTCTGTCTCCACCAGCTTTTTAATGACATGGCATGCCTCACCATAGTCCAGGGATGCCTTCAAATCATCTGTTTTACCAGCCCTTCTTGTGTCCAGATACAGCACTGCATCCACAATAAACTTCTGTCCTAAAAATGCCTCTTCCTCAAATACTCCATGATACCCAAAGGCTTCCAGATTTTTGATAATAATTTTATCCATGTATACGCTCCTGAAATATTATAATCCCATTGGACAAATTTACTCACATATACAAGCAGATTTGTCTTCATTGTATCACATTGTTTTCCCGTTCTGTGTTAAATTTATGTTATATTTCTGCTTTCAGGATTGCCTCTGCCATCCGAAGCCCCCTGAGATTTGTCTTCACATCATGTACCCGGAAAATGGAACAGCCTGCCATCAGACCCATCACTGAGGTCGCAAGGGTTCCCTCTTCCCTCTCTGTTACCGGCAAATCAAGGGTCAGTCCAATCATGGATTTTCTGGAGGTTCCAAGTAAAACCGGATATCCCAGCTCCCGCAGGCGGTTCATATGCCGCATAACCACCAGATTCTCATTTAAATCCTTGGCAAAACCAATTCCCGGGTCTAAGATGATATGTTCCTTTGGAATTCCAGCCTCCAGCGCCAAATCAATGCACCCCTGTAAATCCTTTAATACATCCTCTACCACATCTGTATAATCCCTGTCATGGCGGTTATGCATGAGACAGCACGGAATTTCCGCCTTTGCGATGACTTCCGCCATGGTTCCGTCCCATTTTAAGCCCCATATGTCATTTAACAAATCTGCACCTGCCTGAATCCCAGCCTTTGCCACATCGGATTTGTATGTGTCCAGGGACACCGGAACATCAAAGCTTTCTTTGATTTTGATGATGACAGGACATACCCGTTCTATTTCCTCCTCTGAGGTAATTTTAATATGGTTTGGTCTTGTGGATTCTCCTCCCACATCCAGAATATCTGCTCCCTCTGAAACCAGCTTCTCTGCCTGGAACAGCGCCCTATCCAAATCATTGTATCTTCCCCCGTCAGAAAAAGAGTCCGGTGTAACATTCAAAATTCCCATCATATAAAAGTGATGCTCTAAATCAAATTCTCTGCTGCCTATAATCATGTGTTTTCCTCCAAATATACTATTGCTATTAAAATCCTGTGCATTTTTCCGGCTTTAATACTGAATTGTGGAATTTTTCCTAGAATCTTCCCAGTAGCACTCAGACTGCACCTGGCACGAAAAACAATTCCTGCTCAGCTTGTCTGCCTCGTAGAGCAGATTTCCGAAGACATACTCCTCTTTGTCCCCGGAATTTGTCTGGTGAGAGGCAATTGCCCTGGCTATCCGGTCAATCTCTTCCGGCTCATATCCACAGTCCTTTAAAATCGTCTCCGCGAGTTCTGCTCCCACCTCATGATGAGGACGGTTTTCCTCATATTGGACGGCTCGTCCAATGTCATGCAGCAAGGCCGCCGCATATACCACATCCTTCGGCACACAGGCTTCCCTTTCCAGTACAAGTATATACAATATCCTCGCCACATCCAGAGAATGCCCGATACCGTGCCTGCAAAAGACCCTGTTCTGCTCCAGTTCTTCAATCCTCTGCTGGTTTTTCTGATACAGCGGATGCTCCATAATTCTCTCTATTCGTTCCATATTTATTCCTGCCCCTTAATTCTGCCAATATAGGAAAGGGAACCCCATGCCACAATTGCTGCACTCTCTCCCTGCTTTTCAAATTGCCGGTACTCCTGTTCCGCCCTGCTTAGCGCCTCATCCACCGAGCCGCACGCCGTCACGTCATTACAAAACGGTAAAACACTCTCCCGCAGCACGATTCCCGGAAGACCTCTCGGATTATCGGGAGTAACGGTAAATACCTTTGCTGCCAGTGGGCACAGCACCTGCATCATTTTATCGTATTCCTTGTCCTTTAATACCCCTATTATAAATATTAATTTCTCTTTTGTAAAATGCTTTTGAAGACTTCGCTTTAACGCTTTTGCTCCGTCTGCATTGTGAGCCCCATCCCTTATCAGAAGCGGATGTTCCGATACCTTTTCAAATCTGCCCTCCCACGCTGCGGCAGCCAGACCTTCTTTTTTCAAATGTCCGTCCAGCAGAAGCTTCGTCTCAATTGCCGTTGCCGCATTATATATCTGATATTCCCCCGCCATACGGATTCTGTATTCTTCTCCCTTATACCGGAACAGGCTTCCCTCCATGGTTTCCTCTAAAACCTGTATATCCGTTTCTGATACCACATCAAACCGGTTACCTTCCCTGTCGTTTGCATTATGTAAACTAAATTGTGTCTTCAGTACAGCCATTACCTCCGGAGAATTGGGATAACTGACTGTGGGACAGCCAGCCTTCATAATTCCCGCCTTTTCATATGCAATCTTTTCTATGGTATTTCCCAGAAACTGCATGTGGTCCATTCCGATAGAGCCGAATACCGTACATAACGGTTTATCCACCACATTAGTTGCATCCTCTCTTCCACCCATTCCCGTTTCCAGAATAACAATATCCACCTGATGCTTAAAAAAATACAAAAAAGCAATAACCGTTTCTATCTCAAACGCAGTGGGCAGCTCTGCGCCATCCCGCTTCATTTCATCAATCACAGGTATCACCTCTGAAAGAAGCCTTGCAAATTCTTCCTCTTCCATATATTTTCCGTTAATCTGGAATCTCTCTAAATAGCAGTGAAGCGTAGGAGATATATATCTTCCAACCCTTCTGCCCTCTGCGCGGTAAAGCTGCTCCAAAAAGGTGCAGATACTGCCCTTTCCATTGGTTCCTGCCACATGAATGACCTTAAGCCGGTTCTGGGGGCTGCCAAGACGTTCCAGCAGCATTTTAACCGGAGCCAGACCGAATATGCTTCCCCGTTTCTGAACCTGCTCCATATATGCCTTTGCTTCTCTATATGTCATACTATCCATACCCGATTTCTTATTTTATAATTTTATTAACATCTTATCACACCATAGACAATATTTCCAGTATCACCCTGTCCAAACAACGCCTGAAAAAAAAGACAGGTATTCTGAATTGTTCAGAATATCTGTCTCTATACTTATTTCATATCTTCCTATTCTTCCACCGAATTACAGGACACATGCTGAATCAGCGGTGTATTCTCATCAATCGGTAAAATCTCATATCCCTCACTCTTTAGCGTGTCAATCAGAAGCTGCAGAGATTCCACTGTATTATGGGTTGTCTGTAAATCATGCATCAGCACCACCGAATCCTGGTTCTTTTCCACATCATGCATAATATTATCCACCAGCTGGTCCGGTGCAAGTCCGGTGGTAACCGCATCTCCACTCAGCGCATTCCAGTCATAATAATTTATATTATGTTCATTTAAATATGCAATATAATTCTGAATCGGCAAAGGAGCCACACTGTTGGAGCTTCCACCCGGAAAACGGAAAATCGTACTCTTTGTGCCAGTCACCTCATAAATCAAACCATTTAATTTTTCCAGCTCATTGCCAAAGGCTTCCTCGGATTTGTAGAAGTCCTGGTACACATGGGAATAGGAATGCATTCCGATTGTATGACCCTCGTCTACTATCCGTTTATAATATTCATAATATTCTTCATCTCTTCCAATCACAAAAAAGGTTGCCTTTACTCCGTTTGCTGCCAGTATATCCAATATCTGACCGGTATAGATAGACGGACCGTCATCAAAGGTCAGATACACCCGTTTTGCTTCCTCCACCGGTGTTGCATCTGTCTTCTCTGAAGCATCCTTTGTACCTGCGTCTGTCATATCCTCTGCTGTGCCCTTACCAATCTGTGTCTCTGCCTGTACAGCTTCCAAAGCCTTCCCGCCATCAGCATTTTCTGTATTTTTTGCATTGTTGGTGTCCACATTTGTGTTTCCCAATACAGACTTGACAGAGTCCTCAAATACGCCGCTTTCGGCATTTGGATTACTCAGAAGGGCTTCCCTGCTGGAACGGAGAGTCAGATAATCTCCCCCCTCCTCACTTAACGCATAATCCAGCTTCTTTTCTAACTGATTCACCTTATGAAAGAGGAAAATACTCGTAAAAATAGGCAAAATGGTAAGGATTAAAAAGCCATATACAATTATTTTTTTGTAAAGCTCAACCCGCCTTCTTCTGGCAAGCTCTGCCCTGGTTATTTTTGCCATCTCATCACCTGATTTCTGTTCTTTCCCTTAGTATCTACCATCATTATTTTCTTCATTCAGCAAATCAAAAACACGCCAATTTTTCTAAGCCTAGTTATTATAAATAATGTTTTTTTTTTCGTCAAGCCACGATTTTTTGTAATATAGGTCAATTTTAGCCCTTTTGAATACAATATAATATAGGTCAAAAGGAAGTGAAAAAAATTGGAGACACCACTACTGGAATTTTTTAATGTAAATTACACTTATCACACAATATCTTGTGAAACCCTTACGCTTAACGATATTTCATTTAGATTAAATAAAAATGAATTTATTTCATTTGTTGGTCCCAGCGGATGTGGCAAAACCACACTGCTGAATCTGATAGCCGGTCTGCTTCCTGTGTCCTCTGGCAAGATTGAACTGAATGGCAAGCCAATGGCAGAGTCTGATGTCAACATCGGCTACATGCTGCAAAAGGACCATCTGCTGGAATGGCGGACCATCTACCGCAACCTGACTCTGGGATTGGAAATCCAGCATAAACTGGATGATGCCCATCTGAAAATAATAGACGACCTGTTAAAGACTTATGGGCTGTGGGACTTCCGGAATGCCTATCCACGGCAGCTGTCCGGTGGTATGCGGCAAAGGGCTGCCCTCATCCGGACCCTTGCTCTTTCTCCCGATATCCTGCTATTGGATGAACCTTTTAGTGCATTGGACTATCAGACCCGTCTCAATGTTTCCAATGACATCGGCTCCATTATCAAGGAGAAAGGCATCAGCACCCTTTTAGTAACCCACGATTTATCAGAAGCCATTTCCATGGCTGACCGGGTCATTGTACTTACCAAACGTCCGGGTACCGTCAAAGCCATCATACCAATCGAGCTAAGCATTCCCCACCGGACACCGAAAACCACCAGAAACGCACCAGAATTCAATATGTATTATAATCAGATATGGGAGGCTGTATACGATGAAAATGAAGACTTCGGATAAAACAATGCAGCTACAGAAAAAAAGCAGGGAACCGGTTTCCGATAAACAGCTGGAATATGTCCGCAAAATCAAGCGGAACCGGATTCTGATACGGATTTACCAGCTCTTAATTTTTACAGGCTTTTTACTTATCTGGGAATATACCGCCAGACACGGCATTATCAACGATTTTATTTTTTGTTCCCCTTCTAAGCTTTTTGTCACTCTGGTAACTATGCTGAAGGACGGCTCCCTGCTCCATCATATCGGCATCACCCTGTATGAAACCCTGGTGAGCTTTGTTATTGTAATCGCCGGAAGTCTCATCATTGCCACCCTGTTCTGGTGGAATAAGACCTTATCCCGGGTAATGGAGCCTTATCTCGTAATTCTCAACGCCCTTCCAAAATCGGCTCTGGCTCCGGTTCTCATTGTCTGGCTCGGCTCCAATAAAACGACAATCATAGTGTGTGCCTGTTCCGTTGCTGTTTTTGGAAGCATTTTAAACATTTATACAGGCTTTGTAAACGTGGACGCAGATAAGATAAAGCTCATCGAAACCCTGAAGGGAAACCGTTTCCAATGCCTCAAGCTGGTGGTACTCCCCAGCAATATCCCAAATATTATAAGTATCATGAAGGTAAATATCGGTCTCTGTCTTGTAGGCGTAGTAATCGGGGAATTCCTTGCAGCCAGAGAAGGCCTGGGATACCTGATTATCTACGGCTCCCAGACCTTCAAAATGAGTAATGTGCTGTTGTCCATCCTGATTCTCTGTGTCATCGCCATGCTGCTTTACATGGTTTTACAGCATATCGAGAAAAAAATGACAGAATATTTTTAAGCTATCCTTCTATAATATCAATTACCGCTACCGGGCAGGAGGAACGTGCCGATTCTGCGGAAGCATAATTGGAATCGTCTATCTTTCCATTGGCTTCCGCAATGCCATCCTCATCAAAGGAAAATACCTCCGGGCAGGTGCTGACACACAATCCGCAACTGATACATTCATCCTTATTCACAACTGCTTTCATACTTTGTTACTTCCTTTCCTAAAATTATATAACTCGTATGGTTTAGTGTGTGCGAAAGCGGATTGTCTTATACAAAAGCATTCTGCATTTGCCAAAATGACTATTCTGCCTGTGCGCCTTCTTCAAAAACAGCGCATATAATTGATTTTAATGCGTCATAGTCTGCCACCGCACCAAGCTCGCTGGCAGAATGCATGGAAAGAACCGGCATTCCGATGTCTGCACAGGGAATCGGCAGATGGGAGGTTACAATGGGACCCAGCGTACTGCCGCCGGGTATTCCGGTCTTATTGATTGCAATTGTATAAGGTATATTTCTTTCCCCACTAAGTTGCTTTAATACCGCTGCGCTCTCTGATGTGGTTCCATATTTCTGTCCCACACTCCGCTTTATGGAAAATCCCTGCCCCATATATGCTTTGCTGCTTGCATCGCTCTTTTCTTCATAATTCGGATGGTGGGCATGTGCCACATCCACCGACAGCAAAAAGCTGTCCTCCACCACATCCCGGAGTACAAACTCTTTCCCTGCCACTGCTTTTCCGATTTTGTCAAGCACCATTGGAAGAAGCTCGCTGTCTGCCCCCTGTTTGGAAAGACTTCCAACCTCTTCATTGTCAAATACCACCATCACATCTATCGTATTATCCGGCACTTCTCTGCACTGTTCCAATGCCTCTAAGACAGCTCCTACAGAGGTCAGATTGTCAAGCCTTGGAGATGACAGCATCGCTGAATCCAGTCCCACCAGTACCGGCTTATCCATATTGTATAAGAATAAATCATAATCGAGAATCTCATCCTTCCCTATTCCCAATGTGCCTGCAATCTCCTCCAGCAAATCTCCATCCTCTGACAGGGAAACTAGCGGAACCAGCTCCTTTGCCACATCCAGGGCTCCCTTTTTATTGAGCTCCCTGTCCATATGAATGGCAAGACTTGGAATAACCGCAAGGGGACGCTCACTTTTATATAAAAGCACCTCCGGTGTAAAGGCTGTTTTCCCTCTCACAACAACCCTGCCTGCAATCCCCAGCGGACGGTCAAGCCATGATTTCTGATACATTCCTCCGTAAATTTCCACGTTCAGCTTCGTCCAATTGGCTCCCTTCAAAACCGGATTGGGCTTTATCTGAAAGTTAGGATAATCGCTGTGTGCCATGCAGATGCGGAACGAAGGCTCTTTGTCAATCCGCCTGCCCACTGTAAATGCCACACAATTCGTCCCATATAAGTTTACATAATATTTTCCATTTTCCTTCAGCTTCCAGTCTTCCTTTAGAAAAAGCTCCTGAAATCCCTTTTCCAGCAAATCCTGCTTTACATAGCGGATTGCATGGGCAGCGGTTACGCCCTCCTGCAATAAGTTTAATAACTGTCTCATATACTGCCTCCTGTCAATCTTTTCTTACAATTACAACCTGTCTGGCAGTGGTGTAGGAATCTGAAAAATCAACTGACGCTTTCCGTTCTTCCGTAATGCTCATGGCGGCTGCTCCCACATCTGCACTCCCCTTATCCAGGGCTGCAATAATCGAATCAAATGCAATATCACGAATCTCCAGCTTCATGTCCATTTCATCACAGACTGCCTTCATAATATCGATATCAATACCGGCAATCCCATCCTCTGTCTTGCTTTCATAGGGCGGAAACTCCGCATTGGTTGCCACAACAAGGGTTCCGTTTGCATAGCTCTCCTTATCCTGTCCCTGGTACACGCCTGTCTTCGCCCCATCATATATCCATCCCTGCAATATCTGCTCTAAGGTTCCGTTTTCCCTAATGGTGCTTAAGGCGGCATTTATCCGGTCCAGTAATTCCCGGTTTCCTTTTTTTACCACCAATCCGTATTCTTCCTCTGCGAAGGGCTCATCCAATATGCGCAGATTATCATTTTCTTCCACAAATACTTCTGCCGGTCCATCGTCCAGAATGACCGCATCCAGCTCACCGGCAGCTAACGCCTCCACGGCATCCACACTCTTATTGAACCGTTTCACCTGGGCATCCTTAATATCTGTGGCATAGACATCCCCTGTTGTCTCCAGCTGGACACCTATTTTCTTTCCCTCCAGGTCCTCCAGAGAAAATACCGTATTCTCCGGCACCTTATTACAGCCTCCCAGCATCAGCAGTCCTGCAACTGCTATCCCCATGCACATCTTTTTCATACTATCCCCCATTTCAGCCATCAACATACAATCTGATTCCTTCCTGCCTTTTTTCCTTTGTATAAATTGTCATCCGCTACTTTAATCGCATCCTCGTATGGAATCCCCAGTGTCATCTCCTTTACACCAAAGGTCATGGTGACATGAATCTCGTATTCCTTATATTGAAACACTCTGTCCTGAATATCCACCAGGAGTTTTTCCACCTTTTCCTTCACATTTTCCAAGCCAAGCTCATAAATCAATAAAAATTCCTCACCGCCCCAACGGGAAGCAAAACCACAATCCTGCACACTGTTTTTCAGCATTTCTGATATACTCACCAAAATGTAATCTCCGCACTCATGCCCATACTGGTCGTTAATCTTTTTAAACCAGTCAATATCACACATCACAAAGGTAAATTTTTTCTCTTCCCCAATAAGTGCACGAATCTTACTATGACAGCTCCTGCGGTTGTACAGAGAGGTCAGGGCATCCAGCTCAATCAGATTTTTCAGAGCAGCCCGCATTTTATCTGCATAAACGCCAATTTCTCCAATTTCATCTGTACGCTTTACAATCCGTTCATCCATAACAATATTTAAATCCCCGTCTGACAGGGTATGCAGATACTGTTTGATTAAGCCTATATCTATAATCATGCTTTCCGAAAACCGTCTGCCGGCAATCAGCGCTGCCAGGATTGCAATAAGGGAGAACACCAGAAATACCAGCATGATTTTTCCAATCTGGCTATATACGGATTCTGTTGGCTTTCCGGCGAATACCATGCCCACAATACTGTTGTCATCATTCTTTAACGGCGTATAATAGCCTATATAATCCACCCCGTTAATATCTATCCGGTTGGAAAAATAATTCTCTCCATTTTCGAGTACGGTCTGTCTTACATTACTGCCTGCCTTCGTTCTGACCGCTGACACTCCATATTCATCCTCAATTGTGGTCAGGATTCTTGTATCTCCCCAGAAAATTGTAGTATCAATATCTGAATTTTGCTTTATCTCATAGAGCATTGTAGAATCCGTAATATTGATATCACCCTTTTTAAAAATACCATCCTCATAGACATAATCGCCGCGTACGGACAAGTCAAAACATCCCTTTAACAAATAAGTCGTAGTCTCTACCTCATCTCTGACGCTATTTGTTGCAAATCCATATATTAATATAATTCCAAAGAAAAAAATTCCCAGACCCAAAAACAGAATAGGGAACAGCACAATCGCCAGCAATTTCCAACGGATGCTTGTCTTTTTCTCCAAAATACCACCCCCAGATAATTTTTTCTTTTTCTAATAGAATACCATTTTTTCTGATAAGTTTCAAATATAAACACCCTGTCTCCGGATAAAGCCTGTTAAATCCCATTTTTTAAGTATCTCTTGCAGTACCGGAGGAATAATGCTAAACTAATTCCAGATTTAACCGGGAGGCAGTTATGCAGTCAATTCATATATTAGATATCAAACCATTTATGCAGCTATTATTCCAGACAGAACAACTAAATGAATATGAATTTGTATCCGCTGATATCCGCACAGATATGACCTACTCTCTTGACGGACATATTAACCGCAGCTTCTTCTCAGAAGAGGAGCTGATTCAGCACTCCTTAACCCAGCGCTCCTATCTGACCTGGAGCATTGCAAGGGAAAAAGTCTTTACCTTAATCAAAGGAAAGCGAACACCTTCTTTATTGAAAATTGTTTTAAGAGCTTCTGTCCCGGAGACAGAAAATCTTATCTCTTCCACCAATTCATCACTTAATTCCAACGATATTGATGGCATCTTCTTAAATATCATTTTTCAGGAGAACAAATTAAATGTGATTTGTGGAATTTCCTATAAAATTTTTACAATGGATAAGGAATTGGAATCTGAATTTTCTGCAAAAATTATCACATTATTAAAATCAAACAGCATTACCTGTGAAATATAACTGATTGAAAATGTGATATTCTCAATCCAGAAATGTGAATGGTCTTTTTTGTTAGCACTCATCTAAAATGAGTGCTAATTTTTTCTTGACTTTTTAAATCTGATATACTATCATATTTTTATATTTTATGAAGGAGATGTTTTTATGGCAAGAAAGAAAAAAGGAAGCTTATCAATTAATAGTGAAAATATTTTTCCTATTATCAAGAAATGGTTATACTCAGACCACGACATATTCATCCGTGAGGTGGTATCCAATGCCTGTGACGCAATAACCAAATTGCGGAAACTGACCCTGATTGGAGAATATGAAGAGCCGGAGGATATCCAGTACCGGATTGACGTAATTGCCAGTGCCAAGGATAAAACCCTTACCTTTATTGATAATGGTATCGGTATGACTGCAGAGGAGGTCAATGAGTACATTAACCAGATTGCTTTTTCCGGTGCCTCAGACTTTTTGGAAAAATATAAGGACAAGGCAACAGATGACCAGATTATCGGACATTTTGGATTAGGCTTTTACTCTACCTTCATGGTAGCGGACAAGGTTACCATCAATACTCTCTCCTATCAGGAGGGCGCAGAACCGGTATTCTGGGAATGTGACGGTGGAACAGATTATACCATGTCCACAGGCGACAGAGAAATACACGGTACAGAAATTACATTATACCTTAACGAAGACTGCTACGAGTTTGCCAATGAATACCGTGTAAAGGAAGTACTGGAAAAATACTGCTCCTTTATGCCAGAGGAGATTTATTTTACAAATGCAGATGAGGCAAAAGAGGCTGCAGATGACGTTGTAGATTCCGATACCGTTACAGACACACCGGATAACGCTGCCGGTGAAGAGACAGACGCCCCGGCTGATGAATCTTCCGATGAAGCCGCAGATACTTCGGAAGACTCAGCTTCCGATAAAGAGGAAGAAGAGCCGAAAGAAAAGCCAATCAATGACACGAAGCCACTTTGGACCAAGCATCCAAATGACTGTACAGAGGAGGAATACAAAGAATTTTACCGCAAGGTATTTTTGGATTTCAAGGAGCCATTGTTCTGGATTCACTTGAATATGGACTATCCTTTCAACCTGAAAGGTATTCTATACTTCCCTAAATTCAATTCTGAGTATGACACTTTAGAAGGAACGATTAAGCTGTACAATAACCAGGTATTTATTGCCGACAACATCAAGGAGGTTATTCCGGAATTTCTTTTACTGTTAAAGGGTGTCATCGACTGTCCGGACCTTCCACTGAATGTATCCCGTAGTGCATTACAGAACGACGGCTTTGTAAAGAAGATATCCGACTACATCACCAAAAAGGTAGCAGACAAATTGTCCGGAATGTTTAAGACTGAGCGCGAGACCTATGAGAGCTACTGGGATGATTTAAGCCCATTTATCAAGTTCGGATGCTTAAAGGATGATAAATTTGATGACAAAATGAAGGATTATATCCTTTATAAGAATATTGACGGCAAATACCTCACACTGCCGGAATATCTGGAGGCAGGTAAGGAAAAATACGAAAATACTGTATTCTATACAGATGACGAAAAGGTACAGTCACAATACATTAATATGTTTAAGGAACAGGGTATTGATGCCGTAGTCCTTACCCATAACATTGACACTCCGTTTATTACACATCAGGAGCAGAAAAATGATGGTGTGAAATTCACCCGTATTGATTCCGACATTACCAACACCTTCAAGGAAGAGATTTCAGAGGAAGAGCTGAAGGAGACGACAGACAAGCTGACGGAAATATTCCAAAAAGCTCTGGATAACGATAAGCTTACAGTAAAGGTGGAGAAGCTTAAGAACACCTCTATCTCCTCCATGATAACACTTCCGGAAGAGACAAGACGAATGCAGGATATGATGAAAATGTACAATATGATGGGAAGTATGGATTCATCCATGTTTGGCGGTTCCGGACAGACTCTGGTTTTAAATGCCAACAACAACCTTGTGCAGTATATTTTAGATAATCCGGAGGGTGAAAATACTAACATGGTATGCGAGCAGCTGTACGACCTTGCCCTGCTGGCACATGCCCCGCTGGAATCAGAAGCAATGACCAAGTTCATCGCACGAAGCAATGAAATTTTATCCCTTATGACAAAATAATCCTTTCATTTTGCCAGACAATGAGGCAGCTTTGAAACTCCCATGTTTCAAAGCCGCCTTTTGTTATTTATCTTTTTATTTCTTTACCTTAACTCGTTTTCCGATTCCCTTTGCTCTCAAAAGCTTCTTATATGACTTTAACTTTTTCTTCGGAACCCTGATAACTGCTTTGGAATGGATTCCCTTAAATGCTTTGCTGCCTACTCTTCCGCTGGTCAGCTTACTGGTTTTGATGGTAATATTTTTCAGCTTTTTACAATTATAAAACACCTGTTTTCCAATTTTTTTAACCTTTGAGGGAATCGTTATCTTTGTAAGCCTCAAGCACTTATAAAATGCCTTATTTCCAATGAAGGTCACATTTTTCCCCATGGTCACACTCTTTAATTTTGAGCATCCATAAAATGCACTTGCACCAATAGTAGTAACATTTTCTCCTATCTTTACCCGGATAAGCTTACTATTGTTTTTAAATGCATTAGCACCGATGGAGGTTACCCTATACATAACACCATCTATTTTGACTGTGGCAGGAACCGTCAGGCTGTTTTTTGTTACCGTTGATTTCACATATTCCACTGTGGCATTTTCCGTTCCCGGCTTTACCACCTTGTACCTTGCCTGGCTCAGGGAATCCGTTAATATGGTACCCTTTTCATGACTGACCACCTTTTCACTCACTACAACGGTACAGCTCTTCACAATACCGCTTCCGTCCTGTGCCCTGCAGGTAATTACCGCCGTCCCAATTCCAGCCGCAGTTACTGTACCACTGTCAGAAACCGCCGCCACCCGGCTGTCGCTGCTGGACCATACCACGGATTTATCCGAGGCATCCGCTGGCACTATCCGGGTTGTCAGCGTTGCGGTATCTCCCACCTGCAGTGCCATATCCGAGGCGTTCAAGGTTATATCTGTCACAGGCTGCCATACCGTAACCACACAGGTGCTCCGAATCCCGCTGCCGTCTTTTGCCCTGCAGGTGATTACCGCTTTTCCGGCTGCCTTTGCAGTTACCAACCCCTGTTCCGAAACAGCTGCGACATCTCCATCACTGGAACTCCATTCCAGCTCCTTATTGTCTGCATTCTGCGGTGCCACCACTGCACTTAACCGGACATTTTTCCCACACACCAGATTAATACCGGAGTGGCTCAGCTTAATATCCGTAACCCGGATTAAATCGTCCGTATAGGCTTTTATGCGGCAGTTCTCTTTCTTTGCAGCACTGATATCAATCCAGCTGGTTCCACGGGCACTGATAAAGCTCTGTCCCGCTTCTGCCTCTGATGTATTCACACACCAGCTGTCACTCTGGGTGGTGGTACTGTCAACCGAAATTTCCACATATCCGTCCTCTGCCGTAGTCTGGCAGATAACCACAGAAAAGCTGTCACCCTGGTTTAACACAATCCCTTCATCCAATTCCACTGTATGAAAGCCTGCATATAGCTGGTCCGCTGTTTTTTCCGCCACCAGCTCCCCGGATACAGGATTACCCTCCTCACAGTTTCTATATATGTATATGGTACAATTATACTGCACATTCCGGGTATAAAAGCCTACTGCCCTAAGCTGTTCATAGCCCTGTGCCTTATATATATTTGCCTCATATTTGCAGTTCATATAATAGTTTCCCCATGCCCCGCCATCATACTGGTAATTATGGTCATAATTATCGGCGGCTCCGTAATCGTAGAAGAAACCAACACCGCTTTGAAGCGGCACATCCTCATATGAAATCCAAAAATATCCCCCTTCTCCCCACTGGTCGCCCCAGCTGTTTTTACAATACCATGCGCCATCCGTCTCCGGTTTCTCTGTACCAAAATTATCCCTGCTGTAGCTGTCATCCCATCCCACAATAGTGATACCATGATTGGTTGACATGTTATCCGGGCAATATTCTGCCACCTCCGTGTTATAGGGGAGTGAGGTATTATAGTATTCGTCTCCACTGTAGTAAGAGGCTCCACAGGCACCGTACTCCTTAATGAGCTGTTTAATTATGCTCTGGTCCTCCATGGCTACCCAGTACGCATTTTCCAGATGTACTACATCCTTGTCATATGCCACAGCAGAGGGCAGAACCGCAGAGGAATCCGAACACACAACAGAGTATGGCGCTGTCTCTTCCTCCACCAGCCCATACCAGTCAGCCACCCTGTAGGTTGCCATCTGCTGGTTTGCTCCCTGCATCAGATAGCTGCCATCTATTGTCATTTTATCACCCTGGGTTCCTCCCAGAGGGTCCGTAACGGAATTTGCCAGAAAATAGGCTGCATGCCACTCAGATAAATCAATATCCTCTGCTGCAAGCCCCTCCTTCAGAATACTTGCCTCCGATGCCGCAACCAGGGAAAACGCCCAGCAAGTTCCATAAATACCCTGGTCCTTAACAGAGGTTACATAGGGTGAAATATAAGCCTGCTCTATCATCTGTACACTCCGTCTACGGAGGGTGGTATTGGTGGAAATGCAATCAATCTTTATCTCTGTATCTCCCCTGTAAGAAAGCGGCATTTCGCTATCCTCAGTCTGATTATCCGGCTGTGTGCCAGTTTCCTTTGCCAATGTAACAAAGGAACAGCTTATCACCATAAAAAACAGCAGCCATACAGCCAAAATCCTCTTTCTCATGCGGTATCCCCCTCATGCTCTTCCATTACGCATCCTTAAGAAATGCCTTATATGCCTTCAAAGCCTCATATACATCTGCCTTACTGGTAATCTCCCATGGTGCATGCATATTGAGCACAGCCACACCGCTGTCAATGACATTCATTCCATATAGGGAAAGGATATAAGCAATCGTTCCGCCGCCACCAATATCAACCTTTCCCAGCTCTGCTGTCTGAAATGCAACCTTATTGTCATCCATAATCCTGCGGAGCTTACCGATATACTCTGCATTGGCATCATTGGAACCGGACTTTCCTCTGGAACCTGTAAATTTATTAAACACCACGCCTCTTCCAAAATAAGCACAGTTTTTCTTTTCAAAGGCACTGGCAAAATTCGGGTCATAAGCTGCGGATACATCTGAGGACAGCATATAGGAAGCTGCCAAACATTTCTTTAATGCAAGCTCTGAATATTCCCCACAGACATCCATCAGCTCTGCCACTGTGTTCTCAAAGAATTTGGACTGCATTCCCGTAGCGCCCACGGAACCAATCTCTTCCTTATCCACCAACAGACAGCATGCGGTTCTGTCCAGTTCTCCCATTTCAAACATGGCAGCAGCAGAGGTATATGCACACACTCTGTCATCCTGTCCATATGCCATAATCATGGAGGAGTCAAAACCGGCATCCTTCGCCTTCCCTGCCGGAACAATCTCCAATTCTGCAGAGAGAAAATCCTCCTCCTCCATATCATATTTCTTTTTCAGAATCGAAAGAATCATTTTCTTTACAGGCTCCTTCTCCTCCTTCGGAAGAGGTCTGCTGCCCACCAGAATGTCAAGCTGTTCGCCCTCCACTACCTTGGCTGCCTTCTTTTCCATCTGCTCTCCTGCTAAATGGATTAACAAATCTGTCACGCAGAAAACCGGGTCCTTTTCATCCTCGCCAATTACAATATCCACTACCTCGCCGTTTTTCTTAGCTACCACACCATGGATGGCAAGAGGAAGCGTCACCCATTGGTATTTTTTGATTCCGCCATAGTAATGTGTGTCCAAATACGCCAAATCCGTATCCTCGTATAACGGGTTCTGCTTTACATCCATTCTCGGAGAGTCAATATGTGCTCCAAGAATATTCATACCCTCTGTAAGCGGCTTCCTGCCAATCTGGAACAGAGCAATTGCCTTCTTCATGTTGATTGCATATACCTTATCTCCGGTCTTTAAGCCCTTGCCTGACCTCTTCACTTCTTCAAAATCCTGATAGCCTGCCTCCTGCGCCATCTTCACAATATACCTTACACATTCTCTCTCTGTCTTGCCATGGTCAAGAAATTTACGGTATTCCTTGCAGAGCTTTTCCAGCTCCTTCACTTCCTTCTTGTCATAGTCCTTCCACGCATTTCTCCGCTCCATTTCTATTACCTCCTATATACTGTATCCTGTAACAAAGCACCTCAATTATATTAGCTTCCGCCAAACTCTCATATATTATTCATCCAAAGGCTCCGGTGCCGCCTGTAAGCTCTACTCCTGCTCCAATGCCAGCACACCCCGCATCTCCAAAAGCGGTCCTCCGGTTCCCTCGATATAGTCTCCGGTAATGGTAACCCTGCCAATATTGTCATCCCTTGGAATCTGATACATAATATCTAGCATAAATTCCTCAATAATGGCACGAAGGGCTCTGGCTCCGGTCTTCTTTTCCATGGCACGCTTTGCGATGGCATGGTAAGCACTGTCATCAAAACGCAAATCCACCCCGTCTAAGGAAAGCAGCTTCTGATACTGTTTCAAAATCGCATTCTTCGGCTCCTTTAAAATCTGTACCATCATATCCTCATCTAAGCTCTGCAGTGAGAAAAGTACCGGCAGACGTCCCAAAAACTCCGGAATCATGCCAAACTCCCTCAAATCTTCCACCGTTACCTTCTGTAACAGGTTTGCGTCCTTATCATATTTGTCCTTCAAATCTGCCCGGAAACCAATGGAGGACTGCTTATTCAGCCTTGTCTTAATAATATCCTCAAGCTCCGGAAATGCCCCGCCACAGATAAATAATATATTTCTTGTATTAATTGTTGTAAGCGGCACCATGGCATTCTTGCTGCCGGAACCCACAGGAACCTCAACCTCGGCTCCCTCCAAAATTTTCAACAGTCCCTGCTGCACCGCCTCTCCGCTGACATCTCTGGAATTGGCATTTCTCTTCTTGGCAATCTTGTCAATCTCATCAATAAATACAATGCCCCGCTCCGCCTTTTCCACATCATTATCCGCAGCAGCAAGCAGCTTGGATAAAACGCTTTCCACATCATCCCCGATATAGCCTGCCTCGGTAAGGGTTGTGGCATCTGTAATAGCAAGAGGAACATTTAAAATGCGGGCAATGGTTTTAACCAGATAGGTTTTTCCTGAGCCGGTAGGACCCACCATCAGCATATTGGACTTTTCAATTTCTATATCATCCATACTGTCCGTCAGCACTCTCTTATAATGGTTATACACCGCCACAGAAATAACCTTTTTCGCATAATCCTGTCCAATCACATAGTCATCTAACTGCGCCTTCATTTCATGAGGCGCCGGAATCGTACTTAACGTGAGCTCCGGTTCCTCCTTCTTCTGAGCTTTTTCCTTCTTTTTCTTTACCTTTTGCTTTTTCGGAATATCATCCACCGGTGTAAACTGGTTCATGTTCATATTCGGCATATTGGACAAATCCATAAACTGCATACCGCCGCCGGAAAAGCTGTCAAAGGTTTTCTGCATACAATCCTGGCAGATATTAATATTATTGGGCATATAAATCAGCTTGCCTGCCTTGGATTCCGGTCTTCTGCAAAGATAACAGTATTTTTCATAGCCATCATCCTTATGTTCATCATCAAAATTATTATCGCTCATGTATTATCCTCCACTATTTATATTCATATATTACCTGTCTATTATAATAACAAATCTGAAAAAAAATTACTATTGTATATTTCAGGCAATCTTGTGTATTTCTGCTAAATAAGATTCTACATTATAAACAAAACCATCCTTTACCTCCTCTCACAATACCGGAGTGCAAACTGTTTTGGCGTCATACCGGTAAACCGTTTAAATTCCCTGTGAAAATGGGACTGGTCCGCATACCCAAGCTGTTCTGCTGTCATTGCAAAGCTCTGCTCCGGTGCCTCCAGCATCCGGGTAACCGCATAACACAGACGGACAAACTGGCATAAACGCTTTGGCCCACAGGAAAAATACCTGTAAAATAAGCGTTCCAGCTGCCGGGGTGTATAGCCAAATTCTGCCGCAATTCCCTCTACTGCGGTAATGCCCTTTGTCTCCACAATCTGTTTTACCCCATGACAGACAAGGGGATGAGCCGATTTTATCTGTATTTTCTTCACAAGCTGGCGGCTGCACTGCTTCGCCCGTTCCTCAAAGCCGGATACGGCTTCCAGCTGTTCCATCCATTCCACCACTTCCTCCACCTCATAGTCACACTGGTAGAGTGCACTGATATGGATTCCAAACAATTTTTCTCCGGTCAGCTCCAGCGTTTTTATCTGTCCGGAATCCGGCAGACAATACAGCTCCTTCCGTTTTCCATTCCACAATAAATCCACACACCCATTGGGAATATATACTACCTCACCCGCCGGCATCATCTCGTAACAATAACACTCTGCATATTGCTCTATCTCCTGCTGGCGATAACTGTTTTTCTCCTGTGCAAATACCGGCTGCTGCAATATCACCCGCCCCTTTCTATTCCTCTCCTTTATGCTAACGCAGCTGTCTCTTTTCGTCAATCCGGATATCCGATTTCCCCCGGTAAAACAAAGTTTTTTCTCCCCTTTATTTTACCACAAAACTTAACTATATTAATTAAATACCGACATATTCTCAAAAAAATTTTTCACCTTATCCTAAAAAAATTCATTTTTCCTATTGACAATTTAAGAATCTTAAGTATAATAAGTTAAGTATTGAGAGCAAAGGTGCTTCGCAATGAACTTGCGTTGCACCTTTTTTTATCTTATGAATACTTTATTTATATGTTTCATAAGATATACTGCTTAACTTTATAATGAGGGGTTTCCCCACGAGACAAAGGCGTCTGATTATCATTTTATAAGGGTAAGAATACTTTTAAGAATGGTGCAGAGGTCTTTTTTAATACTTTTTTATTTTAGGAGGTGTGTGTTATGGAGTATTCTGCTGTTAACACAATTTGGGTGCTTTTAGGCGCCGCACTGGTATTCTTTATGCAGGCTGGTTTCGCAATGGTTGAGACCGGTTTTACAAGGGCAAAGAATGCAGGTAATATTATTATGAAAAACCTGATGGACTTTTCCATCGGTACACCGGTATTCTGGTTAGTTGGTTTTGGTCTGATGTTTGGTTCCAACAATGGTTTTATCGGAACTGTGAAAGGTATTGCATCCGAAGCAAATTACGGAAATGCAATGTGTCCTGATGGAGTTCCTTTCTGGGCATTCCTAATTTTCCAGACCGTGTTCTGTGCAACCGCTGCAACCATTGTATCCGGTGCCATGGCTGAGAGAACAAAATTCATTTCCTACTGTATTTACAGTTTGATTATCAGCCTGGTAGTCTATCCGATTTCCGGTCACTGGATTTGGGGTGGCGGCTGGTTAGCTGAAATGGGCTTCCATGATTTTGCAGGTTCTACCGCCGTACATATGGTAGGTGGTGTAGCCGCATTTATCGGAGCTTTAATCCTCGGTCCCCGTATCGGTAAATACCACAAGGATGGTCGTGCAAGAGCAATTCCAGGCCACAGTTTAACACTTGGTGCCTTAGGCGTATTTATTCTCTGGTTCTGCTGGTTCGGCTTCAACGGTGCTTCTACCGTATCTATGGAAGGAGACGCTATTGTATCTGCCGGTAAGATTTTTGTAACCACAAACCTTGCTGCTGCCGTAGCTACTGTTACCGTTATGATTATCACATGGATTCGTTACAAGAAACCGGATGTTTCCATGACATTAAACGGTTCTCTTGCAGGTCTGGTTGCCATCACAGCTGGCTGTGATACGGTATCTCCAACCTCAGCAGCCATCATCGGTATCCTTTCCGGATTTGTAGTTGTATTCGGTATTGAATTTGTTGATAAGGTATTAAAGGTAGATGACCCGGTTGGTGCCGTTGGTGTCCACGGTATGAACGGTGCTCTTGGTACACTCTGTGTCGGCTTGTTCTCAGACGGTGCCGGAACCGAATGGAAGGGATTATTTACCGGCGGCGGTGCCCACTTACTGGGTGTGCAGGCACTTGGTATGATTTGCGTAATTGCATGGGTAACCGTTACCATGGTTATTGTATTCCAGGTTATCAAGCATACAGTCGGTCTCCGTGTTTCAGAAGAAGAAGAGGTACTTGGTTTGGACAGCACAGAGCACAACCTTGCAAATGCATATTCAGACTTTATGTCTTCACCGGAAAGAAGCGTATTCTTAGGAAGCTTTGCAGATTCTGCTGCTCCTGTTGCAGCTCCTACTCCTTCCGCTCCTGCCACACCGGCTGAGGCGGTTCCGGTTGAATACAAGACTGCTGCTCCTGCAGACGGAACAACACCTAAATTATCCAAGATTACCATCCTCTGCAAGCAGAACAAGTTTGACGATTTGAAGGTTGCCTTAAATAATATCGGTGTGTCCGGTATTACCGTAACACAGGTACTTGGATGCGGTGTTCAGAAGGGTGCTGCTAAGATGTACCGTGGTACAGAGGTAGATGTTGTTCTTCTTCCAAAGGTTAAGGTTGAAGTTATCGTAAGCGCTGTTCCGGTTGCTGCTGTTGTGGATGCTGCAAAGAAAGCGCTTTACACCGGAAACATCGGCGATGGTAAGATTTTCGTATATGATGTGGAAAATGTAATCAAGGTCAGAACCGGCGAGGAAGGTTTTGCAGCATTACAGGGTGAAAACTAAGCTATCATATAAGAGACCGTTTCAAGTTTTGTGTAAACTCAAAAAACTGATATAAGATTTGTGAA
>UQXF01000006.1 GCA_900544905.1 uncultured Clostridium sp.
CGGCATACGAGATGACGTCGAGCCTCGTGGGCTCGGAGATGTGTATAAGAGATAGATTCCTCTTCTGCACTTTTCCCGCTCAGGGCGCTCTTCCATCTGTCATTCCAGTCTTTCATGATATCCTCAAAGCTTTCCCCGCCTTCTTTCCTGGCTTCCTCCACAATCCTCTTCTTTTCGGTATCTTCATCAAGGTAAATGCCGGACAGCTCATTTATCCGGTCATACTCCCCTTCCTTTCCGGACACAGCAGGATTATCGATTATCAGCTCCACATCCTTGAAATTTTCCAGCAGCTTAGGAAGCTCTGTTTTCTTTTTAATGGAAATAGCTCCCTCGCTGGCGGCAAATCCGGAGTCCTTCAGCATATAATCAATCCACGCCCTGGCTGTCGCCTTATTCTCACTGTTTTTATTGATTCCATAGCAGTATTCTATCGTGGTTGTGGCATACTGCACTCCATCTATATTATAAGGAAATGGCATATAGCCAATATCGTCCGGATTCGTAGAAGCACTCTGGATTTCCGAAAGCAAAGTCCAGTCAGCCAGAATACAGCCAATTTCTCCCCGGTTCAGCATGGTTTTTGCCTTCTTCCAGTTAATGCTGTCCGATTCCTCTTCACATAAACCGGCTTTCACAATATCATAGAGCAGCTTATGAACAATATAATCCGGCTTTTCCCCGTCAAACGGAGAATTGTCCGTCACAATGCCATTATAATGATAATCCGGGTCTCCGGATACGGAACCCCAGACATGCTGCTGCCATGCGGCAAGCCCCTGATTCATTTTCATATTCGTACAATAGGGAATCACCTGTGGCTGTGTCGTCCGTATTGCCTTCAGCGCCTTCAAAAACGCTTCCGGGCTTTCAGGAAGCTCATAAATACCCGCCTTTTCAAAAACCTTTTTGTTATATACAATTCCCTGCGGTGCTGCGTATCTTGCCAGCCCGTAGACAACTCCATCCTGCTGTCTTTCCTGTAAATACTTTTCATCATAAACCCCAGACAGCTCTTCCAGCGTTCCCAGCGGCTCAAAATATTCCTCCAGCTCTCCGTTGGATATGGACTGCGGAATCAGCAAAACATCACCATAATCATTTTCCTTTATCTTATCGGAGACAGAGGCTTCATACTTTCCAAGCTGTTGGAATACAACCTCTGTTCCCGGATATTTCTCCTCAAATGCCATCTTATATTCGGCAAGCTTTGTCTTTACCAAATCTACACGGTCCGTCAACACTGTGATTGTTCCAATCACTTCATCCGGCTCCTCCTCTTTCGCTGCCGCATTTTCAGAGGCTGTGCTTTTCTCCTGTGCCGGTTTCTGCTCTGTCTTCTGATTTTTGCCACAGGCAAAAAGAGAAAGTCCCATCGCTGCCGCCAAACATATACTTACCATTTTCTTTCCAAAAATTTTCATTTTTATACCTTCCGTGCAAAAAACAGGGACTACTGCTCGAAAATTCCTCTTTTCTTACAACAGTCCCCTATTTCTTATTGTCTATTATATACCGGATTACAAATCAAATATTCATAACGGTACACAAAAATCCTTTTCTCTCAGATAATCTCTATCTGCTCTCAAAGTCTCATGCTTTACCTACAGAACCGAATAACTCCATCTTTTCCTTTACCGTAGCCTTGATTGCCTCTGCACCCGGAGCTAACAGCTTACGAGGGTCAAATCCCTTACCCTCTAAATCCTTGCCTGCTTCAATATACTTACGTGTTGCCTCTGCAAAGGATAACTGACACTCGGTATTAACATTAATCTTAGCAACACCTAAGGAAATGGCTTTCTTAATCATATCCTCAGGGATACCTGTACCACCATGTAATACCAATGGCATATCGCCGGTCTTCTGCTGGATGGCATCCAATGTCTCAAAGCTTAAGCCTGCCCAGTTCTCAGGATATTTACCATGAATGTTACCAATACCTGCCGCAAGCATAGTTACGCCTAAATCTGCAACTGCTTTACACTCATCCGGGTCTGCACACTCACCAGCGCCAATTACACCGTCTTCTTCACCGCCGATGGAACCAACCTCTGCCTCCAAGGAAAGCCCTTTTTCTTTACAAATGGCAACCAGTTCCTTTGTCTTTGCTACATTCTCCTCAATCGGATAATGGGAGCCATCAAACATGATAGAAGAAAAACCTGCTTCAATACAAGCTAATGCACCTTCATAGGAACCATGGTCCAGATGAAGTGCAACCGGAACTGTAATTCCCAGGCTGTCCACCATAGCGTCTACCATAGCTGCAACTGTTTTAAAACCAGTCATATACTTACCGGCACCCTCAGATACACCGAGAATAACAGGACTGTTTAATTCCTGTGCAGTTAAAAGAATAGACTTTGTCCACTCAAGGTTGTTGATGTTGAACTGACCAACTGCATACTTGCCAGCTTTTGCCTTTTTTAACATTTCTTCTGCTGAAACTAACATGAAAAAATTCCTCCATCTTCATAAAATAATTACAGGTGAAATAAATGCGCACCTGCACACTTAGCTTTATTATACCCTAACTTGTACCAAAAAGAAAGAAAAAGTTTTGTCCTGCCACGCCGTCTGTAACAGCTACTCAAAAATGGTCCACCGGACCATTTTTTCATATGCCTGGCAACTCAGCAGCCTGCAATATGCTTTTCCCATTCCCATGCGTCCCGGCACATGGCATCCAGATTCTCCTGTGCCTGCCAGCCCAGCAGTCTTTTTGCCTTAGCCGGGTCTGCGTAACACTGGGCAACATCACCGGCACGTCTCGGTGCAATTTTGTAAGGAATCCCGATTCCGTTAACCCGTTCAAAGGTTTTCACAAGCTCCAGCACACTATATCCATTTCCCGTTCCCAGGTTAATGACCTCTGCGCCCTTATGGCTCATGGCATAATTCAATGCGGCAATGTGGCCTTTTGCAATGTCCACCACATGAATATAATCCCTGACTCCGGTTCCGTCCGGGGTATCATAATCATTGCCAAATACATTCAGATATGGTCGGATGCCCGATGCCACCTGCGTAATGTACGGCATCAGATTATTCGGCACTCCATTTGGCTGCTCCCCAATCAATGCCGACTTATGGGCGCCTATCGGATTAAAATACCTCAAAATAACAGCAGATACATCCTTTTCGGCATTGCAGACATCCTGAATAATCTGTTCTGACATATACTTTGTCCAGCCATATGGGTTGGTACAGCCTGTAGGCATACCCTCCACCAGGGGAACTACCTCCGGAATCCCGTATACTGTAGCGGAGGAGCTGAAAATCAGGTTATGCACTCCGTGCTTTTTCATCGCCTCCATAACGGTTATCAGAGAGTCCAAATCATTGCGGTAATACATCAGCGGCTTCTCAACAGACTCCCCCACTGCCTTATAACTGGCAAAATGCAGCACAGCCTCAATGTTGTATTTTTCAAAAATGCTGTCCACCTTCACAGGGTCACAGACATCTATTTCTTCCAATGCCGGTCTTGTCCCTGTTATCTGCTCTATTGCATTTATAACCTCCGGTTTGCTGTTATAAAAATTATCGGCAATCAACACCTCAAAGCCTGCCTGTAGCAACTCCACTGCTGTGTGGGAACCAATATACCCTGCGCCGCCTGTCAATAAAATCATTTCATGCGCCTCCATTCTATTCTTCCCAAAGGCTCTGTCCGTATACACCGTCTGCCACCAGCTGTTTAAATGCCTGTACTACGCTTTCTTTATCCTCTGCGTAGGTCACACCAAACCACCGGTCGGAGGAGGACAGTACCCTGACCTCAGCCTGCCCGCTCTGGAGCAAATCATCCATAATTGTGGGCAGCAGAAATTCTGCCTTTAAATCTTCCGGATTCATGTTTTTCAGGAAATCCACAAACCTGTCCTGTAAAATCGCCATAAACTCCGGCGTTACGCCCCACATATTCATGGAAACCAATGTATCATCTGTGAGCGTTTCACTCTCTTCACTGGTATAATTCCCGGCTTTATCTCTCAATATCTCATGGGTTTCTGTAATTTTAACCAGATTTTCCCTGTCATCCATGGAACAGACGCCACGGGTTACGGTGCCATTCTCACTTAACGTATTGGAAAGCTTAAAGCCTGCCATACAATACCGGAATTTGTCAGAGGCATGCTCTCTCAAAAACCGGTAGGTCTTCACAAATGCCTCTTTTCCATAATAATCATCCGCATTGATAACAACAAAGGGAACATCCAAAATCTTCCTGCAGGCAAGTACCGCCTGTCCGGTTCCCCATGGTTTTGTTCTATCGGCAGGACAGGTGAATCCGTCCGGCAAATCATCTTTATCCTGAAATACATACTCCACCGGACATATTTTTTCAATCCGTGAACCGATTACTTCCCTAAATTCTGCTTCAATATCCCTGCGAATAATAAATATCACCTTTGTGAAGCCCGCTTCCAATGCATCATGGATAGAATAATCAATAATAATCTCACCCTGCGGTCCAACCTTCTGAAGCTGCTTGATTCCTGCTCCATACCGGGAACCTATGCCCGCAGCCATAATGACCAACGCAATATCTCTCATCCGTATCCTCCTTTACGTTTTCTGCCCTCATGCTACCATAAACCATAGTAAAAATCAAATTAAATATATCTTAAATTTTCAATATGCCAAAGCATTGATTTTTCAATACTTTCCCGCTGCCATTGTCACTAATAAAACACTAATAAAAAATAGCATACAATAAATTAAAGATTAATAATAGTTGTTTTATGACACTGTTTACACCATAAAGGAAAATTGTTCATACTGGTATTTGAGAACACCTTATGTAACTTTTTGCCACAATGAGGGCAACGTAACCAGCCACTATATAAAATCTTTTTATCCAATATAGCGACTTGCTTTTTGTCTTTTGGCTTTCCCATTTCTACACCAGAGAGTATACTAAAGGCCTCTTTGGTACTGGCAACCTTTTCTTTCAGTTTTTTAATGTCCATTCCATCAAGAGCACATTCATTTATTTTTATAAAGCTTTTTGTATAGGAATACAATGTATCTATGTACCGAGTTTCTTCGTCTGCAATCTGAAACGTATCATCAATGGATTTGTTTCCTTTTACTTCATTCTTTTTAGGTTGCCTATAATCCTTTGTAATACTAACAATCGTTGCATTGGATAATCCATATCGACTTGCTATGTCTTTTATTGCCATTCCGGTCAGATATAATTTTATAATCTCTTCGTTTCTCTTCTCTCTTTCCATATTGTTCAATCTCATACCAACCTCCAAAATTAAAATAGGGATAGCAGTTGATTTTCAACCCCTATCCCCACTTATCAGCATATTACTCTGTATCACTGCTTGTTGTGCTACTTTGTTTTGTCTGGTAATAAATTGCCTTTGCTTTATTATCCAGAACAAATGCATCATAGCAGATACGACCCTCTACAAGGCTGCCACTAATACCCGGCGGGTCCTGGTGGATTTTATAATCCTCCAGCTTAGTAGGTGCTACTGTTGCACAAGGATGAGCCACCATAAAGCCGAAATCATCCGGCAATCTGTTAGCTGGTACCTTAATGACAGATGCACCGTCAATCATGGCGATAACTCCCTTTAGGCGCATTTCCTGTGCAATATCCGTTTCCATGACAATATCCTTATTCTTCTTCATCAAAAGATAAATATCCGGTGTGACAATAATACATCTTTCCGTTTCCGGAACCTCTGCATTATCCAGTACTGCATTCGCTGTTATAATCTCATCATAAATATTAGTTGCATCTAATGCCTTTGCTTCTGGCTTTGTGCCAGCATTTGTGCACATAATACCATATGTATATGCATCCACCTCCGGAATAACTACTTGACGGTTCTGTCGTGCTAATGCGCTTGCAGCTTCTAACTGCTGTACTGTCTCATCTGTGTCCAGCTTATCCACTGCAAAAGTAAATGACCTGTCTTTCTTCAATGTCATTTCTTCAGTGGTCGCATCTAAGTCTTTAACCTGTCCATATCTGGAAGTAGCATTGTTGGCGCCATTCCTGTCATAGTCGTTCATTTCTGACGTGCTGACCTTATATACCTTGATTGTATGTGCTCCAGTCCAGTCAAAGTCATTATTGGTTAATAAACTCTTCTTACTTTCAGAAGTAAATTGTTCGTCCACATATGGGGCGAATTTTGTTGCTAAACTAATTCCCATATAAATCTTCCTTTCTTGCTAGCGAAGATTCATAGCCTTTCTAATCGAATCATCCTCAGTGTTTTTTCTACTTTTTAAAGGAGAAGTAAACCGAGGCTTGTTTTTTTCTAACTCAATATCAGCATTCGAAACTCCCCGCCGCTCTAATAACCGGTCAATGATTTCCAGGCTCTTTGTAAGCTCTTCATCACTGCCACATTTAATCGCTTCTAATAGCTCACCGGAGTATCCTTTTTCAGCTAACATACTCTTAGCCTTAAATTCTAATTCCTTTTGTGATAATTGCTTTTCCCTCTCGGCAAGCTCCTGAGTTGTCTTAGCCTTTTCTTTTGCAAGACGTTCTCCCACAATGCGGTTTACGTCTTCCTGGCTGAAACTCTTTCCATCTGTGTTATTTCCCTTGTTGCCGTCAGTGACAACATTGTTATTATCATCCATATTGATACCCTTTCGTTTAACGTCCAAAGTAGACTATTTTATCAAATGGGCAGTTTTACAACTTGCCCGGGTTGTACCTTTACCCAAAACTTTTCAATACTTACTTTTTATCAGCAAGTACCGAGACAGATGAATAAATGTAGAAAAGGATTAGGCAGTTTTACAACTTGCCAAGGTTGGCGAACATAACCAACGTCCGACTTCCCAGGTGAATATACTGCCTTGCAGCAATTATATTATACCACACTTCCAGATTATGTAAACCTATTTTTTTGAGTTTTTACAGTCTATTTCTAAATTTTAGTTTACATAATTTTATTTCAATTCCTTCATAGCACATTCATGCCAAACGATTTTCCATTTTAGCAATTGGTCTTGATATTTTTCAAATTTCTGTTTTGACATTTTATATTCCGGCCACTCTGGCTCAAATTTAACTATCTCTAGCATGTTGTCAAAATTCCATATATCAACATCAAGTTCACTTAATATATGCAGCATTTTTATAGTTGCCCACCTATACCGGGGCAACTGCTGGCAAGGATAATTTGCATTTGCACACACTCTACAGAAGTATGAACCAGGTTGCACCATCTCATAGAGAAAACGCACCCTTTTACCACATATAGGACATTTAAAATATTCTACTTCCCTTATTCCAGCCTTTGCACTTACTCGCTCAATATTATCGAATATAAGTTCATTTTTATCAAAGCTATCTATCCTTTCTAATTGGCTTATATCCTGTTTTATTCTGTTTTTTCCACCGCTTCCATATCCACCCATGTTTTTATCTCCTTTTGCCTAAATCATCATACTTTGTAATATCTTTGTGTGTCACTATATGATGTTTCATTCTCAATTCTATCTACATGCTTTTTTTATTCCGAGCGTTCGCTTTTTGTTTGCCTTTATTCCGAACATTCGCATCAAATAAATATACCCGGACATTGGAGCATCCGGGTAAGTGGTACACTATCGCAGTACCTGCGGCTGAGGGTATTATATCTGTATAGTATCGCTGGCGGCTCTATTCTAATATCTCAATCAGATATTCAAGCTGTTCCCTTAATATCTGTGTTGACTGGTTGAAGGTTTGCAATACCTCGGTTAATTTCTCTATGTATTCCGGGTCTGTCGATTGCTCTATCAACTGCTTTGCTGTCTGATTCATTGCTCTTGACTTCTTTATATTTTCTAAGCATGTAATCACATTCTGTATATCTTGGTGATTCAAACCCTGTGCACGTTCCATAACTTTGAGTAAGTCGGGGTTTTTATATATTTCTACTGCTATTCCTATTACGCTATCATTCATTAAGCCACCTCTCCTAACTTTCTAAGTATATTCTGTACTCTTTCCCGCTGCCACTTGCAAGCATCTTCGGGATGCTCCGGATAGTGTCCGAATTCCTTTGTATAGTTCTCAATTGCGTTCTGTATTGCCAACTCATTCCACTCATCATCACTCATCATTTTTATATTCAATACTGGTATTTTTATCTTTCTTTCATCTTCCATGATTTTACCTCTTTCCTTTCTCTCCGGAATCTGATAAAATACAGATACCGAAGTAAGCCTATATTCTTTGGTTCTTGCCCTTCTGGTACTCCTATACCAGAGGGCATTTTTAAAATTTTTCAATTACTGTATGCCCATTATGCTCAAAATCTCGCTTACATGCTATGTATCTTGGTTCATTCATTAGTAACGAATCTTTATCTTTGGTGCGTACACTATAGACAACTTCATCATCAACCAACACTCCAATATTTCCATCATCATCTAATGTTAGATAATCCACAACTCTAGCACACCATACCGGCATACTATTTTCATTCTTTCCATCCTTTACACGCTCAACTAAATACATATTTTTAACTTTAGGTACTATCTGTACTATTTTACTCATATAATTATCATTCCTTTCATGGTGTTTTTTGCACTGTGTGCTATCGCACACTTTGTTATTTACTAAATCTTATATAAAAATAGTCCAATTCTTATATTTATCTAATTCTTATATATTATCTATTCTTATATAGTGGTATAAATTTGAACCCCACCAAAGGCTCATTTTTATACTACTGCTATGGCTCATTTTTATACCACTGCCTTATGGCTCATTTTTATACCACTGCCTACCTTTTCATGTTCTTTTTGTGGTAATATCGTGGGACTTAAGCCTATCTAATCACGTCAAAAGCCTTGAAAATACGTTGTTTTTTCCTTGCCGCTAACCTGTCCCTTTGTTGTGCCCTTTGTGGGTCATTATTTTTTTACAAAAGAAATTCAATTAATTACATCAGAAATTGAATTTATAACGTAAGAATTTGAATTTATATTATAAAATTCGATAAAATGAACACTTCTTTTCTGATTTCTTACCATCAGACCCAACAAAATGACCTAGCCAGTGTTCTATTAATCCGCTTTCTATCAACTCCTTTTTATATTTTTTTAATGTTGATGGTGACATTTGAGCATCTTTTGCCAAATCTTCATTACTCCTATAAAAGAAATTTTCATCTTTTCCGGTATATCTGTGTTCTAATTCATTAAGAACAACATAAAGCCACTTTGCATCTCTGGATAAATTCCTATAACAATCTGCGAAAATCTTCCTAGATAGCTGTAAATAGAATGTATTGCCATTCTTAGCCATTACAACCACCCCTTATCATGTCGAAATATTTTCTTTCTCTTTCCTGTACTGCTCCATTCTCTCAAAGTCCAGTATGTCATTTACATCAATCCCCAACACCCTGCATATCTTCCCCAGGATTTCCATTTTCACCATGTAGCCTTTACGAACCCGGTACACTGCATTATCAGAAACCCCGGCTTTCTTGGCTATCTCTTTGGGTGTCATGCATGAGGCTGTCATAGCTGCAATCATTTCCTTGTACTTTGCACATACCACATTAATCAACTCCTTTCCGGTTATCTGCCAATTTCAAATGCATGTATGCTATTGCTTCATCCAGTGCAATCATCAATAAGCATTCATCACTAAGGTCCTTCTTGTCATTTATCTGGTTCTGCCATTCGTTATATAACTCACGGTAGCGGTCTAACAGCTTTTGTGCATCTTCTGACATAATAACCATGCTCCTTTCTAATTGGCTCAAATTTCGCATTTTCTGTTTAGGGTAAGGATTTATACCTTGAACAGTTTTTGAATGTTTCAATCTTTATTACAATAAACAAAATTTTAAATAGAATTGATTTTAGATTGTCGCATTCTCTCCGCTCTTTCCTGTTTTTGTTCATCTGTTAAATTGCATGAGCGTTTCTTTGAGCGAATAGTTACAAATTCTTTTGGCAACTCATAAAATTTTGAGACAACCTTTCCTTTTACCGTCTCTTGTCTGTACATTTTGAATTGCTCCGGGTTCTGCTCTACCGGTTTATCCATTTTACGAATCCAAACAGGGCTAGAACTGTAAAGCGTTGCTGTGTTATCCTCTGCATTGAAGTTTATTACTACTTCCTGTTCACATTTGCTTAAACTCATGTTGTATCTCTCCTTCCTTAATCCTCGATAATAACAATATCTTTTGCTTTCAAGTCTAAAGCCTGGCAAATCGCCGGAATAACCTTAACCTTTCCTATTCTGTTTCCATTCAATGCATTAGAAACTGCCTGTTGACTTACTCCGCCTTGCTTTGCAATCTCTGTTGCTGTAATTCCTCTTTCTGCCATCAATAAATAAATTTTCTTGGTATCAAGTCGTAACTTCATTTTCTCACCTCACCTTCGCATATTCGCTTGCGAATATTTTTCTTGACAAATTTATGATACTATTCTAAAATGAATATGTCAAGAAAAAGTTTTCACCTCTGAATATTTTATGATATACTACACATGAGGTGATAAACATGGGAATAAACCAAATAATACAAATTGGCAGCAGAATAAAAATGATGCGTAAATCAAAAGGAATATCACAAAAGGAAATGGCAAGTCTTTGTGACATACCAGTTACAACTTATTCAAATTATGAAAATAATAATCGTGAGCCTAGCGTAGATAATTTAGAAAAAATTGCTAATACTCTTGAGGTCCCGTTAGTTGATTTATTAGGAATTAGTCATTTAAGCCCAAACGAGCAATTTAATATTATAGCAGATACAATAGAATCAGATACTGAATTTACCAACGCATGGGATAATTTCCTAATATCGAATAACATTCATTTCATGTCATCCGAAAAGGATGGGGTTCCTGGTATGCTGCTGACTTTTACAGATACTAGAGAATCATATTTTTTAACCAGAGCACAAGCCGAACGTTTACCAGAACTTAGTGTAGAACAAGTAAAGCTATTGATTAAAGCTATGGGAAAAGAAAACTTTAGCAACAATGAGGATTAACAACCGTGAATAATTTTACACCTGTTCGTATATAAAACATACGGCTATCCAGATTTGGACAGTCAGAACTGTCATTCTAACAGTTTCAATCCCCTCAAAAATGAGGAGGTTTGAAAACCTTATAAGTTATGAATGGTGTAAAACTTGGCAAAAGGTCAATTTATCCGTTTGCCTGTTTATAGGGGATGTCACGAATAGTGACACCCTAAAAGGAAGATACCTGGCAAAATGCCGGATACTGTAAGGGTGTGAATAGTTTTCACACCCTAGAGGAAGATAAGGGTACGCATTTAGTGAGTACTCCTAGTGGAGAAAGGGAGCCCTAAAGGGGGGCCATTCTGGACCCCCTCTTCCAGATACCAATGTTAAAACTTTTACACAGGTACGAAAAACCAAAATTGGATAGTCCTCACATACCGAAGCGGTCAGCACCATTTTGTGCCGACCCCAATATTGGGTTGAGCTATTTGTTGATAATATGAATACGATAGATAAGCTGAATTTTAAGCCTATTACAAGGGGTGTACCCAAAAGTACACCCCTATGGGATATATCATCACAGTAGGTATTGGTAAACCACCGATACCTTGAAACAGAGGGGTGTCCGAAATGGACATACCTGGCAAGTGGTAGGTAAGCTAAATATAAGCTATCAGAAAAACTGACTGAGGAATATTTCTCAATCAGATAAACAATATAATATACTTAACCGGGTAGCCGGGGGACGTGCTTTTCATCCGACCTGAGCCTTACAGGAAGGGTGATGCTTATGGTAACATGGAGTGACTTACTTGCTTTCGTTACTTTAATTGTAATGATACTGACTTACATAGAATCCAAACATAAGAAATAGCCGTCCTGCTCCTGGAAAAGTAGACGGCTATTTCTTATAGCAATATATTTCGCCGGGTCGGGTGACGTGCACTCACCCTCCGACTGCCTTGTTAAGTATATTATAGCAAAATACACGAAAATGTCAATTGAAAATGCGGCTCTGACACCAACCAGAACCGCAAATGATACTATATAGCAAGGTGCTATACAATATACCCTCAACAAGTATATTGTATCACAAAAAGCACCTTTCTGTATAGGTGTATTTTTTATACTCAAATTTAGCTGACTGCACCATTTTGTGCAGCCGAGAAAGGAGCCGATGCAATGCCAAGAGGAAAAGCAATGAGAAACCCCAACGGATACGGTACTGTTGTTAAGTTATCCGGGAACCGCCGGAAACCCTTTGAAGTCCGAGTGAATACCAGGATAGACGAATGGGGATATCCCCGCTATGACGTGCTTAACCGCTTTGAAAACCGGGCAGATGCCAATATTGCCCTAGCCGAATATAACCGGAGTCCATTTGATGTAAATAAGCGGGATATCACTTTTAAAGAAGTATATGCTATGTGGTATGACTGGAAGTATGTGAATGGCAAAAAGAAATACTCTGCAAGTTCCATAGGATGTACCAGGGGAGCTTATAACAAATGCTCGTCACTTCATAATATGAAATTAGCTGAAATCCGGACTGACGATATGCAGCGCATTCTTGATGACCATAGTCTTTCTCATGCCTACATGGAGCATATAATCAATTTACTGCACCAGATGTATAGATATGCCCTTGAATATGACATGATTGAAAAAGATTACTCCAACTTTGTAAAAATAACCAAGGAAGAGGATGACGAGGAGGGCATACCATTCACTAAAGCCGAGGTATCAGCTTTATGGAAGAATGTTGACCAAGTACCATATTGTGATACTGTTCTGATTCTTATTTATACCGGTTGGAGAATATCTGAATTTCTCGGAATGAAAACCGATAATGTCAACCTGTCTGATTGGACCATGACCGGCGGTGTAAAGACAGCAGCAGGGAAAAAGAGAATTGTTCCGATTCATTCCGGCATTCAAGACCTCGTACAAGCCCGATATTCACCCCATTTTGCCACTTTCATACACAATGTGGAGAATAACAAGCCTATTACCAAAACAGCCTATTATAAAACATTTACTGAGGTCATGAATCAGTGCGGAATAACTGAAAAGCATACCCCGCATGACTGCCGGCATACTTTTACATCACTGCTTGATTCTGCAGGTGCTAATGAGGTATGTATTGATAGACTGGTTGGCCATGTTTCCAAAACACTGACCAAAAGGACGTACACACATAAAGACATTGATGAGCTGCGCCATGCTATAGAATTGATACAAATAGAACCTCTAGAATGACTTCCGGAGGTTCTTATTTTGTCACTAATATGTCACTAGTAAAATTTTATCAGCCTTTTTGTGCAAAGTTGTATCTTTACAAAAGGCTAGGATTTTCAAGCATTTCCTCACTTCGGTACTTTTTCAAAAACTAACAAAAATAGGGCGAATCTAAATATATCTTAAATTATATATTATCTCTTACACCGCCTCTATCTGTGTACACAGCTCTTCTATCGGAACCTCCGTCATCCTTCCCTCCAGCCTTAAAATGGCTTCCACATCCGGCAGGCTTCCACTGCACACAGATATACAATAGGCTGTATCCTCCATAAAACAGGCAGCAAACCACCTGTCCTGACCATCAACCCTGGATATGCCGGCATCCTTCCTCAATATCCGGAAAGAATTGAGAGGAATACGCAGCCCTTCCCCTGAATGCTTGATAAACGCCTCCTTCATAGTCCAGTATTGTAAAAAACAATTCTCCTGTTCCGCCTTTGTCCCGGCAGAAATGATATCCATATATTCATTTTCACAAAAACAGCGCTTTGCCACCGCTGCATAATTTTTCTTTTTATGCTCTATATCAATTCCAACCGGTCGGTCACTGATTGCCAGCACCACATATTCTCCGGAATGGGAAAGATTAAAATAAATGTCCGGATAAACTAACTCCGGCTTTCCCTGTTCCCCATATTTATAACAGAGTTTATCCGGCGAAATGCCCGTCTCCCGGCTTAACACATACTGTAAAAATGCTCCGGTATACAGCCGTTTCTTTGCTATATTCGCATTTAATGCCTTTTTTACCCCTGCCTTCCGCTCCTCCGGTAAAATCCCATATAAAGCAAGTGACTGCTCATGCGAGCAGCCACTGCTTAGATTCATATAAAATATATGTATCATAGTTTGTCTCCTGATTTCCCAAACAATTCCTGTGTTTATCCGGACTTCAAACCAAAGATTCATTGTGCTGTTACAACAGTTCTGCTACCTTGCTAAGAATTGCAGTCTCTTTCTCCCGCGCGTCATCCAGATAATCTGCAATTCTGCCGCCGGCTTCAATCTCATTGGTTACAGAGATACGAACCAGCAGATTCCGGGCTGTCAGCATATCCTCTACAACAACTGCGTAATCATCTAACATTTCCTGATTAAACGGAATCACTTCATTTGCCATTAAATATTTTAACCGGTCTAACATTAAAACCTTATGGTCATAGGCAATATGTAACGCACGGATGTCAAAATCCGGCTCCTCCCTGTGAAGCTGCTTATCCACCCTGGTCTTCAAGGCATCATAAACATTTACACCAAAAACCGTATCATCAAATCGGTTTCTCATCATCCGGAAATGTTCCTTCGTGTCCTCACCCTTCAAATATTCCTCCAGGGTTCTCTTAATCAGAACCGGGTCTATATCATAATATTTGCTGTCAACATTTTTCTGAATGACATACAGTCCGCGGGTACCCTTATAATCATCCCTGAAAACATGGTCCTCTCCGGCAGAAAGCACATCAAAGCCTCTCTTAACCGCATCAAAGGTAACCGTTGTATATGCATATTTGTCCTTAAAGGTGAAGTCTCCCACATAGAATACCTCTTCCTCCATGTTATATCCATAAATGAACAATTCATGAGAAAACTTATAGTCTACGCTGACATCACTAATCATTCTCGCCTCATCGAAGGCACCATATACATATCCGCCAAGGTCAATGGTCTTCACAATAAAATCAATCACATCCCCACAATAGCTTTCAATCTGCGGCTTTGTAATCAAAGAAAAGAGAAGATACGGACATTCCTTCAGCGCACTGCTTCCCGGCATCATATCACATAACAAAATTTCATCCCCGCTTGTATATTCCGGAATATTATAACAACGGAGCTGGATATAATTGCTGTATATCCATTTCTTTGCATTCTCATCTTCCCCAAGGATTGAAAATAAAGTTGCATGCCACTGCCATGATGTAATGGCAGGATATTTAACAGGTAAAACCACTTTGTTAGCCATAATTCCTTATTCCTCCTTCATTACTGTAGCTTTTCTTCAATTACTTCAATGACATCATCAAAATTTTCATATTTGTTAAGCGCCAGCTCTCTGTCATCAAACTTAACATTAAATGTCTGTTCAGCATCCACAATCATCTTAATCAATGACACGGAATCTACCCCATATTCATCCGCCATGGACGCCTCTGTATCAAGCTTGTCCACTTCGACATCCGGCAGCTCTTCCTCAATAATTTCCAGTAATTTCTCTTTAATTTCCTTTTTTTCCATGCTGATACCCTCCATAAATTCTAATACAATTATTATTTTAATACGAATACAGGTAATGTTCAACAAAAATATTTAAAAATTTATGCTTCCGTCTTATCCACAAAGCCAGCATTGTTCTTTAATATATGCGTATAAAAATCCCACATCACAAGACACATACATACAATCCATATGACTGGCTCGGAAATACAGACTCCCAGATATCCAAGCTTTGGTGCCAGATACGCTGCTGCCAGAAATTTTCCCACCAGCTCAATGACACTTCCAATCACCGGCACAACACGCCGGTCCAGACCCTGTAATGTGGACCTTAAAACCAGAAGGGGCACTAAAAAATAAAAAAACGGAAAATTAATGCGTATATATTTCACTGCTGTATCAATCACCACCGGATTCTCCGAGCCGGTAATGGCATGTGCGAGAAACGGACCGGCAAAAAAGGCAGTAAGTACGCCTACTGTTGCCCAGATAAAGCCTAACAGGAAAGTGTCCAGAATCCCCTCTTTAATGCGGTCAATCTTTCCTGCCCCATAATTCTGACTGGCATAGGTGGAGGCTGTAACCGAAAAGGTAGAAAATACTATCATAAAAATTTCATCCATCTTCCGCGCCGCTGTATGCGCCGCAATGACCTCTTTGTCAAAGCCGTTAACAGCGCTCTGCAGCGCCACCGTTCCAATTGAAACCACCGCCAGCATCATTGCCATGGAAAATGCAGTCGCCAGCAAATCCATAACAATCTTTTTTTCAAACACCATATGCTGCTTATGAAGCCGCAAATCCGGACATTTTTTCATAACGTACCACAGACTGGCAGCAACAGAGAGCATCTGCGCCAGCACCGTCGCAATGGCGGCTCCTCCCACCCCCAAATGCATCCCTGCCACAAACCAGATGTCCAGAACCACATTGACAACAGATGCAATCACCAGAAAAACCAACGGCATAACACTATTGCCCACTGCACGCATAATCCCGGCAAACATGTTATAGCTCACCGTGACAATCAAGCCGGCAAATGCAATCCGCAAATAGGAAACCGCATCCTCCATAATGGAATCCGGCGTTCCCAAAAGCCGCAGCAGCGGTTCAATGCCAAGCAATGCCAGCACCGTGAGAACAACCGCTATCAAAACAGACAGTGCATAGGTCATAAACAGCGCTTTTTTAAAGCCCTCTTCATCCCTTGCGCCATAATATCTCGCCAAAATCATGGAAAAGCCATTGGTGGCACCATTGGCAAGACCTGTCACCAGACCAAAAAACGGACTTGTGGCTCCCACCGCCGCCAGTGCATCATCTCCCAGAACATTGCCGACAATGGCAGTATCCATCACATTATAAAACTGTTGAAATATATTTCCCAATAAAATGGGTAGGGAAAATAACAGAATCAGCTTTATCGGTCTGCCTTCTGTCATATCCAAATCCATAGACCTTTTCATACGGTACCTCCATATATTCCCCTGTTCTTCCTCTATTTCCTCCCCACAACAGTCTCCATCTTTAATTGTTTTCCTGTTTTTCCTGCAGTTTTTTGTTCTTATTATTCCGGATAGCCCGAAGCAGCACTCCGTGCACCAGATTCAGATATAGGAGAACACAGAGAACCACAGCAATGACAAAGCCTGCCAGCACATCCACTGTATAGTAGGAAATTGCATCCGTCAGTGCCTTTCCGTGGAAAAACTCATTTACCGCTGTGGATAGCCTGTCAACCGTGTAAGACGGCGCAACGCCGGTTATAACCTGCGCCACCCCTGTAAGAACCAGCAATATTTCCCCAAACCGGTAAGGGTTCTTTTTTGAAGTCTCATCACAGACAGCCTGGTCTTCCTTTTCGGCCTGTGCCTGAAGCTCCTCCTCTGTTGTCAGAATCCGTATCGTTTCATCTTTCTTGCTGACAAACAGCTTCATAAATACCCTGGCAAGCGCTGTCATTAAAAATGCCCACTGAATCGTATACACCACCAACAGCCATTTCCAGCCCACTGTGGTCAGAATGGATTTATATAGCAGGGAATGTGCCAGAAAGCCTGCGGTTCCCGGTACTCCCCCAAGGCTTGCACAGGCCAGCAGGCATGCCACAGCCAATAATTTATTGTCTTTCCCGGAAGCAATCAGACCTTTAATCTCGTATGTCTTAATCTTCCTTACCAGCTCCAGCGCCACCATATAAAGAACCAGCAAAGATATAGAGGACACCACCAGCAAATACAGACTGCTCCGTATTGCATAGGCATTTGACTCTCCTCCCAGTACCATCAAAGCTATGGAAAGGACATTAAAACCATTTACCGCCACACCAAGTCCCATGAGAATTTTACGGATATCCGTAGATGTAAAGGTAATGAGCAATCCCCATATACCAGTTGCAATTCCCATCACCAGCAGAATTTTTCCAAAAATGGAATTGCTCTGGAACACATTGGCTGCCAGCATCAGAATACCGAAAATTCCCAGCTTAGAGGCTGTGCCCATAAGTACGGAAGAGAGCTCAATCAATCCGTAGGAATTGCCACGGGTTACCTGAAACTGCAGTGGAAATAATCCGGCAAAGACAGCCAGCCCGAGAAACATAATACAGCTGCCTACGAGAATCCCACTGCCCCCATTTAATAAAACATAAGATGATGTCGCAACTCCAATATAATTTACATTCACACTTCCCATATACCCGAGAACCAGCACCAGTCCAACAGTGACTGCAATAATGCCGCCAACTGTAAATGCCAGATAAATATTTGCATTTCGCAATACCGTTTTGTCCGGCCGATGAATCATTAACGGGTAGGCAAACAGCATGGCAAAGGTCAAAAAGATTAAAAAATCAAAAAAATTAGAACTTAAAAATGCACCCAGCACCATACTAAACAGACACATATAAAGCAGATAAAACCGGTTGCTGCCCTTATCATTTTTTAAGGATTCCTTCATAAACTGGCTCACCACACCGAATACCACCACTGTCACAGCACATAACAGCAGCCGTATCTTATCTATGGTAAAATACAAGCCGACGCCTAAAATATCATCAATGCTTACGGATAATACCTGCCATTCCTTTGCAATCTCATATCCCATGCAGGCAAGCATAACGCATTCCACAAACATAACAATATCAATCCAGTCATTTCTTGTCGATTTGTTCTTTTTGCCCAAAAAGAAACCAATGATTCCCCCAAGCATCGGGAATAACCATATAATCAACAACCCATAATTATTTTCCATCTCTATCACCCGCCTAACTAAATATTTTCTCTATCGGATTATCAATTACAGACATTGCCTGATTCTGGAAAATGCACAAAACCACTAAAAGCAATGCTATAACAGCCACAACAGCCGCAAGTCCTCCGGAGGTTGATTTAAGCTTCACATCCCCGGACAGATAAGCCTGTTTCAGAATGGAAAAGGTGAGCATTACCGAAATTGCAATACCTGCAATCACACCAAACATCCCCAGATAAGTACAAATACCGAAATCTCCTCCCAGTAAGCCTAAAAGGGAATACATAATCCCATAAAAGGTTCCGGTAGCCGGAAAGCCTGCCAAAACCACAGCAAAAATAACCGCTGCGGTATACAGGAAAGGCATTTTCTGCCTCATGCCCGCTAATTCTTCCACGGATGTAAGTTCATTCTTCTTACAGATATTACAAAACAACAAAACAAAACATATCAATGCCGGAAGCTGGAATACCGCCTGCCGCAGCCCGCCCTTCACTCCGAACAGATTCCACAGTGAAACTGGCAGCACCACCATTCCGATTGTAGAAATACAGAGAAACAGCAGCTTCTTTTTCATATTTTTTGTTTTGGCTCCTCCAAGCCCCAGTAAAATCAATATTACTGAGACTATAATTAATATTTTGTTTATCATGTGTACCTCCTAAAGAATACTTTTTCACCTGCAGTCTTCTTAAGATAAGCGTACCGCCAGGTGTTTATAACAATTTATGTTTTCGGAAAGCAATTATGCAAAACAGCACAACTGCAGCCGAGAAAATAACAACCCCCAGATAACTATACCGCCAGTGAAGCTCCGGCATATATTCAAAATTCATTCCATACCATCCCACAATCAGTGACAGGGGCGAAAAAATGGTGGTAATCACCGTAAACAGCTTCATAATATTATTTAAGTTATAATCCAGCATGGCATCATGGGTTTCACGGAGCTGCACAGTATATTCCTTTAAATGCTTTACATTTTCACTTAACCGGCCTGTACGCTCTGTAAACAGAGAAAAACGGCGGATGTTCTCCGGGGGAAACATATCATTTTCATTATCCCGCAATATTTCTCCCACATCAATCAGCTGTTCATAATAATTCCAGATATACATAAGCTCCTTTTTCATAAGCAATATCTCATTGATAAATGCCGGGTCCACATGCTCCTTCAAAATTCTGGTCTCTAAGACACTCATATGAAATTCCATGTTTTCCAGAAACTTTTTATCATCCTGAATCAGCTGGTTTAAAAAATGGTACAGAAATTTCTCCGGCACCGTCTCCTTTAAGCCCTGCCCTTCGGTCTCATAACGTTTCACAACCCCGTCAAACAAAATTCGTATGCTGCCATCGTCATCCTTTACATCTACTATGAGACAAAGGTCATTGCGGATATACAGAGCCACCCTGTCCTTTTCTCCAAACACATCCTGGAAATTCAGGATATCCAGCACCATAAATACCAGATTAGGCATCACATAGGTATTACTGCGGAAATTGTAAAGATTTCCTCCGCATTCCTCTACGGTCTGCTCCGGGAAGCCAAACATGACATAGTCATCCTGAAGCTCCTGATAAGTGACGATTCCAACCCTTCCCCTTTTCAATTCATAAAACATAGCCTACTCCATTCCAGCCAACTCAGCCTTTATATAAATTCTATTCTCCCGGAAATCTGCAATTCATGCAGGATTTCCTGCTAGGTAGTATGCCTAATACTTGGAAAATAATGTAAAGAATTCATCACTTCTTTATTATGTACTCAAAAAAGGGGCGCCTGACTATTTTTTCATATGCCTGGCAACAAAAATAGGGCTGTCACAAAAATACGACAGCCCCATTTTACCACTCTCTATAAAAATTACAATTATTTTCACACTTAATTCATGAAAAATCAGCTAAATATATCATTAAAAAAGCTCTGTATTGCATCAATAATCTTCTGGAAGAAATTCTTTGCCTGCTCCTTGTCAATTCCCATATCCTCCAGCTTGTTAAACAGGTCCTTTGCCTGTTCCTTCATGCTGTCAATATCCAAATCAAGACTGGCAATTTTTTTCATCAGGGAAATAATAGTCTGCTTCTCTTCATCTGTAATAGTAATGTTCAGCTGCTTTGCGCCCTCATCAATTGCCTCGCTGATTTTGTCTTCATCATCAAGACCTTCCTCTACGACCTTAGCCTTAACATATGCTATTAACTGCTCGATATCCTCTGAATCAATGTCCTCCGCCATCTGGCTGGTAACGACAAGCTCGTTCACCGCAGTATCCATGCTTTCTTCTGAAATTTCCTCTCCTGTCAATTCAGAGTATGCCTTCATGGCTCCCACCAGGGCTGCTGTTCCTGTAATCTCAAAAGGCCCTGCCACAATTACATCCGCATTCTCAATACCGGCGGTAATCAGGGCATTGGTATACATACCGGCAGTACAATAGGAAATATTCTTTGTCTCCACATCAATTCCATCTCCGTCTTCTCCTAACACAACGATAACCGAAGAAAGAGCTCTGGAGCCAATCACACTGTCGTCCAGATAATCACCTAAATATTTGTGTTCATCATCATTGGTAGTCTCGCCAACGGTATAACTCTCCAGGTCTTCCTCATCAATTCCCAGTAAATCCATAACCGTTGCCTTCTCATCACTGTTCAAATCCGCACCAAAGGATACATAAACATCCTTTGGGTCTGCATCTGTTACTGCATCTGCCTTTGCAGTCAGTCCTGCCGCCGGTAATGTCAATACCATTGCCGCCGCCAATACTGCTGCTGTTATCTTCTTATATAATGCTCTCATGTTATTTCCTCCCTATCATAAGCGTATACCGCTTTACTTTTTCTGCTATCATAGCATTATGCTTCCCATCCGTCAAATAAAGACTTTCTGAAATATATCTTTCAAATTTATTAATATTATGAACGCTGCCTTTCAAAAATGTTACATTCCTAGTCATCCCGTCTTCCGCCGCCTAAATACCGCAGAACATAATAAAGGATTTGCAACAAGCTGGTTACCAGGGCTGCAACATAGGTCATTGCGGCTGCACTCAGCACTTTTTTTGCGCCCTTATAGTCTTTCTCTGCAAACATACCGCTGTCACGAATCACAGATAATGCTCTGTTAGAGGCATCAAATTCTACCGGCAGCGTCACAAGCTGGAACACTGCAACAAGAGAAAAGAGTAAAATCCCAAAAAATACCAGGCTTAAGCCAAACTTACTCCCGGAAAACAGGCAGCCAATCAGAATCAGAACCGGACCAAAGCTGGAGCCAAAATTACATACCGGAATAATCGCATTCCGTATACGGATTGGTGTATACTCCTCTGCGTGCTGTACTGCATGCCCGGCTTCATGGCATGCCACACCAACTGCACCAATGGAAGGGGAATTATAAACCGATGAAGACAGCCGGATTACATTGTCCTTCGGGTCATAGTGGTCTGTCAGGCTTCCGTTTACATGCTCAATCCTCACATAGGAGAGTCCATTCTGGTCCAGTACCATTCTGGCAGCCTGTGCTCCTGTCATCCCTCTGGAATTACTTATTTTATTATACTTGTTAAAGGTATGCTTCACCTTTGCCTGCGCCCACAACCCCAGCAGCAGTGCCGGCAGCATAAAAACCAGATAGGACAGATATCCATACCCATAGCCATATCCGTAGCCGCCATAGTAAGCACCCATTGTCATCATTTCCAACATAATCTGTACCTCCATTCAATGTACTGATATATACCATAATCAAAACTTGTGTCCATTTTGTGTCATCTTTCCGCTATTTTGGGGATTTATATTGACAATAACTATGCCGGCTGTTACAAGCAGCAAGGCAGTCACCGCCCTGCCTGTCCCCATCGCATCCCCCTGCTCCTTCAACAGCAATGCGGACAATATCACACCAAACATTGGATTCATAAACCCATATGCCGCCACCTTGGAGACCGGATTATACTTTAACAGCATTCCCCAAACAGAAAATGCCGCCGCTGAGACAAAGGCGAGATAAAGCAGCATTGCAATTCCCTTTCCCGTAACCATTTGAAGCCTTCCGCCACCGGCAAGCCCCGCCACTGCCATAATCAGTCCTCCCGCCATAAACTGATACGCTGCCAGTAAAACCGGATTGGACTCCTTTGCATATTTTTTAGTCAGCACCGAAGAAAATGCATATGCAACAGTAGAAAAAAACACAAAGCCCTCACCCGTAAGGCTCATATGCAAATCCATTCCCGTGGCTGCGCCGTTTAAATTAATCAGCACTACTCCTGCAAAGCCAATTATACATCCCGCCATCTTCTTAAGGGTCAGCCGCTCCATGCGGAAAATAAGGCTTGACACCAGAATTGCAACAAATACATTTGCAGCTTCAATAATGGACGCCTTGACTCCGGTTGTTCTCGCCAGCCCCAGATAAAAGAAAAAATACTGCAATACGGTCTGGAAAAGGCAGAGCTTCACAATTCGTGGAATTTCCCATTTTGCAGGCACCAGCCATTTTTTCTGTGCAGCGCTCCCGATTATCAGCGCCAGTATTCCTGCCAGCAGGAACCGTATCCCTGCAAATAAAATCTGGGTAAAAGTGTCCGAGGTGTCAATGCCAAACAACCGGTATCCAAGCTTTACACAGGGAAAAGCGCTTCCCCACAGAATACAGCACACCATAGCCAGAATAAAAACAACCCACGGGTTACACATCCTATGCTCCCTGCCTGTTTTCTCTGGTAATTCCTCTTGTAATAATATGTTTCCCGTCTTCATTTTATATTACTCCAAATATATCTTTTTTCTCTCCGGTAAATTTCTTTATCCTTAAAGGTTCAGGATTTGCGTATCCGGCTCACACAATCCTTCCAGCCGGCATACAGCTTACTCCTTTTTTCCTCCGCAAATGCCGGTGCAAACACACGGTCCCGCATCCAGTTTTCCTTTATTTCCTCTGTATCCTTATAATAGCCTGCCGCCAGTCCCGCCAGATAAGCTGCGCCAAGGGCAGTCGTCTCTGCCACCCTTGGACGTATAATCTCGCCGTGTAAAATATCCGCCTGAAACTGCAGGAGAAAATCATTGGCACTGGCTCCGCCATCCACCCGCAGGGAGGTAACCGGAATTTTTGAATCCTCCTCCATTGCGCGAATCACATCCAAAGACTGGTAAGCCAGCGATTCCAATGTTGCCCGGACAAAATGTGCCCGGCTGCAGCCCCTGGATAATCCAAACACCGCCCCTCTGGCATAAGCATCCCAGTAAGGTGCTCCCAGACCTGTAAATGCGGGCACTACATAGACGCCGTTGCTGTCAGGTACGGAATTTGCCAGCACCTCCGTCTCGGCAGCCGAATCAATCATTTTCAGTTCATCCCGCAGCCATTTAATGGCAGCTCCTGCCACAAACACGCTGCCCTCTAAGGCATACTGTACTTTTCCGTTTCTGCCGATGGCTATGGTGGTGAGCAGCCCATTCTCCGAGTCCACCGCCCTGTCTCCTGTGTTCATCAGAAGAAAACAACCCGTTCCATATGTATTTTTACTCTCTCCTGCTTCAAAGCAGCACTGCCCGAACAATGCCGCCTGCTGGTCGCCAGCCACTCCCGCAATGGGAACCGGCTGCCCAAGAACAGAAGCCGCCGTTTGTCCATATATTTCAGAGGAAGATTTCACCTCCGGCAGCATGCAGTCCGGTATATCAAATTTACAGAGCAGTTCCTTGTCCCAGCAAAGGTCATGAATATTATATAGCATGGTACGGGAGGCATTGGTCACATCCGTTGCAAAAATCCTGCCCCTGGACAGCTTATACATAAGCCATGTATCCACGGTTCCAAACAGAAGCTTCCCTTCCTCTGCCCTTTGTCTTGCGCCCTCTACATTATCCAGAATCCATTTCAGCTTGGTGGCAGAAAAATAAGGGTCCACAATGAGGCCGGTCTTTTCCTTAATGACCCTGTCATAGCCCTCCGCTTTTAACTGCTCCACATAATCCGCCGTTCTCCTGCACTGCCATACAATGGCATGATAAACCGGCTCCCCGGTCTCTCTGTCCCACACAATGGTTGTCTCCCGCTGATTGGTAATTCCGATAGCCGCAATTTCCTCTGGCTCCATAGAGCATTTCGCCATTGCCTCTGCCATAACCCCCATCTGGGATGCCCATATTTCATTGGCATCATGCTCTACCCAGCCTGACTGCGGAAAATACTGGGTAAATTCCTTTTGTGCCATGGAAATAATATTCCCCTTTTTATCAAATATAATGCACCGGGAGCTTGTTGTACCCTGGTCCAGCGCCATTAAATATTTTTTCATTTCTTACACCCCGTTTTCATCCATACTTTGCATAAGCTGAAGTATCAGCTTCTTGTATTCTTCCGCCACCCAGTCCGGTGCTGTTATCCTTACCCTGCCTCCTAACCCGGCAATCCATCCAAAAAACTGGTTGCTTACCTCCACTTCAACCGTGGCAGTGAAATGCTCCTCACTTACCGGATGCATCCACACAGCCTTTCCAAATCGGTCAATCACAACCCCTGCCAGTTCCCGGTCTGCCAGCAGGATCACTGTCTCCTGCCTGCCCTGAAACATCCCAAAGGTGGAAACAGAGTAGGAGGACAATTTCAATTGTTCAAACAGCTCTCTCCCCATCCGGGGCTTTTCCCGGACAGTAATCTGCCGCATTTTATCCACCCGGAAATGCTTTAACCGGTCTGCCTCTTCGTCATAACCCACCAGATAATATTTCTCATCCTCCCAAATCAGAATCCAGGGCGAAATCACATATTTTTTCCCGTTATGCTTTGCCTGCATTTCCTTTTCCATATTCCAATTCCAGTAGGTGAAGGTAATCTGGCAGTTTTTCTGTATTCCCTCAAAGACAGCATCCACATTGTAATAGATGCTTTCGTTCATGGTTTTGGCACGGTTCTTTATGTATATCTGCCGCCTTAACCTATCGCTGTCATGACGGCTCAGCAGCCTTCCAAGCTTGCAAATAAGCTCCTCCGACTTTTTTGCCGTGATGAATTTGGAAGCCTGCACTGCATCCGCTAAAAGCTTTAGCTCCGGCAATTCAAACTGTCTGCCGGCAAGATATGCCCCCTGCTTTGTTCTCACAATGTCAAAGCCAAACTCTGCCAGCTCCTCCAGATACCGGTAAACCGCTTTCCGCTCGCAGCTGACGCCATACTGTTCCATCTGCTTTGAAAGCCGGGCTGCGGACATCGGATGCGCCTCGTCCGTCTCCTCCCACAGTATTTTTAAAATATATAATATCCGCATTACACGTTTTTCTTCTCTCCCCACAAAGCCTCCCTGTATTTTTTATCTGTCGTCCCCTGCAAAAAAACAACCTTCCGCTATATATAACTCTGGTCGATATGTACTACTGCATAATAATTTCCCTCTAAATCCTGCACCAGTTCTTCAATCTTATTCTTAACCTGTTCCGTACTCATTTTCAAATCATAGGGCGCCACTGCGTCAAAAATCAGATTGGTATGGGTATTTCCTGTCACCATACGGAAATCATGTATTGTCATTCTGTCATCAATTAATTTTACCTGTCCGGCTACCAAATCCCGCATCCTGGCAACCTCTTCGTTATCTGTCTCGATGGGGTCCATATGAATTACTGCTTCACAAACCAGTTTTTCATCCAGCTCCCGCTCAATCCGGTCAATCAAATCATGTATCTCAAAGATATCATGGTCTCCCGGAACCTCTGCATGCAGTGAAATCATACGCCTTCCCGGACCATAATCGTGGACTACCAGGTCATGGATTCCCTTAACCATGTCATGGGACATCACAATCTGTTCAACCTGTTCTACAAATTCCTTATCCGGAGCTAATCCCATTAACGGGTCAAGGGTTTCCTTTGCTGCACGAATACCGGCATATAAAATGAACACTGCCACCAGCACACCGCACACTCCGTCAATATTTATGCCTGCAAACCGCATAACAAGCATGGCAAGGAGAACAACGGTTGTGGCAACGGAATCCGACAACGAATCAATCGCTGTCGCCTCCATGGCGGCAGAACCGATTTTCCTGCCCACAGAACGGTTATAAAATGCCATATAAAGCTTTACTGCAATGGAAACCAGTAGAATCACCATGGTCAGCGTACTGGTATCCACCGGCTTTGGATGGATAATTTTGTCCACAGAGCTGCGAAGCAGTTCAAAGCCCATTAACAAAATCGCAATTGATACCACAAATCCCGAAATATACTCAAACCGCCCATGTCCAAACGGATGGTCCGGGTCCGGCTTTTTTCCCGCAAAAAGAAACCCCACCAGAGTGATAAAAGAAGAACCGGCGTCTGACAGATTATTAAATGCATCTGCCGTGATTGCAACGGAACCGCTGATGATTCCCGCAAAATATTTTCCTGCAAACAAAAATACATTTAATAAAATTCCCACAATACTGCAAAGAGTTCCGTATGCCTTACGCTTAGCAGAACCCTCTTTCCCTCTTATAAATATTTTGGATAATATTGATATCATGTTATCATCCTTCCCCATTTTATATTAAAGTGCTACTCTTATCTTATGCCGCTGGCAGCAAAAAGCTGCTAACATCCCAGCTGGCTTTTAATATCATTCAAAGCCGCATCCTCCATCACATGCTCAAGCTCCGGAAGCTTCTCACCATATTTGCGCATATAGGCAATCTCCAACAGTTCATCTGCAATTCTTGCATTTTTCGGCAATAACGGTCCATGGGAATAGGTTGCAAAGACATTCTTATAGCGCGCTCCCTCTGTTCCATCCTCTCCGTTGTTGCCATAACCCTTGACAATCTTTCCCATGGGCTTCACCTTATCTCCCAGCCAGGTCTGCCCATTGTGATTCTCAAAGCCCACAATCGGAAATGTCTCTCCGTCATCCCTGGTGTATTCATAGACAAAATTACCAATCATACGCTTATCGGAGGCTGTAGTATATACATCAATTCCTCCAAGAAAATCTACCCTTGTACCGTCTGCCGCCTCATAATATTTTCCCAGCATCTGGTAGCCGCCGCAAATCCCCAGGATAACCGTTCCCTTTTCAATCTCATTTTTCAGCCATTCCGCCTTGTAGGCAAACAAATCCTTTACTAAAAGCTCCTGCTCAAAATCCTGTCCGCCGCCAATAAAAATGATGTCATATTGCTGGTCAGGATTCACCTCACCAAAGGATAATCTTGTTACCTCTGAGCCAATTCCACGCCATGCCAGCCGTTTTTCCATGGTGCGGATGTTACCGTTATCTCCATAGAGGTTTAATATATCATAGTATAAATGACAAATGTGTAAGCTTGTATTGCCCATTTTTTTCTCCTTTTATATTTTAGTCTGGTTGCGGGGTTTCCCTTCCCCGCAGTGCGCAGTGCCAACCTCGATTCCGCTCCGCTTCATCTCGGCCGCGGGCGTTCGCCCTATGTCAGGAAAAATAGACAGACTGCCTTTTGTGCAAGCACAACGGCAGCCAGTCTATTTTTCCTGACGCACTGCTCATTGCTCTCGCGAATATTTCTTAAGGGGGACAAATTCACTCAGCTTGTCCCGGAATTCCAGCATACAGGTATAGGAAAGTACCAGAAATGTCTGCTCACCGGACTGCTCTAACTGTGTAATCAAAGTCTTATAATCCTTTTCCACACTGAACTTATCCGTATCAAAATCCGCATATTTTAAACGAAGCTGCATATCATAAGCACGCTTTCCGGTAAAATAGAAATGCTTCGCCCCCGCTGCCGCTTCGGTCAGACGTTCAAATTCCACATCATAAATCCATGAGATGTCCTTGCCGTCTGCATAGTTATCATTGAGACCAAACACAATATTCCCTGCAGGCCGCTGCTGAATCAGAAACTGCAGCACCTCGTTAAAGCCTGCCGGATTCTTTACCAGAACCATATTCAGGGAGCTGTTTCCCAGCTGTACCTGCTCCATCCGTCCAAAATGAGTGGTCAGGCTTCCAAGCACAGAAGCAATCTTATCCTCCGGCAGTCCAATCAAATGTGCCACAGCAGTGGCTGCCAGTGCATTATACAAATTATAGCCGCCCGGCAGCATAACCTCTGCCTGCAGCTTCTTTCCGAAAACCTCCATCTCAACTACTTCTGAGCCATCTCTCCACTCGCATACCCTTGTCAGCGCCACATCCGGTGTCTGCCGTTTATAGCCACATTTTTCACAGTAAAAACCGCCCAGGTGGCCAAAGGTATGGTAATGATATTGATATTTGGTCTTGCAGTGAATACAGTAAACCGCATCCGAAATATCAGAAGAGGTTCCTTCATACAAAGGACCGTTCACGCCAAAATAATAGATTCCACTATTCGATAAATCCTTTAAAGAAGTGGTCAGGGAACAGTCTGCATTCAGTACCAGCTTCACATCAGGCAGCTGCTCCAGCCCTGCACGAATCTTATTAACGGTGGTCAGCACCTCACCATACCGGTCTAACTGGTCCCGGAATACATTGGTCACAACTGCCGTCACATCCAAATCTCCAAAATGCTCTACTATGGATTTGAGAGCGGCTTCGTCACACTCCAGCAGGGCATAATCGGTCTTTACCCTGCCGCCAAGGGTGGCAGCTCCAACAAAAGCAGACACAATCCCTCCTAACAGGTTCGCTCCCGCATCATTGCAAAACACCGTATTGCCGTTGGCTTCAATCATATCCCTTATCACATGGCAGGTGGTTGTCTTCCCATTGGTTCCTGTCACACAGATAATCTTCATATTCTTCGCCAGATGTCCCAGAATATCCGGGCAGATTTTCAAAACCACCTTTCCCGGCAATGAAGTTCCGCCACTTCCTGCTAATTTTAAAATCTTTGTTGTAAACTTGCCAGCCCATACCGCTGCAGTTGCTCTAACACTCATGTTGTTCTCCTTATCCACTTCCCGGCAAAGTAAAATTGTTTTTATTATATTCTACTTTATCCATATTTTCAATATATAATCGTTCAAATAATAATTATTTTATGAACATGGTTAAATAAAATAAACAACAAAAAGCTATTCCCTACCAATAATAGAGGATAGCTTTTATCCGGTTATACGACCTGAATCTCAAATGCTGCTTCAAAGCTCTCATGAGGCGCAAGGCTGCTGCCATACTCTCTCTCTTCCAGTGTCCCTGTAAATGCCTCACTGTCACACCGCCCATACCATGGCTCAATACAGATAAACGGCGCATTTTTCTTTGCCGGAGACCATAGTCCAAATAACGGCGCATCAAAGGTTACCGTAAGATATGGGATTCCATCCGGCTTACAGAGAGAAACTCTGTGGACCTGTCCGCCTTCCACCACCAGGGCATCCTCATCAAACAGATTCTCTGTTATCTGCATTTTCCCCCCGTTAGTTTCCAGAATATTATCCTTCTTATACACCAGTCCGTTTTCACTGAGCTTGGAATAGACCAGATTTTTATCGGAGTCAAAGGCAATAAAATAGTCCGTCTGCCTGCCCTCACCATCCAGAGGACACATAAATGCCGGATGTCCCCCAATGGAAAAATACATCTGCTTTTCATCCTCATTTATCACCCTCCAGATAACCTTTATGGTATTATCCGTTAACACGTATCCGATTTCCAGTGTAAATGCAAAGGGATATTTTTCATAGGTTGTATCATCAGAGCTTAACGAAAACCATGCCTGCCTTCCATCATTGGACACAAGGGAAAATTCCATATCCCTGGCAAAGCCATGCTGTCCCATGGGATATGCCTTATCTCCATACAAAAACTCCTTGTTTTTCAAGCTGCCCACAAAAGGAAATAAAACCGGGGCACTCCGTTTCCAGAATCTCTCATCCCCATTCCACACATATTCCACTCCGGTTTCTTTTTTTACTATACTACAAAGCTCTGCCCCAAAGTGGTTAATGGCCACCTTCCATTTATCATTTTCCAATACTGCCTGCATGCCGCTCCCTCCTGTTCTTAAAACCAAAACAAAAACTTATTCTTTTACTTGCTATATTCTGCCTTCAGACCATTTAAATTCTCATAGGGAACGGTAAACCGCAGTGTACCCTCTGCATAGGCTGCCAATGTATAGGTGTTTGCAATAAAGGTAATTCCCTCTTCATCCAGATACCATAAATCCTCCTGTAAAATATCATCCAGATAGTCCTGGTATTCCGGAACCAGGCGGTCCTTATAGGCATCGGATTCGCAAAGTGACAGCACATACTCCTTTGCCGCTGCAAGGAAGCTTTCCCTGTCATCCGTAATGTCGTCCAAAGTCAGCCTTGCCCCGGTCTGGGTATCAAAATTCAGCCCGCTTACATAGGTATTACCGTGGACACCTCCTAAATTGGAATAATTACTCCTCTCAAAGGAAATAATTCTGCCATCGGCTCTTTTTTCCGTATAATTTACTTCATTCGCATAAGGCATCGCTTCTTCACCTGTGCCTTCCGTAAAGTAAGCTCCTGCCTCCGCCTCAATCTCGTCTACCCTGATATTAAATGCCTCTTCATCGCTGTCAAATTCCTGCTTAATTGCCGCCGTTGCAGCCTCATTTCCCTCCACCGTTACCGTCGGTTTCTGATAAGAAGCCGATACAATGACGGTTCCATCCGCCAGGGTTCTGTCATCCTGCAGGGTTTCATAGGAAATTGTGACCCTGCTCTCTGTGCTCTCCTCCTGCTCCGTGCTCTCTGCAGCCTCCGTTTTCTCTTCCTGTGTTTCGGAAGAGCTCTCCTCACTGACGGACTCCGTATCCTCTGCAATCTCTGTCGTAACCTCACTGTCCGGCTCCTGCTCCGGCTGGGTTTGATTAACGGTACAGCCCGTTAATCCTGCCGCTAAAAATGCCGCCAAAATTAATACTGATTTATTCTTCATGTTTCTTCCTCTCTTCCATCCATATTGTATCCTTCCGGACACAGCTTCATTTTATCATATGTGCAGTGAATACTCAATTTCAAAGTAAGCATTGCCAATAATCAGATAAAGTCAAAGGTTCCCTGGCTATACTCCAGATTCTCATACTCCAGCTCCTCCTGTGCCACCTGGCTTCTGTAATCCACCACCACAGTCTGCTGTCTGCCTCCAACCAGCTGCTGCCCTAAAATATAATTTACATCAAACCGGTTGGTAATCGCCGGTGTTGCACCACGGGCTGGGACAATCAGCTGTACATTATTGGTTTTCAGCAGTTCAAAAATCGGCTCCCATATATAGATATCCTTTGCGGCGCCAAAAGGATTATCGATAAAGATAACCTTTTTCAATTCACTGGCTTCCGCCTCCGGTGCATACATTCCGGAAATATAATTGATGATGGACACCAGAAACTGGATGTATATACCCTGGGACTGCCCGGTACTTCCAACCGCCTCCTCATAGCGGAGATAGCGGCTCTGCTCCTTCATGCGCTCCCGCTTATAGAGCTTTAACCGGATGGCATTCATATCTGTAACCATTACGCCGAAAAGCTTCTTTAACAGCAGCTGGTTCTTCATGTATTTTATGCGGTCATTATTATCCTGAAACCGGTCCGCACCATTTACCACCTCATCAATATAATCTGACATTCTCTGCTTTATAAATTCTTCCTTCACATATGGAATCGTAAGGGTTACCATCTGTATCATTTCGCCGTCCAGCTGAATCCGGGATAATTTCGGAAGCTTATCCAGTTCTGTGCGCACATCCTTACACCGCTCAATACACTGATTTTCAAAATTATTCTTAATGGCTTCCATATCTTCGATTCCCTGCTCCACACGTTCCTTTTCCAGAACAATATAGGATATCATTTCCCGGATATTGGAAAGCAGTGCCCTGGCGTCACTGTAGCTCTCCGGCACCTCAACATCATCCTTAATAGAGGTGGACAATTCAAATGCGCCCATGGCAAACAGGGTGTTTGCTGTCTGTGTTTTATAATTCAGAAGCTCCTGCTTTGCCCTTGCCAGTGCCTTGCTGCTCTTATCATACTGTAGCAGACATTCCTCGAAGATTTCACGGATTTCCTCCTGCTCCTTCACAAGAATAACCGCATTGGAGGTGTCCAGCTCTTCACCTTCCACAATACGTTTTACATCCTTATAGAGGTCCGTTATGACGCTGTTGTTTTTCACATACTGCTGGTATTCCTTCTGGAAATCCCGCATCTTCTCCTGAAGGTTCTTAAGAATCCGGTCTCCCTCGGCAATTGCCTGCACAGCCTCTTCCCTTGTGACCCCTGTATTTGCTAAAGCATCCGTTCCATTCTGTTTTCCGGACAAACCGGAAAGCTCTTCTAAAGCCTGCTCTCCAAACCGTTCCCTTAACGCCTGGACTGCCTGTTCAATGCGTCCCTCCAGCTTTGTCGCCTCATGCTCCTTCTTTTTATAATCACTTTTTAGCTGGTCGCACCGCACCCCAATCTGGGATAAATGCATACTCAGACGGTTAATAAATTCCTCATCCACCGGATGCAGCTCACCGGAAGCCTTAAGCTGCTCCAATACCCCAGCCTTAACGCCCCGGCGCTCAATAATCTTAAGCTCCCGCTGCATACTGTCCTGTAAGGTGGCAATCAGCTTTTTCTTATCCTCCAGCACAACCGTAGCCTGCTCCACCACTGCTTTTGCAGCCAGAAACTCTGCCTTTAACTGTTCCTCAGAAATATTAACCGCAGTTAATTTATATTCCTGTTCCACATAGTAGTCCTTATATACCGTTTCCCAGTCAGAAAGCACCTCTGCAATCTGCTTCTCCATATGGGATATCTGCTGGTTCAACTCCTCTGCCTTAAGGGCTGCCGTCTCCCGCTCCGACTCTGCCTTTGCAGTATCACTTTCCAGACGCTTCACCTCGGCTGTATAAAAATCCAGCTGTTTTTTGGTGTCCTCTGCCAAATCACTTTTTGCTTCAATGCCTGCCAGCTTAACCTGCTCCCCCTGGTTTGCCAGCAATGTCTCCTCCGCTCTTGCCAGCTCCTCCTTCTGCTTTTCACCATGGGCACGGATACGCTCAAGCTCTGCATTTATACTGTCTATACTGCGCTTATATTCCAGAACCCTTTCCTTTCCCTCCTGCACCTCATTTTCTGCATTCAGAAAAGCGGCATCCGTAAGCTTCGCCGTATAATCCAAATCCTCATCATAGGTGGCACGCATTTCCCCAAAACGCTCTAATTCCTCATTCAGCTCCGTCAATTTCTTTTCCAGACGGGTGGCTTCCAGGGCAAGGGCATCCTCCTTTAAAAAGGTATTTCTGTCCTTTGCAATCAGTACTACGCCCCTCTGTTCATCCGGAACATACGGAGATTCCAGGACATTCTGGTCATAGATTGGCACTGCCTGGCTGCCAAGGTCAATGGTTCCAATACGCTCGTCCTCTTCCACCAAATCAAACTGCTTTGTCACCACACCATAGGGAAGCATTGGAAAACGGGTTAACAGCTCCTCCCGGTTAGCCTTCGGCAGGGCTGACAGATAATCCACTCCCGACAGGGCAAAGTCCCCGTGCCGGCTCTCCAGATAATCCTTTACCTTTGAAACCGCCTCCGATTCCTCTAAAATTCTGCCTTCTTTAATCTGCTCCAAATGCCGGTTTACCCCTGCAATCTTTCTTTCCAGTTCTGCAACAGCCACTCTGTGGTCAAATGCCCTCTCCTTAATGGTATCATAGAGGCTTTCCATGTCCTTCACACCATATATCTGAACCATTTTTTTCAGGCGGTCCTGGTTTAGGACATATTCCTTATTCTTCTCCTCCGCCTCTTCTAAAGCCTTCTGTGAAGCTGCCAGCTTCTCCTGTTCCACATAGAGGGCTCTTTCCCTTTCGTTCAGCTGCTGTACATCTAGCAAATAAGAGCCTTCCGCCTGCTCCTTCTTTTCCCGGAGCACAGCCTCTTCCTCCTTTAAGCTTTTCATCAAATCCTTTAAATCACTTAACACCAGAATCGAAATCTCTTTCCGGACTGCGCCGATTTCTTCCATGCGCTTTAAGTATTCTTCATTAAAATGCTCCTTATGGCTCTTTGCCACCGCCAGGGCTATCCTGCCCTCTTCCGCAACATGGGTTAAGGTCTTAAGCTCCTCAGACAGCCGCTTAAGCTCCTGCTGTCTGCTGTCAAGACGGCTTCTGATATCCTTTAACTTTTCATCATCCATCTGCTTTTTAAGAGCCGCATACTGGTGTAATTTGAAAAGCTGGTCAGAATTTGCGTCATTGGAAGCGGCAATTACCGCCTGATTTTCCTCCATCTGTGCCTTGTCATCCAAAAAATGTATGTAGTCATTGATGCTCTCCTTCAAATCCAGCTCCGCCTTTGCCTGGTCAAGCTCCTGTGATGCCTGGTTAACATGACCGGAAAGTATCTGCATTTCATTTTTGATAGCTTCTAAATCATACTGGTCCTTTATAATCTTTAAGCCCTCTATCCGTCTTCTTTCCGAGATAAGCTGCTGTTCCATGGCAGCCTTTTTCTCCTCCATCCGGGCAATCTCTTCCTCACCCTGTGCACTCAGTGCTTCGCCTGTCACATAAATATCTGCCAGTGTACCGGCTACCTTATCCTTTTCTTCATAAAGAGACAGAAAAGAAGATACTCTGCCCTCCAGCAGATGCATCAGCTCTGTTTCTTTATCAAAATTTACAATCTCACTCTTTTTTCTGGAAAGCTCCACTAACTTGTCTTTGATATCTAAAAGCGTCTTTGCCATATCCTCGCTGACATCATTTTGCTCTGTTTTAACAAGAAATGCCTTTTCAATAATCTCTTCAATCAGCAAATCCTCCACCACCTTACGGGTGGTCTTATAGTGGGTCTCAAAATAGGTCCGGACATGTCCCTCGGTCTTATTAATTCCTCTTATTATCTCCCACTGGCTCTCAAACAGACCATACTGGCTGATAAAGCGCTGGTATTCTCCCTTGCGCTCAAAGACATACACCTTAAGGTTCAGATTTTTCCTGGACAAATCTTTGAGATAGCTTTTGAGACCGGAATAGGTTATCCGCTCCCTGCTGTTTTGAAGCGGCAGATTCACAATATCATTTTCATTATAATCCCGGTAAAAAATACAATAATTAAAATACTCAATTGACGCACTGTCCCTTCCCACATCCGCATTTTCCCCGGATGCTGCTGCTTTATCTCCGTTCCCCGTTTCCGCAAGGGACAGCTGCCCATTATCGGATGTATCCATATCCTTTGCCTTGCGGGCGCAGAAACCGGTAGTCATATAACGGAAGCCTTCCCTGATATCCTTGTCGTCCAGCCGCCATTCCACCAGAGAATGAATGGTGGTGTTTCCGCCCCCATTCCGGAACAGCTTCTCAATAGGCTGCTTCTCGTCCAGGGTGCAGTTTGGAATCAGATTCTGTAACAGGAGCAGCATCAGCACACTCTTGCCGCCACCATTCGCCAGGTCGTACAATGTGTTTTTCCCGTACATTCGCATGGAAAAATCATCATATCCCTGGGTTCCAAAGTTGTATTTGACATTATTTACACGAATTCGATTAATATTTGGCATAGCTTAAACCTCTGTATCTGTATTTTCTCCTGACAGCGCATCATAAATCTGTCCCCGGTACTCCTCAAAATAATGCTCCACAATTGCCTTAAAGCGTTCCGTTGGATAATAGCGTTTATTTACCTCTACAAATAAATTCTCATTTACCAGAAAATTAAATGTCAGCTTTACCAGGCTCGCTTTCGATGCACGGGATGCACGGATTTCCTCCTGTCCTTCCAGGGTACTTGCCGGAAGCTCGTCCCATAGCAGGGCTACTGCCCGAAAGCTTTCCTGCTCTTCCTCCTCTAAATCATAAACCGCAATATCCTTTGTGAAAACGGAAAGCGCCTTTGTAACCTCATCCATAACCGTCTCTATCCTTATATATTCCTTAAACTGGTAAGAGGCGGAATCCGAATAGAACGCCAGTAAAATCTCATACATGATAAAATAGCAAAGATACAGCTCCCTGTTATACCGAAGTCCCATAATCCTTTTCAGCTCTTCATTGGTATAACCAAATATGCGGTTATTTTCCCCTGCGGAAAGAAAAAGACTTTCCTTATATTCATATATGTTCAGATTTAATTTTTTTAAGATGACTCCAACAATTTCATACACCTCTGCATTGCCATAGTAATCGTCATACAGATTACCATTGGCGCCGCTGCGTTTAATTTCCTCTCCGGTTATCAGCCTGGCATATATATCCATGGCTTTTTCTAAATTTTTCATCTCCATATGCTTGCTTCCTTTATCATAAAATGCACTATTCTTTATTTTCCCATACTTACAAAAAAAGTACAAGTATGATTTTCACACTTGTACCCCTTTATTGCAAATTATGCCGCATTCAGGAGGAAAGCCCCTCGTTTGCCAGGGAAAGCATCAGTTTAATCCGGTTTTCCTGATTTACTTTTGTTGCACCGGCATCATAATCAATGGCACAGATATTCGCCTCCGGATACTGTTCCCGAAGCTTCCGAATCATGCCTTTCCCCACAATATGGTTGGGCAGGCATCCAAAAGGCTGCACGCATACAATATTATTATACCCTTTATCAATCAGCTCTGCCATTTCTGCCGTCAACAGCCACCCTTCGCCCATGCACACACCACGGTTGATTGTTTCGTCTCCAAAATCCTTCAGCATTTTAAAGGGCACAGGTGTGTCAAACTGTGGGTAAGCTTTCAGGACAGACAGCATAATGCTCTCCAGCTTTTCAACATACCGGACTGCAAACCAGCTAAAGGGAACCCCCTTCTTATCCCCGTACAAACGCCCGTTTTCCATTCCTATGTTCAGGCTGTACAGAGCGAATCCAAGAATTCCCGGCACCATGACCTCCGCACCCTGCTCCACCAGAAAATCCAGTAAATGATTATTTCCAAAATCCGCATACTTTACATACAGCTCGCCGACGATACCCACCTTTGGCTTGTCTGTCTTCCGAATCTCCACCCTGCTGAAATCCTCTGCAATTTCAGCAAAATTGCGGGTAATTGCCCTCTTTGTTATCCCTTTGTTATGACGGAACTGTGCCGTAAGCTTCTCCGTCCATTTTTCCACCAGCTTCTTACAGGTTCCATTTTCCACCTCATATGGAAGAACCTGATTGCGAAGCAGCATCAAAAAATCTCCATACAGCCATGAAATTAATCCTTTCAGAAACATAGGCGCCGTCACCTTAAAGCCGCTGTTTTTCTCAATTCCTCCAAAATTGATTGACACCACCGGTACCTGTGCATACCCCGCTGCCTTAAGGGCTTTCCGAAGCAGGTGTACATAGTTAGAAGCCCGGCATCCGCCCCCTGTCTGATACAGCATCAACGCCGTTTTCTCAGGGTCATAATCGCCGGATTCCAATGCATAAATAAGCTGCCCAATTACAATAATTGCCGGATAGCAAGTATCATTATGAACATATTTTAAACCTGTATCCACAATCTTCTGGCCAGAATAATTCAAGAATGCAATATGATATCCGTTTTCCCTGAAAACAGAACCCATAATGCTGAAATGCACCGGAATAGCATTCGGAATCAAAATAGTATGTGTCTTCTTCATTTCTTTTGTAAACTCTGGATATTTCTCATTTGCTGCCATCTGTTTTCCCTCTATTCTGCGTTATTCCTCCCAGAACAACTCATCCAATGTCCTGCCAAGCACCTTGCATATCGCCCTGCAAAGGTTGATGGTGGGATTATAATCCCCTTTTTCAATGGCATTGATGGTCTGCCTGGAAACGTTAACCGCTGTCGCCAAATCCTGCTGTGACATATCAAGAGCAGCCCTGGCGGATTTCATTTTCAAATTTTTCATAGGCGGCTCTCCTCATCTTCAGCTTCCTCTTCAAACTGTTTTTTATTATAAATCACCTTTCCGCAAAAAACAATCAGGATAACAAGAAACAAAATTCCCACCACTAGATTGGTCCATTCTACCGAAATAGCTCCATCATCCAGCAACGGACGCCCTTCCAGAATCGTCCGGATTCCAACTGCAATATTCAGGATTCCAACAATGGAAAATACCATAATAATACCCCTGATATTTTCATACAGTGACATATATGCATCCTTTAAGATACAGATTACTGCAAAAACCATAATGGACAAAGCAATGCCAATCCAGATTCCGCAAAAGGACATAAATATTGAGATTGCGAATATATCATCCAGCAGGGAAACTGCCATGGTATAAAACAGCAATGTAAAAAATGCCGTTTTATAAGCCTGCCCTCTTGCCAGCAGCTGGCGTTCATCATAGGAGTCCTTCCTGCATCTGGTCGCTATTCTGCCCCCTAATTTAGAGACAATCCATGCCATAAATCTGATAAGAACAAGACCACATAAAATGCCACAAACAAAACCCAGAAGATTCTGACCCTCTGTTTTACCACAGCCGGTAGTAAAAGCGCCTGCCATCATTACCATTATTAAATATACAATCCTTTTTGCTCTTTTCATTATGCATCCCCTCCTGACTCCGCCAACTTTACTATATATCTGCCACTCCGCCTGGTCCTTATGTCTACTCTGCATTTTTCATATCCTTTAATGCCCTGCCAAGCTTAATTGGGTTACCATACCGCAGGGTTCCCATCCGGTAAATCTTTGCCGCAAGCCATCCCACAAAGAAGACGGAGGCAAACAATATGACAGCTGACACCACAACCTCCCATGGCGCTACCTTTCCCATTCCGATTCTTACAAACATTGCAGAATAGGATGAAAACGGAAGGAAGGAGCAGACCCTTATAACCATACCATCCGGATTCTGCAGTGAGAACAGCACTGCAAAGTACACAAGCATAATAACCATCTGTAATGTACCGGCTGTTTTGTTAATATCCTCCGTCTTAGATACCAGGGCACCCATAGCGCCATACAGGAACGCATAGAACAGAAAACCTCCAATTCCAAACACTGCAAAGGCTGCCAGAACATCTGCCGGAATATCCAGCAGCATATCCAGCTTATCTCCCCATGCCGCATGATTCATTCCATAACCGATAAGCACTGCCCCGAGAATCAATGCCAGCTGGACAATTACTGCTGCCGCACCTGCAAATACCTTACCAAAGAGCAGGTATTTTGAATCAATACTGGTCACCAGTACCTCAATGGAACGGTTGCTTTTTTCTGTGGTGACAGAAGTCGCAATCATAACGCCATACAAAATGATTACCATAAAAATGACAATAACCAGGGCATAACAATACCAGAAATTATCTGCCGCATCCTTGCCCAGTATCTCCTCCTCGCATTGAACCGGAGCCTCATACCCCGCCGCAAAGGTTTCATAATCAAGGTTTTGCTCTTCACAGTAGTTCTGCTTATGAACCAGCGATAATATTTCACTGAATATAGCCTGGTTTTCATCCGACATATCCCGGTTCAGCACATAATACTGATAGCTCCTGTCATCCATAACATAAAAACCGGCATCAACCTCCTCTTTGGTAACAGCACTTTTCAGTTCTTCCCTGTCTGTCATGAAAACGAATTCGGCATCTCCAAATGCCTGTTCTAAAATGGACGGGTCTGAAAAAATCCGGTTTTCATCCACAATTCCAAGTCTTGCCACAGCCTCGTCACTCTGTTCCTCCTGCCCACCGGCAGCTTCCTCCCTGCTTTCGGCAGTCTCTGTTCCCAGTATATCAGACATGTCAATAAATCTTGGCAAAAACATAACCGCTCCAAGCAATACTGCCATTAAAATTGTTGTAATCATAAAAGATTTATTCTTAATGTAACTCATCAGTTCAAATTCAAATACTGTTATAAAACGCTTCATTATTCCTCACCTGCCTTAGCCACAAAAATATCATTGAGAGACGGTTTATAGCTCTCAAAATGTTCCATTTCCAATTCATCCATCTGTGCCAGTCTCTGAAACAGCTGCTTTCTCGTAATTCCCTCCAGCAGTCTTACAATTACATCCTCTTTTGTTCTGCCGGTTATCTCAACCAAATCCGCCAGCTGCTGTCTCAAAAGCTGTTCCATGTCCGCCTGTGAAATACCATTGGCACTGAGAACCAGCTGGTTCTTTCCAAATTCTCTTTTAATGGCGGACAGATTTCCCTTAAGTACCACTTCTCCCTGGTTGATAATGACAATGTCCTCGCAAAATTCTTCCACATAACTCATCTGATGGCTGGAAAAAATAACGATTTTCCCCTCTGCAATTAATTCCTTTACCACATCCTGTAAAATCTGGGAATTAACTGGGTCCAGACCGCTAAAGGGTTCATCTAAAATAACGATTTCCGGGTCACACACCAGTGTGGACGCAAGCTGTACCTTCTGCTGGTTTCCCTTTGATAATGTCTCCAGCAGCTTTTTCTCATATTGAAGAACCTCCAGCCGTTCAAGCCATTTTCTGGCATTTGCCACTGCCTGGCTCTTACTGATGCCCCGGAGCCTTGCCAGATACACCATCTGCTCTAATACCTCTCTCTTTGGGTACAACCCCCTCTCCTCCGGCAGATAACCAATCTGAACCTTTCTCTGGTCAAATTTCTCACCGTCTAAAAGAAGCTCTCCACTGTTGCCATGAAACACATCCATTAAAATGCGGATGGTTGTTGTCTTTCCCGCTCCATTTCTTCCCAGCAGTCCCAGCGCCCTGCCGCTTTCCACCGAAAAGGAAATACCTTTCAGGATTTCTTTCTCTCCAAAGGATTTTGTAATATTTTTTACTTCCAGCTTCATACGGAACCCTCCTCACTCTGTTCTCATTTAATTGAAAATGCTTTTCTAACTTGTTTATGAGTATATTTCATTATTTACATTTTGTCAAGTATATTTTACATAAAGTTTTATATGCATGTCTTTTTGTAAAGTAAAGCCCCTGGAGACTGCTTTTTTTCAATCTCCAGGGGTAATTTTTCATTCCGCCATATCATTATGCTACAACCTCAAACTGCATATCCGTAATGGCAAAGCCCTTATCTCTTCCCTCTCCAAATTCCAGCACCTTCTCCGGGCTGAACACAATCTGGAATACCATGCTGCCATACTGGTCCTTCTTCTCAATGGTCAATTTGTCTATAACCAGCCCCTCTAAAAAGGTATCCTGCTTGTCCTGCATTTTCTTTAAATCGTACCTGTCCTTCTGCGCCAGATGCACCAGAAAGGAATAGACATCTCCGTTGGTATATATCTCTTTTCCGAATTTAATCTCATATATCGCCATAAGCTCCGGCAAGGTGGTCTTTCCGTGCTTCCACAGCTGTTCCAGCAATTCTGCAAACAGTCTGCCAAAGTTTCCCGCAATTCTTGTCTCTTCCACCTCATCCTCAAACACATAATCCGCATCTACCCGGCGTTTCTCCACCTTCTCGCTTACATCCCCACTGTCCATCCTGCTCTCCAGCATCCGGTCTATATTCTCCACCGCAAATGTTTTATTCAGCTTTGGCATAAACAGAGGCTGCACCAGTGCCCCTAACCGCTCCGGCTTATCGTCATCCATGACCTTTTTTAAGGCATCGCGGAAATTAAATACCGGGCGCAGCTTTCTAAGCTTGGCTCTGGCAATCATTTCATCTGCAATGCTCTGCAGCTCAATAGTCTCCTTAATCAGCTGCCCGTGTTTAATAATCGTCCTTTTCAGCTCCGTATCCAGCTTATGGATTTCACTTAATATTGCAGTATTCGCCATATTTGCCTTCTGAAAGGCTTTATCAATCAATGCGCGGTTCTTCTCAAACAGCTTTGACTCGTCATCAAACCACTTCGCCACGGTTTCCATGTATTCCTCGCTTGCCTTTGCCCCGGAAAACACATCATAGCTCAGTAAATCCAGAACCTCCTTCTTCTGCAGGGCAAGCTTATTCACCTCATTATTAATCCGCCTCACAACTTCGATTCCACCGGCAAAATTTTCCGACTGAATCATTTTTTCCAGCAGCAGCTGCTGGACGGAAATATTGCTCTCCTCCTTAATCTCTTTCGTATCCAGATAAAATTCAATTCCATCCGTGGTTACATGATAAAGCACTACGCCGTCCACAATCCGGCTGTCAATCAGCTTCACCCGGGCGGTCTTTTTCTTTTTTTCCTCCGGGTCAAAATACGGAAACGTAAATGCCCTGCCATCGTTTTTTATCTTGTCAAAAATATAGCCAATGAGCTCTTTTTCCTCCTCTGCATCCAGCTCCAGCCGGAATTCCCTTTTGAGAAGCTCCGAGAGAAAGCCCTCATACTGGTCATAGGTAATTTCACTCTCATGGAAGTTATTCTCATTGATAAAAAAACGCAGAGTAGCCATGGTAATATAACCCATATCAAGCTCCATATATTTTCCCTCTTTATACTGCGAAAATGTGGTTTCACACAGCACAAAAAAAGGATAGTATTTTTTTAAATTCAGCATCCGGTCCTTGTGTTCACTCATAATATCGTGAATCATTATGTATTTCTCAGCCATGCATTTACTCCTTGCCAGTTTCCGTTTCTTCTGCCTCTTATCATAAAACAATTTCTCCCAAAATACAATCCTTTCCCATTATCCCCTGACCGCCCCTTGTAAAACTTTTTACCTTATATTATAATCATTCTAGCTAAACTATTTTTTATGGAAGAAGGAAAAATCTATGTATCAGATTGATTTTAAAAAGCCTATTCACGTACATTTTATTGGTATCGGCGGAATCAGCATGAGCGGATTAGCCGAAATCTTATTAAAAGAAAATTTTACAATCAGCGGCTCCGATGCCAAAAGCTCCGAGATTGTGGATAAACTGATTGCAATGGGAGCCATGGTTAATATCGGACAATGTGCCGAGAATATTACAGACGATATTGATTTAGTAGTATACACCGCAGCAGTCCATGCAGACAATCCGGAGTTTGCCGCCTGCAAAGCAAAAAATATTCCAATGCTTACAAGGGCACAGCTGCTGGGGCAGATTATGAACAACTACAAATATTCCGTAGCTGTAGCCGGCACCCACGGAAAGACCACTACCACATCCATGCTAAGCCAGATTTTTATGGAAGCGGATACAGACCCTACCATCTCTGTTGGCGGTATTCTGGATTCCATCGGTGGAAATGTCCGGGTGGGAAATTCGGATTACTTCGTAACGGAGGCATGTGAATATACCAACAGCTTCCATGCATTTTACCCTTATATCAGTATTATCCTGAATGTGGATGCCGACCATCTGGATTTCTTCAGTGGTATTGATGAAATAATCGAAAGCTTCCACACCTTTGCCGCCAATCTCCCGGACAACGGAACCCTGGTGGTAAACGGTGATATGGACTGCCTGTCCCGCATTACCAACGGTTTACAATGCAACATCCTCACCTTTGGCACGGCGGACACCAACAAATACTCTGCTGCCGACATTGAAGCGGATGAAAAGGGACATATGAATTACACTTTAATGGTTGATGGAATTGCACAGGAACGGATTCATTTAAACATCGGAGGACTGCATAATGTTACCAACTCTCTGGCAGCTATCGCGGTAGCGGATTTGCTGGATATTGACAGGGAGTATTCCCTCTCCGGACTGGCATGCTTTGGCGGCGCCCACAGACGGTTTGAATTAAAGGGAACCCTTGGCAATGTCACTGTCATAGATGACTATGCCCACCATCCTACCGAAATTAAGGCAACCCTTACCACTGCAAGTCATACTCCCCACAATGAGCTCTGGGTAGTATTTCAGCCACACACCTATACCCGGACAAAGGCGTTATTTGAAGAATTTGCGGACGCACTAAAGGGCTTTGACCATGTCATTGTAATTGATATTTACGCTGCAAGAGAAGCGGACACAGGTCTGGTTCATGCAAAGGATTTAGCTGAACGGATTAAACAATATGGCACAGATGCAAAATATTTCAGTTCCTTTGACGCAGTTGAAAATTATTTATTAAAAAATTGCAAAAAAAATGATTTGTTGATAACTATGGGAGCCGGAGATGTTTATTTAATTGGCGAAGAGCTGCTTGGCAAATAGTTTTACACAATATCCACAATCTATAAATTTCCACTTGACAGGATAAGATTGTGGATATTTTTATTTACATAATATAAACCTGACAGTACACGGTTTTTAATCTTGTATGCCCAGGTCAAAGTTATGTCAACTATATATCCACACTATCCACATTATCCACATTTTTTCCTCCCGCATAGTGGGAAACAGACGTTCTATTTTCTTTTCAAAAGCGCTGTGTTATAATTCCTATGCTTATGAAAATCCAATTCTGCCTTAAGAGGCAGAACAGGCATAAAGGGAGGAGAAACAGGTGGAAACAATTACAATTACAACAAAAAATCACGAAACATATTCTGCTGTTTCAAATTTCTTTATTGATTACTATATGACAGAAGCAAACGGCGAATTTGTGAAGGTTTATCTATACCTTATCCGCCTGTTAAACAGCGGCCGTGCCATTACCATAGCAGACATTGCAGACCATTTTAACCTGACGGAAAAGGATATCTGCCGTGCCATCCGCTACTGGATTAAACAGGGCGTCCTGCAATTGGACTATACCCCGGATAAAGTGCTAACGGGTATTACCATTCTGCCATTGTCGCCAAAGGCTCCGGACAAAGAGGAAGCCTCTCTGTTGTCTATGCTGGGGGTGGAAGAAGAAACGGCTTCCCCGGACATCCACCCGGAAAAGGAGGAAGCTGCTGCTGAGATGGAGGCAATCAGACGTTCAAGCACCGTACCTAAGAAGAAATCCTACAAGGCAGCATTTATCGAAGAAAAGAAAAACGATGAAGATTTTGGAAATCTTCTCTATCAGACAGAAATATATTTTGCAAAGCCATTAACGCAAAGCGATATTAACACGTTATTATACATATATGAGGAATTATCCTTTTCTCCTGATTTATTGGAATATCTGGTGGAATACTGTGTTTCCATAGGCAAAAAAAGCTGCCGGTATATCGAAGCTGTCGCCCTGGAGTGGTATAAAAACGGAATAACGGATGTGGAGGATGCCAAGGTGGCATCTAAAAATTACAACTCCATCTATGTTACGGTACTGAAACAGCTGGGAATCCCAAGAAGAGTTCCAACCCCTGCGGAAACAGCTTATATCGATACCTGGTATAATACCTATTCTTTTAACAAGAATATTATTATAGAAGCCTGCAAACGTGCGATTGCCTCTAATCCACAGTCTGCAAACTTTAACTATGTCAACGGAATATTGGAAAACTGGTACAAGCAGAATGTGAGAAAGCTTTCTGACATCGAGGCTCTGGACAAAAAATGGGCGGAGGAAAAAAAGAAAAAAGCCACCAGCCGGAAAACAGCCATGAGTAACCAGTTTAACCAATACCAGAGCTCTACTAACCAGCAAGTGGTAAATGAATTTGAGAACCTTTTCCTGCAGGAGACAAACCAGTAAAAACACACTTTAAAAGCATTTTAGGAGATTAGAAGCAATTATGGCATTTAATGATACCCAGTACGATGAATTAATGAACAAGTACTATAAGAACCAAATTGAAAATCGTGCAATCTCACAGAGCCGCAAGGAGGAAATCTACAAAAAGATTCCCCGTATTGCAGAAATTGACCAGACCATTGCCTCTTCTTCCATTGATGCAGTGCGAACCAAACTGAAAAGCGGCACGGATTCTACGGTTTCCATTAAAGAACGCAATCAGGCATTAATCGCCGAGAAAACAGATTTACTGAAAACCCACGGATATCCCGCAGATTATCTGAAACCGATTTATACCTGTCCCCTCTGTCAGGATACAGGACGGGTGGGCAGCCAGTATTGTACCTGCTTTAAACAGGCTGCTATTTCCCTGCTCTACAGGCAATCTACCCTGGAGCAGATTCTGGAGACCGAAAATTTCGAGCATTTTGATTTAAATTATTACCCAAAAGAAAAAGATGGTACACATCCCTATACTCCTTATGAAAATATGAGCAACATTCTGAATAAAATTAAGTCTTTTATTGAATTATTTGACAAAGATGGGGGTAATCTTTTATTCTATGGGGAGACGGGTCTTGGAAAAACTTATCTTTCCAACTGTATCGCCAAGGCATTATTGGATACCCAGCATACCGTCCTATACCAGACTGCTATTCATCTCTTTGAGGATGTATGCGGAGACGTCATTATGAAAAAAGGGCAGAACCCAGGCAGCCAGGAGACATATCGTTATCTCTACAGCTGTGATTTACTGATTATTGACGACCTTGGCACAGAATTTACAAATTCCTTTGTATCTTCTGAGCTTTATGATATATTAAATACGCGGATGCGGGAAAAGAAATCCACTGTAATATCCACCAATCTGAATCTTCAGGAATTAACGGAGCGTTATTCTGACCGGATTGCTACCCGTATATTTGCGGAATATAAGGTTTTTAACTTCTATGGCGACAATATCCGTCTAGCCAAACGAAGGAAAGCAATACAAAAAATGTAAATAAATAACGGAGGAAAAACCATGCCAAATGACAGTAATTTATTATCAACCATCCCTGTAGGCCCATTAGGTATTATTGCAATGGAAAGCTGCACTTCGCTGGGTCAGCGTGTAGATTCTTATCTTTCCAAATGGAGAACCGCAAGAAATAATGCCGAGAAATCTACCATTGCATTTAATGGCTACGAAAAGGAATCTTATCTTGTCCATTCTTCCTGCCCACGTTTTGGCTCCGGAGAAGCAAAGGGTGAGCTATTGGAGTCTGTCCGCGGAAAAGATTTATATATATTGGTGGATGTGACAAATTACAGTATTGAATATTCCTTATATGGAAGAAATTGTCCGATGTCGCCAGACGACCATTATGCGGATATTAAGCGTGTAATTGCAGCCTGCGGAGGAAAAGCCCGCAAGATTACCGTAATCATGCCTTTCCTTTACGAAAGCCGCCAGCACAAGAGAAGCAAAAGGGAATCTCTTGACTGCGCACTGTGTCTGCAGGAGCTTGTGAGCCTTGGGGTAGACAATATCATCACCTTTGATGCACATGACCCACGGGTACAGAATGCCATTCCGCTCCATGGATTTGAAAACATTCGTCCAACCTACCAGTTCTTAAAGGCACTGCTGCTGTCCACCAATGATTTGGAGCTTTCCAAGGAACATCTGATGGTAATCAGTCCCGATGAGGGAGCCATGAACCGTGCAATTTACTTTGCCAATATTTTAGGCGTAGATGTGGGAATGTTTTATAAGAGAAGAGATTACAGCCGGGTAGTAAACGGCCGCAATCCAATTGTAGCCCATGAATTTCTCGGTGACTCCGTGGAAGGCAAGGATGTTATCATCATTGATGATATGATTGCCTCCGGAGAAAGCATGATTGATGTTGCCCGGCAATTGAAGAGCCGTCATGCAAGAAGAGTATTCTGTGTCTGTACCTTCGGTCTGTTTACCAGCGGCTTAGAAGTATTTGACAAGGCAAAAGCAGACGGACTCATTGAAAAGGTGATTACTACCAACCTTACCTATCAGACACCGGAGCTTCTCTCAAGAGAGTGGTATATTTCAGCTGATATGAGCAAATACATTGCACTGCTGATTGACCACTTAAACCACGATGCCTCTATTTCAAAAATTTTAGACCCGACTGACCGTATTCAGGACCGTATCAATGAATACCGGGAAAAGCATACGATTCGGGAAAATTATTAAGCAGCTTAACCATTAACCAGCATACAAACCAAAGAACCGATATATATGCCGTCTGACATATATACCGGTTCTTTTTATATGTTACCGTCATGGAACCTGACCTAAGTGGTCGGTGTGTCCGTCGGCTCTGCAGTTGTTGCAGGTGCCTGGGTAGTCGGTGCCTCCGTCGTCGGTGCCTGAGTGGTCGGTGCCTCCGTCGTCGGTGCCTCCGTTGGAACCTGGGTGGTTGTAGAAGGGGAATCCGTACCCGGAACCCTTGTTGTCTTCTCCGTTGTCTTTTTCTTCTTTTTCTTCTTATCCTTTTCTTCCGTTTCCTCTGAGCTGGAACGGGTGTCCTTCCAATCCTTAGTAGAACGTACCCATTCATAATCCGGGAATCCAAGGTCTTTCAAGCCCTCATGAATCGGTTCCATAAAATCATGCCATATACGTCCCGGATAAGTAGAGCCCCACAAGCCCCTTGTAGCCTGCGGTGTATCATATCCCACCCATACACTGGTGGTATAATACGGGGTAAATGCACAGAACCATCCATCCGTATTGTTATCCGTTGTTCCTGTCTTGCCTGCACAGGACATTCCTGAAATACCAAGACCACTTGCCGTACCCCCGGTGAACACACCCTTTAACATGGATATCATCATACGGGAAGCATTTAATTCGTATACCTCTCTTGACTTTATTTTATCATCTACAATAACATTTCCCTGTGCATCTGTAATCTTTACAATACATGTCGGTTTACGGAATTCACCATCATTTTCAATGGTGGCATATCCGGAAGCCATCTCCACGGTTGTGGCGCCATAGGTAAGACCGCCCAGACAGGCTGCCATATTATGCCGGTCCTCAATCGTCAGATAATTAAAATTCATATTTAACAGATATTCAGCACCCACCTCCGGAGTCAGCTGACCAAACAAACGGTACGCAACCACGTTTTTAGACGCCGCTACTGCCTGTGCAAGAGAAATCATTCCGGAATAAGTGCCTCCGGAATTCTCCGGCATATTCCCCTCCTCAAATTTCGTATCATCTACCCTTGTTGATGGTGTATAGCCTCTCTCTAACTGCGGTGTATATACAATCAACGGCTTAATCGTACTACCAGGCTGCCTTGCACTCTGATATGCACGGTTTAAGCTATATCCCTGCAGCTCATCCTGGGTACGTCCTCCCACAATCGCCACTACCCGTCCGGTAGAATTATCAATACAGGTAGATGCACCCTGCAGATTGTAGATACCTGTTTCCGAGTTCTTCTCCTCATCAACGGAAAGGGTCTCGTCTATTGCCTGCTGTAATAATTTTTGTTTGTCCTGTTCAATTGACGTATATATCTGGTACCCACCGGTATATAGGGTTGCATAGTATTCGTCATATACTTCGCGGTAATTCTTGTTATATTCCTGCTGTTCCTCCAGTGTGTCAAATTTGTACTGGAATTTAAAGCCGGATGCCTCCATCAATGCCTCTGTAGCGCAGAAATTCGTAAAGGTTTCCACATAATCATGGCTTACCTTTTTCTCCTCTGCCAGAACAACCTTTTCTTCTAATGCCATCTGAAGCTCCAAATCATTCAGATAGCCCAAATCGTGCATATCGTTTAATATTTTATTCCGTCTCTCTATGGTGTGGTCATAATTCGTCCTTGGGTCATAATAGGTAGGACTGTTGGGAATTGCACACAGAAATGCCACCTCCGACACAGACAACTCGTCCAAATCCTTATCAAAATATCCCTTCGCCGCCGCTCCGATTCCATAATAGCTGTTGGAAAAGAAAATTGTGTTCAGATAATACTCCAAAATCTGCTGTTTTGTATATTTCTTTTCCAGCTCCCACGCAATAAATATTTCTTTAATTTTACGCTCATAACTGACCTCGTTTGACAGGAAAATTCCTCTCGCCAGCTGCTGGGTAATCGTACTGGCACCCTGGGTAATATTACCATTATTTTTAAATAAGATATAGGCGGCTCTTGCAATACCTTCATAGTCTACACCATTGTGCTCATAAAAACGTCTGTCTTCTACTGACACCATGGCTTCCACAAAATATGCCGGAATCTCATCATAGGTCTTATAGTAAACCTCTTTTTCACCTGTAACCTCTCTCATTTTTTTGCCCTTGGCATCATATACGATGGAGGTTTCATCCTGACGGAATGTGCTCTCAGATGAATTGGCAACCATTTCCTTTGCATCCTCACGATAGGTTAGAATCTGCTTTCCAAATTTCTCATAGGCAATATATCCGCCAATCACACCAACCAGTACTACAATAAGCAGGAGATAGGATAAAATAATCCTTCTAACCTTTTTGCGTTTTCTTTTCCGGTCCCTCTTTGCCTTTTTCAGCCTTGTTTTTTCCAATTCTTCCGGGGACTTTTTCTGTGTTGGTTTCTTCGTAGCGCTTTGTCCCGCTGCCTTGGCCGCCGGGCGTGACTCCCTACGCTTATCGGATGTAGACTTTTTGTTATCAGCCATGCTATTCCCTCATTTCCAGCCGTATCGCTTAAGAATTTGTATTAGATGGCAATATAATTGCTTTCTATTCCCAAGCCTGCGAACATATCCTGAATACCCGGATTCGTTGTAAAAATAATAATCTGGCGGTTCCTGTATTCGCCCAAACAGCTTAATGTTTCTTTTAATCTTTGATAATCATAGGTGACAAAAACATCATCCATGATAATTGGCATTTCTTCGGCAATCAGTACATTGGCAATGGATAAACGGAGTGCCAGATAAATCTGTTCCATGGTACCAGTACTTAAATAATCCATACTGATAAAGGAGCTTCCGCTTTTCACCATCACTCTTAACTGGTCATCTATTTTAACCTCAGAATATTTATTATTTGTAATTCTGCTGATAATCTCAGAAACCTGTTCATTTAACACACTGCCAAATGAATCATAGATTTCCTCTGATAAATCCTGTATGGTTTTCATTGCAAGGTCAATCGCTGCCGTTTCCACATCATTTGCCTGCATCTGCTCCTTCAGCTTTGTGAGCTCTGAAAGGGTCTGCTCCTGCCCGGCACGCTCTTTTAAAATATTCTGCTCTTTGAGCTTCAGATTGGATAACCTGTTAACCAGCTCCCGCTGTGTACCCATATCTGCTGACTCTGCCTTTGCCTCTTCAAAGCCCTGTTCTATCTCCAATTCCTCTAAAAGCTTATAAAGCTTTGCCCGTCTCGCCAGAACCTGAACCGTAGTAATCGCAACCAGTATAATGCCAAATCCCATAATTCCCATTTTAATCTCAGGAATGTTTAACGGAACCAGATAGGCAGCTCCAACAAACAGGGCAATAAAGATAAGCGCTATAAATAAAATCACAAATACATTATCCAATACACTTTTCTTTCCCATATTCCGGAGCATATTTATATCTCTTTCCCGCTTCGTCATAGGTTCGCTTAAATCCTCTGCTTCCTCAAGCCCAGCATCTTCCTCCGCAGTTTCCTCTGCAGCCGGATTCTTAATCGGTGTAAACTGAAGCTTTGCCGGCTCTTTTCCCTCCATCTCAGCCTCTACCTTAGCATACTCCTCCTTAACAGCCGCAAGCTCTGCATCAAAATCCCTGTCTAAAGAAAGTCTGGCGGTAAGCTCCTGCTCCTTTTGCTCTAATTCTTTATTTGAGAATGCTTTTTTCTTATTTTTCAGTTCCATAATTGCGCTTACTGCATCGATATCACCATTTCTGCTTGATGCCATATTCACAATATAATTATTAAGCTTATCCGCAATTTCTTTATCTGTTGAAACCTCCATCTGACTGATGCATAATGTATTCAGATATGTGCTTTTGTCTGTGTTAAGCAGCGTACCCACCAGATTATTTTCTTCCGACAGCATAATCTCCCGTGCTGTGTCCATATCCCTGACTGTTGTCTTCTTTTCCTGGCGGGCAAAATTCCTTTCAATTAAATAGTCTGTTCCCTGAACCGAAACCTCCATAGCCCCGGAAAAGGCAGAGCCATTAATTGGTTTTTTCTGTTCGTAATGGTCAAACCGGGCCCCCAGTCCTCTCGCCTTATCAATTCCATATAGCATGTCTACAATAAAATCCTTTATGGTAGACTTTCCCGCCTCATTAGCCCCGTAGACCACATTAATGCCAGGAGCCAGCGTAATGTCTTTATTATGAAATTGCCCAAAATCCTGTAAGTGTAACTTATCAACTCTCATATTACTGCTCTCCTGTCTTTAGTAGTACATCCAAACCATAGTGAATAGCTTTTTTACAAATCTCATCTCCATAATAATTATCAGACAACTGATTGATAAATTTACCAATCAGGTTATTCTGGTTCTCTTCATAAAGCTTACCCAGGTCATATTCCTCTGAGACCTCCGTAATCACTTCATAAATGTTATATTTTGCTGTGAGACTGGTAAAATCAAACACATCATGGTTATGATTCTGTCCCTTGACAAGAATCCGGTAAATATGCTGAGTTCCCAAATTCTGAATCTGCCGGTCCACTAAATCCAATATCATCTGCGGTGTATGGTCCGGCTTTATATTGATAAGAAGATTCATATAAGCCCTCTGGGCTACCGGCACAAACTCTGTCTTTACAATTCCATCTACAACCTCGCCATAAATATATCCTCTGGCTCCGGTATCTGTATAATCAATAGGTTCCAGGGAACCTGCCATGATAACGGCATTCTCTTTAATGACCTCCGGTTTGTGAATATGTCCCAATGCTATATAGTCAAAATTGGATTCCCTTAAATTTTTCTTGTTAAACGGCAGATGCCTGGCATCTCCGCCATGCGCCAGTAAGATATTAAAGGCTCCCTGCTTCGCCGGTTTGATATGGTTCAATATATCATCCTCATTTTCCTTGCTATTATAGGAAAAGCCGGTAACACAGGTATTTAAATCTTTCATATACACATTGCTTATCTTATCGGCAGACAGGCAAATTGTCTTTGACGAAAACTTATAATTTGCCATAGGACTATCCGGCTTCATATAATCGTGATTGCCCGCAATCATAATTGTTTTAGTCTTCGTCAGCTTTGAAAGAATATAATCTACATCTCTTAACATTCCTTCAGATGGCGGCATATGAAACAAATCACCCGCTATCAGTAATAAATCTATCTGTTTTTCTTTTGCAGCTTCCACAACCTTTACAAAGGTATCCTTTATCTCTTTTTCCCTGTCCTCACTCCAGGGCTTGCCTTTATCTGGCTGTACCCCCAGATGGACATCTGCCATATGTATAAATCTCATTCCTGCACCTGCCTCTTTCATCTTTTACATGGTTTTCAAATATGCCCTGTACACGTTTTTACAAAACTGTTTTCATGCATACTCTTTCATTATATTAGATTTTCCGAATTAGTGCAAATTTTCTTGCCATTTTTTCAATATTTTTTCAATATGCCGGATAGATAAATACTTTTTTATGCATTTACAATGTTTTTCTCATATTTTTTATTAATTGGCAAGAGAAGTTCATAGATTTTCAGAATATCTTAAGAAACTGCGTCCTGATAGAATTCCTATCAGGACTCTTTCTCACATTTTCTGATGTAAATATTTCTCCTTCGTTGCCATTCCGCCTCTTATATGCCGCTCCGCTTTATTAAGGTCCAATACCTTCCTCACTTCCTTTGCCAATGCCGGATTAATATAAATTAATCTGTCCGAAACATCCTTATGCACCGTGCTCTTGCTGACTCCAAATTTCTTGGCAGTTTGTCTGACTGTTGCGTTGGAATCTATTATATAGGTTCCAATTTCAATTGCTCGTTCTTCAATATATTCTTTCAAGGAGAATCCCCAATACATTTGTTGTTACAATCTATGCGAAATTTAATAACAGTATTCCCGGTAAAAGGAAAATACCTCATTTTCCCTCATAAAAGCTCTGTCTAAAATGCAGGATTGTTATTAAAATTTAACAAAAACTGATATTTTTATCCATTGGAATGTCGTATTCTCTCCATATAAGAAAGGAGGCTGAATCATGTTTAAATTATCAAATAAAAATGGCGCAAAGGATTTAACCGAAGGCAAGCCGATGAAGCTGATTTTGGGCTTTGGACTCCCACTGTTATTCGGTCTGCTGTTCCAACAGTTATACAATATGGTTGACTCTATTATCGTGGGGCAAATGCTGGGAGTAAATTCCCTGGCTGCAGTGGGCTCCACCGGTTCCATTAATTTTATGATTCTGGGCTTTTGCATTGGCATCTGTAACGGATTTGCAATCCCGGTGGCACAGGCATTCGGCGCCAGGGATATTGAAAATCTGAAAAAATATATCACCAACAGCGCATGGATGTCCATCCTGTTTTCCATCGTGATTACCACTGTAGTTGGTTTGCTGACAAAAAAAATCTTAATCTGGATGAAAACACCGGACACTATTATTGATGAAGCTTACCTTTATATCTTTATTGTGTTTATGGGAATCCCTGCTATCTTCCTCTATAATATAGTATCCGGAATCCTGCGCTCCTTAGGGGACAGCTTAACACCAGTTATTTTTTTAGTTTTATCCTCTTTGCTGAATATTTTACTGGATATTATTTTAATCAAGGCAATGGGCGTTGCCGGTGCTGCTGTGGCAACAATCACCGCCCAGGGTGTATCCGGTATTATCAGTCTCATATATATGACAAAAAAATATAAGCATCTCGGATTTACAAAAAAGGATTGGAAATTCAGCCCGAAGCACTGTTTAAAATTATGCGGCATCGGCGTTCCAATGGGGCTGCAATATTCCATCACCGCCATCGGCAGCGTTATTTTACAGACCTCTGTAAATGCACTGGGGGAAACCATTGTTGCTGCGGTAGCCGCCGGCACAAAAATCAGTATGTTTGCCTGCTGCCCGTTTGAAGCTATGGGCTCCACAATGGCCACCTTTGGCGGGCAGAATGTAGGTGCCCAAAAATTAGACCGTGTTCACCAGGGATTAAAGGACTGCCTCAAGCTTGGAATTGCCTACTCTGTGCTGGCATTTGTATTCATGCTGCTCTTTGGTGAAAAGCTTGCACTGCTCTTCGTAGACAGTTCAGAAACAGAATTAATCCACTACATATACCGGTTCCTGATTGGCAACTCCCTTTTCTACACACTGTTGGCATTTGTCAATATCGTACGCTTTATGATTCAGGGTCTTGGCTACTCCACCTTTGCTATTCTGGCGGGAGTATGCGAAATGCTCGCCCGGGGACTTGTTGGATTTTTCCTGGTTCCTGCCTTTGGATACCTTTTTGTCACCATTGCCAATCCCATTGCATGGCTCTTCGCAGACATATTCCTAATCCCGGCTTATCTCTATGTCATGAAACGGTTGAAACGGAAGCTGGCAGTATCACAGCTCTGAAGCAATATTTAAATTGCTTCAGAGCCTTTTGCAGAGCCGCCTCCACAATATGTGCCGGCGCATAACAGGCATTTATTCCCAAAACATCCAAAACCAGAATATCTGCCCCTCTGTGAGCTGCAAGCTGTAAAATATCACAAAACCAGTTTTCCAGATATATTTCCGGATAATTACCAGCCTCTGGCAATTCCTTTCGTGAAGCCGTGATAATGCCAGGCTTCTTCCTGCTATCCGGCACCTGTCTCTTATACACATCTGACGCTGCC
>UQXF01000007.1 GCA_900544905.1 uncultured Clostridium sp.
GATGACGTCGAGTCTCGTGGGCTCGGAGATGTGTATAAGAGACAGACACTCATATATCGGGTGGTCGTAATTATCTGTAAAAAAGTTTTTTATTCTATGTGTTTTGTGAAAACCGCATCTCTCATAATAGGGAACGGTTAGTGGAGACTCCCCTGTTCCAACCTGTAAAACGGTAAATACATCTTTGTATTTGTCAGCAATAAAGTCAATCAGAATTTTGCCATATCCCTTTTTCTGATATGCCGGCTCGACAGCTATATTCTTGATTTCCAAAACTCCTTTTCCTTCGTCCGTGACAATGCAGACTGCTTTCACACCGTTATCATTTAAGGCATACATGACACCCCGCTCTAAATAGCGGTTTATCATACTTTCCTGTTCATCAGCCAGTAAAAGTAAATCTATGTACTGCTTTTTGTTGTCTTTGATTTCTAATATTTTCATAGACAATGAATCTCCCATCATTTATACCTCGCCACCTCCATCTCCAGACATTTCCACTCTTCACCCAAAATAGAAAACATTTCCGTTTTTTCCATTAAAACCTCTTGAAATCCTACTGATTTGTAACAGCGGTAAGCTGATTCATTCTTTTCAAAAACACCTAATGTAACCTTCTCTGCCCCAAAATAATCAAAAGCATAACGTAATGCAAGGGACAACATTTCTTTTCCATATCCCATTCCCCGTTTTGTATCATCAATGATTACAAATCCCAAACGTAAAATCTTTCTATCTTTATCTATAAAACGCATTATGAAATGTCCAATTATGCCATATTCATTACATGCCACCATAGGATAAAAAGCATGACTACCCTTTAAATCCCCGTATTGTTTATTCATATCATCTGCGGTTATCGGATATTTGTCATATCGGTCTGCACACCATTTCCAGAAGCCCACTTCATCCTTTAACCAGCTGACAATATGTTCCGCATCAAAATCTTTATATGCACGTAAACTCAATCTAAAATCAGAGTGATAAAGGGTTCTATACTCTTCAATCATATCCACGTATTCTCTCTTGTCAAATTGCCAGTTAACCATTTTAATCCAATCAATATTGTCATCCGTCTGCATATAAGGCTGCATATAGTTCCGCAATCTGCGGATATTTTCCTCGTACCAGTTTTCCGATACCCAATCCCAATATTCACGACTGTTATACCGTTCTGTAGCAATGTTATCTCCATATCGTTCCCAGTCTTCATCGGTATAGGCTTCTAAACAAAGAATTCCAGACCTCATTTCCTTCTCTTTATCCCAGTTGTCACGATTTAATACACCAATTTTATCCCAGCATATATATTCTTCTGTTCTACGCAACTGGACAAGAATTACAATACAGGATAAATCACAATCCTCCTCGCATACAAGAATCGGAAGATTCATTTTCTGTTCCGGACTATCTATCAACTCCCAAATAAAATCATTTTCACTTTTCTGCCCCAAATCACCCGTCCATGCCGGCATTAATCCATGTACAGTACCAAATGAAGAAAGCATTGGACATAATCCACCTGCAATAAATTCATCCAGATAATCTACAATTGCTTTATTATCAATCACCCAGTAATACTCTGGATAATCGTAACAGGTTTTTATGTATTTTACCTTTATCTGATTTCTCATATAACCTCTATCCATCACTTTCTAAAACACACAATCATCTATATCAAATCATTATCAATCTCTAATTTATCTTTTCCCATAATACTATTTATCCAGCAACTCTTTCACCGTTTCCCTGCTAATATGGTTCTTTTCTGCAAAGTCGAGTACATCCGATATTTTTTCCTGAAGGTATTCCAACGGATTGTCTTTCTCCATTGCAATGATAATGTCAATTTTTTTCTTGTCCTCCGACTGCCAATCCCTTAATACGTTCTCCACCGAATCATAAAAAATACGGCACTCTTTTGCACCTGCACCATATATGGCATCCTCAAAGGCTTTTATATTCACTATTGTCATTTTTTCAGGTAAACATATGCCTATCACTGGTCTCCTCGCAAAAGGCTTTTTCTTACCCTGTGCCTTGTACAGAAAATATCTCAACAATCGTAACGCACAAGAAAAATCATCTATTTCCCCCTGTTTAAATGGAGATATCACCACAAGCGAGTCTCTTTGTTCATCAGTTAAATTTTGTAAATTCTCACACTCATTTCCAACTGCCACTATTTTATTCTCTGCAAAAGCCATTAGAGATTTTTCCCTTAAAACTTCTCCTTTATCTCTTATATAAATAACAATATCCGTTGGTGCACTATTCTTCATCTCAATTCCTCCTTAAGCACTCGTTTATAGGCAGGTTATTACAAAACCTATTCTTCTATATGGAATATCCGTTCTATATTCTTTCTCGCATTTTCTATTAATTCCTCTTCTGTGACACGCATATACTTGGCAAGCTCCCTCGCCACATATTGAATATTCTGCGGTACATTCGTCTTAGCCAGCCCCGGCACATTTCTTGGGGTCAGATAAGGTGCATCCGTTTCAATCAAAATACGGTCAAGGGGTATCAGCTTAACCGCTTCCCGCAATTCCTTTGCCCGCCTGTCATCGCAAATCCAGCCTGTAATGCCAATAGAAAACCCCATGGATAAATATCTTTCCAGAATTGACTTATCACCAGTAAAACAATGAACCACCGATTTTGTACAAATATCCGGATGTTTCTTAAACCTCCTGATAAATTCATCTGATGCCATACGCTCATGGAGAAATAACGGTTTGTTTAATTTTTCCGCCAGAACAATATGTTTTTCAAAACAACGTATCTGATTCTCCTTTGTAGAAAACATCCGGTCAAAATCTAATCCACACTCACCAATTGCAACAATCCGGTCATTTTCCGTCACAAGCTTTTCGATTAATTCAAAATCCTCCTGCCTTGCGGAATCGGCGTTATGCGGGTGGATTCCCGCTGTTCCGTATACATCATGATTGTTGACAAAAGCAGCAATCTGTCGGTTCTCTTTTGTATCTGTTCCGGTTAAAATGCAGGCTACACCGGCATCCGCCGCATCACGGATAATCTTTTCCGAATCCGGAAACTGCCTGCAAAACAAGTTTAATCCAATATCATAATATTTTACATTCATGTCTTTTTCACTCCTTGTCTGTCCATACATAGTTTCTTCTCCCAAACCTCTCAGCTTTCATCCATTCTCTCCTTAATCCTCTTCCTGTACTCCGTGGGCGAAAGCCCCTTCATCTTCTTAAATATCCGGCTGAAATACAACGGATTCCCATATCCCACAATATTACTGATTTCCGTTACATTATATTCTGTCGCCTCTAACAAACTCTCTGCATTGGAAATCCTTATGGACAGAATATACTGCATCGGAGTAGAACCTGTATATTTCCTAAAGTTCCGGATAAACCAGCTGGTACTCATATGCCTGGAAGCGGCATATTCTTCAATAGAAATGTCCTCATTATAATGTTCATTGAAATAGGTTACCGCAATATCAATCTCCTCCGTCATAAAACCCTTATCAATCCTTTGGGTTCCGTTAAGCTGCCTGTGTATTAAGATAAACATATGGCGCAGCATCATGGATAACAGCTCCTGATAATCCTCTCTGCACATTTGCAGCTCCTGTATCATCATACGGAACAAATTCTGGTATTCTAATGCAGAACCTACATAAAAGACATGGGTGGAATCGGATATTCCATACCTTCTTAAAATATTTTTTACATCACTTCCGGTAAAATGAACCCAGTAAACCTCCGTCTGCTCCTCTCCATAGTATTCGTATCTCTGAATCTCTTTGGGACGGTATAGCACCATATGTCCGGCTGTGACTATTTCTTCTTTTCCATCAAAATGGAAGTGTGCCTTACCTGCCGCAATATATAACAACTGGTAATCCAGTCTTCCCCTGGGTCTGTAGGTAGGCAGCTTTGGTCGTGTGTATAAACGGTATGTGCCACAGCTCCCTACAATAAGAGGTCTGCTTTTATCCTTAAAATCCATTCTTGAATTATTTAAATACGCTGAATTTGTATACATTTTTTCTCCCGGTTTTATGCCAAAATCATCTGACTTTTCAGCAATTCTCTGTTTTCCCTGTACAAAGCATATATAGTTACCCTGAAAATCAACTTTATTGTATCATTTTGTGCATGTTTTGTCTAATATAGACTATGGATTTTAACTACTTTTATTCTTATAATATCAAAAAATACATGTAAAGAGGTGGTCGCAATGATAATACCAAAATACTATGAGAACCTGCATGTTTTACACGAAAATACGATGCCGGACAGAGCCTATTACATTCCTGCATCCAAGGCAATGGACTCTCTCGTTCATAACAGGGATACCTCAGACCGTTTCCAGCTGTTAAACGGGAATTGGCGCTTTCAATACTTTAACAGCATTTATGACTTGAAGGAGAAGTTTTTTGAAGAAGGTTTTAACACTTCCTCCTTTGATGTGATTCCGGTTCCCAGCGTATGGCAGAATCACGGATACGATACACACCAGTATACGAATGTCAGATACCCTTTTCCATTCAATCCCCCATATGTTCCACAGGATAATCCATGTGGTGCCTATTCCAAAGAATTTGACTTCAAAAAAGACCAGACTGCACCATGCACTTACCTGAACTTTGAAGGTGTTGACTCCTGCTTTTATGTCTGGTTAAACGGTGCCTATGTGGGTTATAGCCAGGTATCCCATTCCACCAGCGAATTTGATGTTACAAAATATCTCAAGGAGGGAAAAAACAAGCTGGCAGTACTGGTATTAAAATGGTGTGACGGCAGCTATTTAGAGGACCAGGATAAATTCCGGATGAGCGGAATCTTCAGGGATGTTTATCTGTTAAAAAGACCGGAAAACAGTGTATTTGACTATTTCGTCACAACGAAGACACCTTCCCGGGATACCAGCCAAAAGGCACAGGTTACGATACACCTTAAATATTTCCAGGAGATTATTCCGACAGAATTAACAGTATATGATATGGATGGAAAACAGGTTGCCAGTGCTAAAGTTCCAGCGGAGCAAGCTTTTGAAAACAACCTTAATATCAAGGATGGCTATCAGGTAGCTGCCAGACTTGCGATTGAACAGGCAAAGCTCTGGAATCCGGAAATGCCATATCTCTACACCTTAGTGATAAAAACCTCGAATGAAACCATAACAGACCATATCGGCATAAGGGAAATTTATATTCTTGACAAGGTTTTATATATAAATGGCACTGCAATCAAGTTCAGCGGTGTCAACCGCCATGATTCTGACCCGGTAACCGGATTTACCATAGATATCCACCAGATGACAAAGGACCTTTCCATGATGAAACAGCATAACTTCAATGCCATACGCACCAGCCACTACCCAAATTCACCGGTCTTTTATCAGCTGTGTGATGAATATGGATTTTATGTGATTGATGAAGCGGATATCGAGGCGCATGGTCCATCCGAACTGTTCTATGAAGATGACAGCTGGGAAAATAAGAGCAAAAGATGGAACGAACCCATTGCCGACAATCCTGCATTTATAGACGCCATATTAGACAGAGTAAAGAAATGTGTCCACCGGGATAAAAACCGTCCCTGTGTGGTTATCTGGTCAATGGGAAATGAAAGTGCTTATGGATGTACCTTTGAAGCTGCACTCAAATGGACAAAGGAATTTAATCCAGAACGACTGACTCATTATGAAAGTGCCTTATACAGAAGCAATCGCAGAAAGTATGATTTTTCCAATTTAGATTTGTACAGCCGGATGTATCCTTCCTTTGAGGAAATTGACGAATATCTTGAAAATGAGCCTGATAAACCGTTTATTTTATGTGAGTACTGCCATTCCATGGGAAATGGTCCCGGAGACTTTGAAGACTATTTCAAAATCTTTGAGCAGCATCCGGAGCTTTGCGGCGGCTTTGTCTGGGAGTGGTGCGACCACGGTATCTACAAGGGCAAGGCTGCAAACGGAAAAGCCATGTATTACTATGGAGGTGACCACGGGGAAACCGTACACGATGGCAACTTCTGTATGGACGGCTTAGTTTATCCTGACCGGACACCTCATACCGGTTTACTGGAATATAAAAATGTCCATCGTCCTGCCAGAGTGATTTCATACGACCAGAACAAAAAGGAACTTACTCTCCGCAATTACATGGACTTTACCGATTTAGCGGACATTTTAACCATGACCTACGAAGTATGCTGTGACGGAACCGTTACGGCAGCGGGAGAAGTCAAAAGCATATCCGTTGCTCCCCACGGAACAGGTACTGTATCTCTTAATCCGGTTATTCCGGAAAAGGGAAGGACTTATTTAAAAATTTACTATTATAGCAAAAAAGCCTCTGCATTTATACCGGAGGGCTATCTGCTGGGCTTTGATGAATTGCCTTTGTTAAACAAAGACAACAGAAACCAGACATGTCTCAAGCTGCTGGAACACAGAACAAATGACCCCCATCCAATTGATATATCAGAGGATGACAGTTTCTTAACATTAAAGGGTAACTGTTTCCTATATGTCTTTAATAAGAAAACCGGACTGTTTGATAAAATGGTGTTTCAGGGCAAAGAAATCCTGAACCAGCCAATGGATATAAACATCTGGCGTGCGCCTACAGACAATGACAGAAATATAAAAACCGAATGGATGCGTGCCTGCTACCACCAGGCTTTTCCACGGGCTTATGAAACCGTATATGAGACTGCCGGGAACGGAATAACAATATGCTGCACCTCATCCTTATCTGCTCCGGCTATACAAAAAATCATGGATATCCATACTGTATGGACAGTTCAAAAGAATGGGGAAACAGATATTACAATGTCTGTCAAAATAAACGAAGAATTTCCGGAGCTTCCCCGCTTTGGAATCAGACTCTTTCTTGATAAGAGTTTAGACACAGTAACCTATTATGGCATTGGACCATATGAAAGCTACCGGGATAAATGCCGGGCAGGGAGCCACGGATTATATTCCGGCAACATTCTTAATATGCATGAGGATTATATAAGACCACAGGAAAACGGCAGCCATTTTGATTGTGACTATGTAACCCTGGAAAATAAAACCCAGGGGTTAACCGCTGTAAGCAATAAAGCTTTTTCATTTAATGCCTCTGTATATACACAAGAGGAGCTTACAGCCAAAAAGCACAATTACGAATTAGTACCATGCGAAAGCAGCATTTTATGTTTAGACTATGCCCAAAACGGCATCGGCTCCAACAGCTGCGGTCCAAGACTTAACAAAGAATACAGACTGGATGAAAAGGAGTTCTGTTTTGAAATGAAACTGGTTCCTTTCACCAAAAATGAATAACCTGCTAAACGCAGCATACGTTGTAGCATTGCAATCATACACACATACCAAAAATAAAGCTGGCACAAACGTACCAGCTTTGTTTTTATAAATATTTTTATATGCGTTACAAATTATCTTACCTTAATCTGCTGCTGAATAGCGTAATCACTGGCTACATATTTGCCGTTAATCTTTACTAAAGGCACAATCTTAAAGTAATATTTCTTGTTCTTTTTAAGAGAAGACTTTCCGTATTTGTTAACAGTAACCTTCTTGGTAGAACCCTTTAATGTCTTAAAGGTCTTATAACCAGAAGACTTCTTCGTAGAAACCTGTACTCTAATCTTACCGGTTCCGTTTATCTTGCTCCACTTGAAGTTGATTTTCTTACTGCCTCTGGAGTATTTACCATTCATTTCACAAAATGCTCTATAATCACTCCAGGAACCATATTTTCTACCGTTGTCAGTATCAACGAAAGCTCTTACACGATATTTTAAGAACTTATTCTGCTTATATGGCATATAAGAGGTTGAAGTTCCGTTATATGAATAGCTCTTTGTAACGGTGGTAGATTTTGAATATTTGGAGCCTCCGGCATTTACCAGCTGCACTTCAAATCCACTGCCGGAAAAGATGGCTGCAACACTGACCTTATTCGTAGAGCTCAGAACACCATATATGCCAAAATTGCTTTTTGAAATCTTGGAGGTAAGCAAATTGACGGTTTTGTATTTTGCTGAGGTTTCAGCATTATATCCGGAAGCAGACCTTCTTGCAGCAACTACTTTATAATAGTTACTTGACGAATTATTCATCTTAATTGTATAGCTGGTACTGGTTGTTGTTCCAACCAGCTTCTTTGAATATCCCTCATAAATATAATAAATATTTGCTCCAGGTGCCGAATACTGGATTGTTGCACTGTTATCTGTAGCATTTACAAACTTCACATCAGATAAAGTTCCCGGCGTGGTTACAACCTGTAACGCACCGGTCCAGTTTGCATAACAGTTTTTGGATGTCGTTCCGCAGCCTACTCTGACATAATAGGTAGAACCCTGTGTCAGTCCGCTAAGATATGCAGAGGAGCTTGTGGTGTAGCTCTGTTTAACAATGTTCTTAAAGCTGGCATCTGTAGCAATCTGATATCCATAATACTTATAATTGGATAATGTTGTCCACTCTACCCTTACACTGGTTGTATAATCACTTGACTGCTTCAGACCGCTGACTGCAGCTTCAGAGGTAATGCCGGTTACCATAAACGCCATTGCCATAACGAACACAGCAATCAGACATTTCTATAGAACTTCTCATTGTTTTCATCATAAAATTCTCCTTTTCCTTTCAATATTTTTGTTTATCATGTGTCTAAAACTACATGTATTATATATAACACATTTTATATGAAATTTGTGCGAAATCATAGATGGCATACTGCACAAAAAATTTAGGCGTTTTGACTATAAATTATTTGCAGCCATTCTGTATGTGCACATGCTGTCCCAGCAGCAACGGATATGATACCAGCCTGCTGCCATTCAGATTTTCCCTGTGCATATCCACACCTGTAATCTGGCTGTTTTCATAAGTGGTATAATAATAGATACCTCTGTCGGTATTACAGCAGGAGCTGTAGATTGTCATTTCATATTCACCCTCACCGGTGCGGACACACCCTCTCTGCTGGGATACAGCACCTAAAATATGGAAAAATTGGCTGATACTCTCCGACTCCGAATCGCCGGAAACGGAATTCATTTTTGTAAATGCAGCACGGACAAAACGGGATTCAGAGGATAAATCTCCCGGCATACCCATAGCTCCCATTCCACGGCAATACGGCTCCAGCTTTAACTTCCGGGAAAAATTGTTTACCGGAGGCTCAACGGATAAATTCATATAATTATTCAGATGAAACATCTGTATGTCAAAGCCCGGATTGTTGGTCAATACACCCACAGGATTATCATATACCTTCAAGCCATCCCTTGTACATTCCACTGTAATGGATTCTTCCTTATCCGAAATCATCCAGTGAAGCTCTGCCAGCGGCATATCGTGACGAAACTTAATTTTAACCAGATTAATCTGCTCCAGCTTTTTCCTCACCTCTGCAACCGTGGCGCACTGTCCCAATATCCATGGGATAAATTCAAAGGGGGCAACATTATCCTTCCCCTCTGCCTCTGCCTTATAGTCTGCATTTCCGGGAAAATTCAGTCCAGCCATGCTTAACCCTTTTTCGTTGGTTGCATCATAATAAAGAGGATAGTCATCCGCAACAAAAGCCATTCCAATTATGGCATAATGCTGCAGTAAGTCCCTCTCCCTGCAAAAATGAAAGGGAAATTTTCTCGGTGTTACCGTTACGGTTTCCCCATAGGAATGCTCTAAATCCAAAGTACGTCCGAAGTAATGATTTTTTGTTTTATAGGTTACTGCCGTACACATATTTTGTGCACCCCCTGTTTAAAAATTCCACAATCCATACAGCGGAATGTTCAATATTCCCTTTGAGAAGCCCAGCTCATCCAGTGAAATCCGGATTGCCATGTGATTTTTATATTTACTGTTAAACACCTTAATGCTCTGCGCCTTACGGCGGATTCTTGACTGCACATCCACCGGCACCACTTCCCCGTCATCCTCGAAAACAAAATCCACTCTGGCTGTGGCTCCGGAAATCCAGAAATATAGCTTATCCACTGTGCTGTTCATGGTAAGCTCAGAGAGCACAAACTGTTCCAGCAGCGCACCATTCACATCCTCCATTGCCGAGTCACCCGTCTTCATCTGGGTGTGGGGAATTCCACACATAATCCGAAGCAGTCCATGGTCTAAATGATACAGCTCAAAGGATTTGTCATCCACCTGCAGCGGCAGCGGTGAAATCCCGTCCCTAATCCGGTTCACCTTTCTTACCAGCCCTGTATCCACCAGCCAGTTAACGGACTTTTCATATTCCCTGGCTCTCGCCTTCTCATCCACATACTGATACATAAACTTACGGTTCTCTTTTTCCATCTGTACCGGTATACTGTTCCATATTTTGTTTACCTTTAATGCACAGGTCTTGGGTACATACCGTTCAATATGCTCGCTGCATTTGTTAAGCAATGCTTTCAAAATGGCATCCACCCGGTTCAAATCATGATTCTTCACATAGTCAAGCACCACAATCGGCATTCCGCCGGTAATATAAAATATCTTCAGATATTCCGTGATTTCCTCTATCACCTCTGGCTCCACCGGCTGCATTTTCTGGTTCTCAATAGATTTACACAAATCCTGTGCCTTATTCGCAGTCAAAAACTCCTCAAAGGTCATGGGATATAATTGCAGTTGATAAAAATTATTTTCATACTCCGCTTCATGAACAATACCCCCCACAGTGGAAGCAATCAGGCAGACTGGAAGCTCCGGTCTCTGCTGTTTTAAACTCATAACCGCTTCCACTGCCTTTGGGTATAAATGCACCTCATCAAAAACAAATAAGGTCTGCCCCTCCTCAAAGGTCTGGTCACAATACATACAAAGTGCCGCTATCAACTTCTCCGCCTTCACTCTTGTCCCCTGCTTAAACAGCGGATAAGCCTCCTCATCCTTTTCAAAATCAATATAGATTAGCTTTTTATAAAAGCCCTGTCCAAAGTCAATCATGGTCCAGGTCTTTCCCACACCCTTGGCTCCCTTTAACAGTAATACCCGGTCCTGTGCATTTTCATACCATTCCATTAAATCATTCATTATAATCCGATACATGTTCCGCCCTCCTGCATAATAAGCTTCACAAAATTCCAACCTATTTTTACTATAGCATTCCTGATTTAAAATGTAAATAATTACTCCTTTATTTCCACGCCTTTTTCAAGGCATTTACACCCTCTGTCAGTTCACGTTCCTTTAACCGGGCAAAACCAATCAGAATAGTTGGCACCCGTTCCTCTTCCCGGATATAATAATCCGAAAGCGCATACACCTTTACCCCCTGCTCTGCGGCAAGCTCCACCAGCCGTTTTTCCACATTTGCCGCATCGGAAGTCCGGTCTCCAAACTCCAGCAGTAAATGAAGTCCCGCACTTTCCCCTGTAATTCTCACCGGCAGTCCGCTATCCTTTAACTCCTGCAGCAGAATGTCATGCTTTGTTTTATATATTTTTCGCATCCGGTTCAGATGCCTCTCAAAATGCCCCTGAATAAAAAACTGGCTGATGACTCTCTGGTCAATCCTTGACACTGTGGAAAAATAGAAGCCCGCCGCCCGGTAGTACTGTTCCATCAGACCTTCCGGCAAAACCATATAACTCATTCGGATTCCCGGAGCAATTGCCTTTGACAGCGTTCCCACATAGATTACCCTGTCAAAGGGGTCCTGGCTCTGAAGAGCCGGTATGGGTTTCCCAAAATAACGGAATTCACTGTCATAATCATCCTCTATAATATAGCGTCCCTCTTTTTTGGACGCCCAGGACAAAAGCTTCTGCTTTCGGCTCACCGACATAACCGTTCCCAGCGGAAAATGATGGGACGGTGTAACATACACAAGATTGGCGTCACTTTTTTCCAGCAAATCCACCCGGATTCCCTGCTCGTCCAGAGGAACCGGTGTAATGGGATACCCCACGCTGTTAAATATGGTATACGCCTGTTTATAGACCGGATTCTCCATGGCAATAGACTGCTCCCCCGGCAGAATCCGGCTCAGCAAAAGCAGCATATAATCGCTTCCCGCACCGATAATAATCTGGGAAGGCTTACATCTCACGCCTCTGGACTGATGCAGATAATTTTGAACCGCTCTCCGAAGCTCAATATCTCCCTGATGTCTGCCGGATAAAAATAATTCCTTATTATCGTCAATCAGGCACTCCTTCATAAGCTTTCTCCATTTACTATAGGGAAAATAGTCCATGTCTACGCCGCTTGGGGAAAAATCAATCCGATACTCCGTTTTGTCCTCCGGTTTGTCCATATATTCCTTTTCTGAAATCTCTTCCTGCCGGGAAGTATCCTGGATATGTATTCCCTCAGAATATAAGGTGTCCAGTGCACTGACAAAATAGCCCTTTTTCGGAACCGATTCAATATATCCTTCTGAAAGGAGCTGTCCATATGCCATATCAATGGTATTACGGCTTACCTCCAAATGGGCTGCCATTCCTCTGCCAGAGGGCAGTCTGGTCCCACAGGGAATGTTCCCGTTGACGATTTCTTCCCTGATATACTTGTATATTTGCTCATAAATGGGTTCCTTGCTTCCGGTATCAATTGAAATTGTCAGCATAGCTTCTCCTATCTATTTTTCTTTTAAAGAAAGAGGGGAAACGCATCAGCGTAATTCCCCTCTTATGACCTTTTCACTATATAACGATTGATTGTTTAAAATCACACAAAAACCAAACCATCGTCGTCCTCATCCTTACTGATTGACAGCATTCCGTCATCAGTGGTATTGGACATTAACAGTGTTAATCCGATATGCTTATTCGCCTTATCTCCGGTTGCCACATAAATCTCACCGGACTCAACCAAAGTCAGGGCAATCTCTAACGCCTGTTCCTTAAACCGCATCAGTTCCCTTCTGTCAATGGAGCTTAATTTGAACAGATACTGGTTTTTGGAGCTAATCAACAAAATACTGTACTTGTTATTGCCTGCTTTACGGGTCAGCATACCGGAGCCCACCATTCTGGAATTGGCAACAAGGATTTCTGAATTTTCCTCCCCGGCATATTCATTATAAATCAGGTTAAATACCTTATTGTACTGCTCCTCAGACTCCACCTTAATCGGCATTTCCGCCACCGCAAACTCCACAGCGGAATCTGCGAACCGGATAGTACCGCCCTCGTCATTGATAACTGCCGTACAGCTTCTCGGAACCTGCAGCCGGAAGAATTTATTCTGGATTACCTTATTGGAATCACTTTCCACCGGATTCAGCAGCTCCTTAAACTTCTCCTCTATTAAGTGCATAGCGCTTAAGGCATCCACATCCCCCTGCTTTACAACCTCCTTCAACCCTTCGTATAAATCAATGGTAGGCTGGTCTAACACATTTACAAGGGAAAGCACCTGTTTTACCGCCGGTATGGAGCCCTTCTTTGCCACATCATAATACAGCTTTAATTTCTCATCTACAGATACACCCTTAGAAATCTTATGCTCTACTACCTGATACAGATATTCCTTGCTAAAATCCTCATAACCGGCTTCATATGCCTGGTAAAAATAGTCAAGACTCTTTATCGGTCCGGAATATCCCTCTTCCTTCTCTCTCGCCTGACAATATGCGCCATATTCATATGCCGCCTGAACACTGCCAAGCTGGATTGCCTTCACAAATGCCTGTTCAATCTCATTATCACTGGCAAGATAAAATACCTGCTCCTTTTTGTTCATGGCAACCTTAAATGCCGTATCCGCAATTCCCTCATTTACGGCGCGCTCCCATTTGTCAATGGTTGACTGAAGCTCCTCTGGTTCGCCTAAGCTCTCTATATCTTTAATATACGGTTCTGCCTCAAAGATTCCGTTATCCAGTGCCCGTTTCAGGTACTCTAACGCTTTGACACCATCCCTCTTGCCATCTACCACACCATAGTAATAGAATCTTCCCAGATAGAACGGCACCCGTTTATGATTCAAACGGTCTGCGCTCTCGTACCATATCTTTGCCTCCGCATAATCCTTCAGCTGCTGGTCATATATTGTACCAATTAAAAAGGCTAAATCCGGGTCCTTGTTTGCCTCAAACAGCTGCTTTGCATAGCTTATGGTCTTGCCGATATCACGGTACGGACTGTCCTCATCAAAATACAATTCAATTAACAGATAGCTTGCCTTTTCACTGCCATTCTGCAATGCAATGGTGGCATTGCTCATGGCTTTATCATAGTCCTCCATATTATAATAATAAAGCGCTTCATTATAATACTGAATCTCTGTACGGTTAGCACTCTTATTACTCAACAGGGTTGGAATGACAAATGCAAAGGAATTTGCCACCTCAAAAATAATCTCATTATACTGCTCCATAATATCCATAGTGGAGCACACAAACCGCAGACACGCCCACCGGTTCTTCTGCTTAAACACAAAGGTTACAATTCCCTTGTCAATCTCCTTATGATAGAAACGGGCAGAGATACCGTTGGCATATTCGGTAATATATGGCGTAATATTTACATCACAATCATAGGCTTCATTCATATAATAAAGATAATCATCAATCTTGCGCTCAGAATCCTTTGGAACCGTTGTATAGGTAACATAAATGGCAAAATCCGTATAGGTATGGCTTGGTGCATAGTACTCCTCATCCGTGTCCACATCAATACTCTTTACCCAGTCCTTTGGCAGCTTGTGAATGTAGCCCTCTACCTGGTCATGCACATAGGTATACTGATACTGAAGCTTTGTGGCATCCTGTGCCTTATAACGGAATTCAATTCCCCTTGCCTTGCGCTTTTCTGAAATCTGGGAATATATCTTATCCTTTTCCTCAAACTCAATACTGTCCGCATGGGTTGCATTGTACTCAATCCGTTCAACAGCAGCCTTTGCCTTATCATCGCCCTTGTCCGCCAGCTTCTGATACCACGACTTAGCCTTCTCTATATCCACAGGAACAATAAAATCACTTTTTTGTCCATGTTCATCAATCCGGTTCAGACCGTTTTCATAAATATCACCTAATCGCATATATGCCTGTGACACATTATGGGCTGCAGCCTTTTCCAGATAAGTAATCGCCTTTGAAAAATTCTGGATATCCAGCATCAGCAGGCCAAGCTTATAAAACAGATTCCCATCCTCCACAAGCTTTATGTAACGCTCGTAATACTTTGCCGCCAACTCCCTGTCAACATTTGCCTTTATATTCTGATACTTTCCGGTCTCGTATACCTCTCCCAGAATCTTCAACGCTTCGCAACCATACTGCTGGTACTGCATCTCCATCATCCCAATATCCGCAATCTGGTTCAGTGCCTTAATGGCTTCCTCGGAAATTCCATGTTCAATAAGCTCTTTTGCCTTATTATACTGTTTTTCAACATTATTTGTCTGTTCCTCCTCACGCTTAGCTGCCTGCTTAACAAAAGGAATCTTATTCAAAAAATTAGAAAAACGTCCCATTCCTCTCACCTTCTCTTTTCTATAATCTACAAAACGGCACCCCGTCTAACGGTTTGATTGGCAAATGAAACCAGACTCACCATACTGCCGAAACTACACACTAATTATAGTAATTTTATCACAGTACACATCAAAGGGCAAGACAGGAAACCCCCAAAAACTATACGAAAAAAAGAACGTCAAAAAAGCTATTCTTTGACGTTCTTAACAAAATATTTATTCACTGGTATAAAATCTATAAGAGACTATCTAAAATGTTACCGGTAGAATAGCTGCCCAATGTTCCCGCTGCAGTATAGGAATTACTGTCTCCCAGGGAATTATTCACATTCAGGTAAATGCTGCTGGCTGCTGACTGAACCCTGGCTCCAAAGGAATCACTTCCGTTGAACAAAGTCTTTACCTTATTCATATCCGCACTCTTAAATGTCTCTTCATCTAATGTCAAGGTGTTATCTGTACCAATCTTAATTCCGATGTCATTTAACAAAGAACCATTGGCAGATGCAGAATTAACCATATGTAATGTCTGTCTTAACACTGCATTATCCTTACTGTCCGTTGAATTCTTTACCAGGCTGTTATAGGCATCCACAAAACTGTTCACTGCCTTGTAAATCTTATCCGTATCATACCCCTTTGTGGTTGTGCCATCTTCCTCATTCTTAATGTCTATCTTCTTAAATACCGAATCCTTACCGGTAGTTACCAGTGTATCGGCTGCCTTATAAAGCTCATTCGCCTTACCCTTAAGCGATGTCTTCGTAGCAGTGGTGTCTTTGTCCTTTGTAGAAATACCATCTGCACTCTTCTCTGTTCCATACTTCTTATAATATGCCTTAATCAGCTTGCTGTAAGAACCCTTTGTAATAGATGAATACTCTGCAAAATCAATTCCAAGTATATTCCCGGAAGAGGTATTACTGGTATTCACATTACCAAATAAATATGAATTACTGTTATAATTGCCCCAAATACTATTAATTCCTGCCATACTCAACACTCCTTTGAAATCTCTGCGAACCTCCGTGTTCTAATATTTCATACTTCAAGATTATTTTAGCATATGGTAATTCATTTGAAAAGCCAAAATGCACAAAAAGACTATTTTGCATCCTGAAGATACTCTGCCAGGGTTGCAACTGCCTTTTCCTCATCCTCGCCCTCTGCAGAAATGGTAATTTCCTCATCCTGGCTAAGTCCAAGACTCATCATACCCATAATGCTTTTCGCATTAATTTTTTTATCATCCGCCACAATATACACTCTGCTCTCAAACTGGCTCGCCTTCTGAACAAGAACTGCCACCGGCCTTGCCTCTGCATCCTCCGCTAAATTCACCTTTATTGTCTCGCTAACCATTTTTTCTTTTCCTCCTTAAATCTGGTCATCTTCTCGCAAATCTTTTGCAATACTACTTATCTTTCTTAATCTATGATTCACACCGGATTTTGATACCGGTGGATTCAACATTTCTCCAAGCTCCGACAGATTGGCATCCGGTTCCTCTAACCGGAGCTCCGCCAGCTGCCGCAGCGAATTATTCAGATACTTAAGACCCTTTGTCTTTTCAATATATTCTATATCTTCAATCTGCCTCCTGGCAGCGTTTACTGTCTTCTTGATATTGGCAGTTTCACAGTTCACCCTGCGGTTTATATCATTCCGCATATCCTTGATAATCCTTACATTTTCCATGTCCATCAGACTCACATACGCCTCACAGACATTCAGAATATCCACTATCATGGAACCTTCCTTCAGATAGACCACATAATATTTCTTGCGCTTCACAATTTTGGCATCCAAAGAAAAGCTGTTAATTATCTCCTGAACCACCTCCGCCATCTCCCGGTTGCGCACCACAATCTCAAAATGATATGCCTTATTCGGGTCATTAACGGAACCCGTTGCCAGGAACATTCCCCTTATAAATGCCTTCTTACAACATTCCTTCTGCACAACCTGCTTTGGAAAATGACAGTTCTGCAGAGAAACTCCCCTCAAAGACACATAAGTAATAGAGTCCTCCTCTATTTCCGAAAGCTCCTCTTCATCCAGCCAGTCCTCTTCCAGATAATCCACATAATCCGACAGCTTAATCGTCTGCAACAGCCGGTCTGCCATGTCCTGGTCTGTTATTTCAATATATTTTGAATTTCTGTTATAAAGTACACTTTTTTCAAACAATATATCGATAAGCTGGCAGAGCTTATCTCCCATCAACGCATTCTCCGGCCGTAAAATAAGCTTTATCCGGCTGTCATGCAGTTCAACCTCTCCTGTGGCAAGCACCAGCGCCAGCAGCTCTGCAATCTGGCAATGTCTGCTGCGGCTCACATGTCCGCCAATCTCTTTTTTTACCTTTGTCGAAAACGACATAACCAACCACTAACCCTTTCTAACGGTATCCTTTTCAATATCCCTATGGTAAATTCGTGCACTGTATGGCAGTGTTTCCATTTCCTTATATATACCATTTGCCAGTGTAACAGAACGGTGTTTTCCTCCTGTACAGCCAATCCCGATTATAAGACCATTTTTTCCCTCTTTAATGTAGTTGGGAATCAGAAATTCCAGCAAATCCACAAGCTTGTTCATAAACTCCTTTGCTTCATCATACTGCATCACAAAATCCTGGATTGCCTCGTCATTGCCGGTAAGGGGACGCAACTCCAGATTATAATAAGGGTTTGGCAGGAATCTGACGTCAAACACCAAATCCGCATCCCTTGGAATACCATATTTGAAGCCAAAGGACACTATACTCACAATAAAATTGTTATACTCTGCATTTTCTATAAATATTTTATCCAGCTCTGCTTTCAGCTCACGGGTCAGGAGGCTTGTGGTATCAATAATGTAGTCTGCCTCTTTCCTCAAAAAGGCAATCCGGTTCCGCTCCAGCTTAATTCCATCCTCCACCCTTCCGTTTCTCGCCAGAGGATGATTTCTTCTGGTCTCCTTATAGCGCTTAATCAGCACATCATCATTGGAATCCAAAAATAATATCTCGTAGTTATACTCGGATTCCTTTAACGCCCTTAAGCACTCCGAAAGCTGCTCTAAATATACCCCGCTGCGGATATCCACACCAATCGCCACGTTATTAATATCGTTGTCACTGGCATAGGCAATCTCTGCAAACCGCATAATCAACTGGATTGGAAGATTATCCACACAAAAATATCCAATATCCTCTAAGGTCTTTAATGTTGTACTCTTACCGGCACCACTCATACCGGTCACAATCACAAACCGCATATCCTACCTTCGTTCCTCTGCTTTTCTATCTGTCCGTTTCTGCCGGTCAGCTTAATCTCCGGCTCTAACTCCACCTGGAATCTGTCATATACCCTTTCCCTGACATCCTGAATCAGCTGCAAAACATCTGCCGCCGTTGCTCCGCCCTTATTAATGACAAAACCGCAATGCTTTTCGGAAACCTGCGCACCGCCCACACTGTAGCCCCGAAGACCTGCGTCCATAATCAGCTTTCCTGCAAAATATCCCTCCGGGCGCTTAAATGTAGAGCCTGCGCTGGGAAACTCCAGAGGCTGTTTTGTTCTTCTGGCAGCTGCCAGCTCTTCCATTCTCGCCGTAATCGCTTCCTTATCTCCCCGCTGCAATGCAAGGGTTGCGCCTAATACGATATAACCCCTTTCTTCCACAATACTATGACGGTAACCAAATTCCATTTCTTCCACTGTCTTTTCCAGCAGATTCCCATTGGAATCCATCAGCTGGACCCGTTCCACAATGTCCTTCATCTCTCCGCCATAAGCCCCGGCATTCATCATAATGGCACCTCCAAGGGTGCCCGGTATCCCTGCGGCAAATTCAAATCCCGTAAGACCGGCGTCCCGCACTGCATTTCCAAGCATGTGAAGCATAACCCCTGCCTGCGCCTTTACCCTGGTCTCCTCAATTGAAAAATTTGAAAAATTGCGGTAAAGCTGGATGACAACTCCTTCCATTCCCTCATCACTGACCAGCAGGTTGCTTCCGTGTCCCAGCATAAAAAACGGAACCTTATACGCATTACAGGAAAGCACCACCTGTCCCAGCTCCTCTGCTGTCTGTGGTGTCACAAATATCTGTGCCGGACCGCCGATACGGAAGGTAGTATGTCTGGACATGGGCTCATTCAAGCTTACATTCTGCTCTCCGACTATTTTATACAATTCACTCATTAAATTCTGATTCATTTTACTACAACCATTCATCATTTTTATATATATACTTTAGAATATGAAATTATATTATTCTCCCACACTTCCCCATTTTCTCTCATTATATTCTATCCCTTCATGTAAAATCAATGTAAGAAGTAACGAAAAAAAGGGGGAGAAACTCTCCCCTTTCGTCTTTTTTACTAATAATTGCTGTTTTATTTGGTTAAAATAGCCTCTGCGCAGCCATAAATTCCCGCATCATTTCCCAGTGTCGCAAGAACAAACTTTGTATTCTTGCATGCATGGAATACATACTGCTGGTAATATTTAGCAGTGGTATTAATCAATATATCCCCTGCCCTGGATACGCCGCCTCCGATTACAAATGCTTCCGGGTCACATACACAGGCAACCGTTGCCAGTGCCTTGCCCAGCGTCTTACCGTGAGCCTCCACCAATTCAAGGGCTAAATCATCCCCCTCCTTAGCTGCATCAAAAATCTCCTTTGCAGATATGTACTGCACGCTCCGGAGCTTTGACGGGCGGTCTGTATTGTTCAGTGCCCGCTCTGCCATTCTGGTAATTCCCGTTGCCGATGTATACTGCTCCAGGCATCCCTTCTTACCACAGCCACAGACCTCTGTCTCGTCATCATTTACACAGATGTGTCCAATCTCTCCGCCGGCTCCATTGGTTCCATACAGCATCTTTCCATTGATAATAATCCCTCCGCCAACGCCGGTTCCCAGGGTTACCATAACGATGGAGGAAAAGCCTTTTCCACCACCCTGCCACATCTCGCCAAGAGATGCCATATTGGCATCATTTCCAACCTTTGCCGGAAGACCAAGAAGCTTCTCTACTTCCTCTTCCACATTGAACACTCCCCAGCCAAGGTTTACACAGCGGAGCACTGTACCATCGTCCTTCACCGGTCCCGGCACGCCGATTCCCACACCGGCTACCTCTTCCTTGCCCACGGAACGCTCTGCAAGCTTTGCCTCAATGGATGCCGCCACATCCGGTAAAATGAAACGTCCGCCTTCATCCTTACGGGTTGGAATTTCCCATTTATCCAGCAGCTCGCCCTCTACCGTGAAAAAGCCAAGCTTTACTGTGGTTCCCCCAATATCCACTCCAAATACATATTTCTCCATAGTACTATATCCTCCTTACTATTCCTGTTACTGCAGGATTATAAACGCTTTATATTTTAAATGTTACTTCTTTTTATTCATATTATTGGTAACCCTGTTATAGAGCTCCTGTGCCGCATTATAGCCCATCTGCTTTTGTCTGTGGTTAACCGCAGCTGACTCTACAATAATGGCAATATTACGTCCCGGACGGATTGGAATATTGTGGGACACTACCTTATTGCCAAGAATTTCCGTATACTGGTCTTCCAGTCCCATCCGGTCATAATTGTTATCCTTGTCCCATTCCTCCAGATTGATTACCAAATCGATTCCCTGGGTCATCTTAACACACTCAAAGCCGAACAACGCCTTCACATCTATAATTCCGATTCCCCTAAGCTCAATAAAATGGCGGGTGATATCCGGAGATGAGCCAACCAGGGTATCATCCGATACCTTTTTAATCTCCACCACATCATCCGATACAAGCCGGTGCCCCCGCTTAATCAATTCCAGGGCAGCCTCTGATTTACCGATTCCGCTTTCCCCTTTAATCAGAACACCAACGCCGTATACGTCAACTAAAACCGCATGAATGGAAATGCGCGGTGCCAGCTCCACATGAAGCCAGCGGACGGTTTCATGCACAAAGGCAGAGGTAGTTGCATCAGAGGTCAGAACCGGAACCCCATATTTTCTTCCCACCTCAATAACAAAATCCTGGGGCTGAAGTCCCCGGCAGAATACCAGACAGGGAATCTTATGCTGAAATAATTTATCAAAAATCAGCGCACTCTCATCCCGGTCATGGATACTGCTGATATAGGCATGCTCTACATTACCGCAAATCTGAATGCGGTTTGCATCAAAATGTTCAAAAAATCCGGAAAGCTGCACTGCCGGCCGGTTAATATCCGGGTCGGTAATCAGAATCTCATCCGTATTGATTTCCGGAATATGATTGGTCAGACTCAGCTTTTCAATTAACTTTGTCAGTGTTATGGAATACATTGAATCCCTCCTCATTTCACAAAAAAACTATATTCATTGTATCATACTATACCCGGAAACTCTAGGAGATTTTCATTCTTCCTCATGAAAAAAACGGTAAATTTCTTCCGCCACCTGGGGAGTTATCTGTTTTACCTCTGTCAATTCCTCCACCGTGGCATTTTTTATCCTTTCAATCTCCTTAAAATGCTGCATCAGGGCTTTCCGTCTGGCAGGCCCCACACCGTTAATATCATCCAGAATACTGTGCACCTGCTCCTTTCCCCGCAGCAGCTTATGATAGGTAATGGCAAACCGGTGTGCCTCGTCCTGCAGCCTTGTAATCATTCCAAAAACCTCACTGTTCCGCGGAAAGGATATCTCCTCATTGTTATAGTAAAGCCCTCTTGTACGGTGATTGTCATCCTTCACCATGCCGCAGACCGGAATATGGATATTCAGCTGTTCTAACACCTGTAAAGCCACATTAACCTGTCCCTTGCCGCCATCCATCATAATCACATCAGGATAGACATCAAAGCGCTCATCCGTAAAACGTCTCGTCAAAACCTCTTCCATGCTCTTGTAATCATCCGGTCCGGAAACGGTACGGAGCTTAAATTTACGGTATGCATTTTTTCTGGCTCTGCCCTTTTCAAACACCACCATGGACGCCACAGACTGGTACCCGCTTGTGTTGGATATATCAAATGCCTCCAGGCGGTCTGCGCAGGGTAGTCCCAGCAGCTTCGCCAGTTCATTTGCCGCACCGACTGTGCGCGCCTCCTCCCGTTTCAGCTTCTCCAAATCTCTGGACAACACCACCTTGGCATTTTCCCTGGCAAGGTCAATCATTTTGGATTTTTCCCCCTTTACCGGGGTAATGATATGTACCCTGCCGCCCCGGCGCTCTCCAAGCCACTGCTCCAGCAGCTCCTGCTCCTCCACCGCAAATTCCGTCAGCAGTTCATTGGGTACAAAAGGGGTTCCGTTATAATACTGCTTGATAAAGGTTTCCATTATCTGGGAGCCACTGTCCTGCCCGGAATGCTCAATGTGAAAATGTTCTCTTCCAAGCAGCTTCCCATCCCTGACGAAGAAAACAGATACCACCGTCTCCTCCTCTTTTCTCGCCATGGCAATGACATCCCTGTCAATTCCGCCGGTTTTTACCACCCGCTGGGAGCCTGTCACATGCTCCACACTGGCTATCAAATCCCGGTATTCTGCCGCCTCCTCAAAGGCATACTCCGCCGCCTTTTCCTTCATTTTATGCTCCAGCTCTGCCAAAACCTTCTTATAATCCCCATTCAGAAAAGCCAGCAGCCGGTTAATCCGCTCCCCATACTCCTCCTTTGAAATATATCCCTGGCAGGGTCCGGCACACTGCTTCATCTGATAATACAGACAGGGTCTGCCCATCCCCAGCTCCTTTGGCAGTGACTTGTTACAGGTCCGGATGCCATACAGCTTCTGCACCAGTTCAATGGTATCCTTAACTGCTGCGGCACTGGTATAGGGCCCAAAATACTTCGCTCCGTCCCGCCGCATCTGCCTTGCAAAAAGAACCCTCGGAAAATCCTCCTGCACCGTTACCTTCATAAAAGGATAGCTCTTGTCATCCTTTAGCATGGTGTTGTATTTCGGGCGGTGCTCCTTAATCAGGTTATTTTCCAGCACCAGCGCCTCTAATTCCGAATCCGTCACAATGTACTCAAAGTAATCTATGAGGGTAATCATTTTCTCAATCTTCGGTCCACGGTTGTTTACCTTCCGGAAATACGAACTAACCCGCCGTTTTAAATTGATTGCCTTGCCGACATAAATAATCTCATCATTGCCTGCATGCATCAAATAAACGCCAGGCTGGTCCGGGAGCTTCTTCAATTCTTCCTTTAAGTCGAAGCCTTCCTTCATCAATCTCCCTCTGTGGCAGCCTTCAGGGCAGTGCCTGTCATTTCCTCAAATATCTTCATAAACTCTTTACCTGTAATGGTTTCCTTCTCAATCAGATGCTGTGCAAGAGCGTCCAGCAGGGATACATTTTCCAACAGAAGATTATAAGCCTTCTCATAAGCGCTCTTTATCACTCTGCGAATCTCATCATCAATTTTGGTTGCTGTCTCCTCTGAACAGTTCATCACTGCCCTGCCGTCCAGATAACGGTTCTGCACAGACTCTAATGCCACCATGCCAAACTCATCCGACATACCGTACATTGTAATCATGCTCCGCGCCATATTGGTTGCCTGCTCAATATCGTTGGAGGCTCCGGTTGTGACGGATGGAAACTTAATAGCCTCCGCTGCACGTCCCGCAAGAAATGTAACAATATCCTCTTCCATCTCCGCCTTGGTATTTAAATATTTTTCTTCCTCCGGCACCTGCATAACATAACCCAGGGAGCCCATGGTTCTCGGTATAATCGTAATCTTCTGAACCGGCTCTGTGTGCTTTTGCAATGCAATGCACAGAGCATGACCGGTCTCATGGTACGCAACAATTTCTTTTTCCTTTTTACTGAGGATTCTGTCCTTTTTCTCCTTACCTGCAAATACCACCTCGATGGACTCAAACAAATCAGCCTGGCTGACAAATTCCCGTCCGGCTTTCACTGCTGCCAATGCCGCCTCGTTAATAATATTGGCAAGGTCCGCACCCACAGCTCCGGAGGTTGCAAGGGCAAGCTCCTTAAAATCAACGGTTTCATCCATCTTAACATTCTTGGCATGTACCTTCAGGGTTTCAATCCGTCCCTTCAAATCCGGTTTTTCCACTATAACACGGCGGTCAAAACGTCCCGGACGAAGCAGCGCCTTATCCAAAACCTCCGGACGGTTGGTAGCCGCTAAAATAACGATACCCTTGGAGGTATCGAAACCATCCATTTCCGAAAGAAGCTGGTTTAAGGTCTGCTCCCGCTCGGAATCACCGCCGCCATATTTGCTGTCACGGCTTCTGCCAATGGCATCAATCTCATCAATAAATATAATACAAGGCGCTACAGAATTTGCCTGCTTAAACAAATCCCTTACACGGGAAGCACCAACACCCACATACAGCTCTACGAAATCGGAACCGGATAAGGAGAAAAATGGCACATTCGCCTCTCCTGCCACCGCCTTGGCAAGCAGTGTCTTACCTGTTCCAGGAGGTCCCACCAGCAGAGCGCCCTTTGGAAGCTTTGCACCGATTTCCAGATACCGCTTGGGATTATGCAAAAAGTCCACCATTTCTTTCAGGGATTCCTTGGACTCCTCCTGTCCTGCCACATCTGCAAAGGTTACTCCCGTTTCCTTTTCCATATACATTTTGGCATTGCTTTTTCCAACACCCATCATTCCGCCGCTCTTGCTCATGGAGCGCATAAACAGCCAGATAATTAAATAAAATACGCCAAACATTAATACCCACGACAATATATTTCCTATCATCGCAGAGCTGCTCTCATCCACAGCCGTATAATCCAGCTCTCCCTTTTCCTTTGCTTCCTCCAAACGGTCTACCAAATCAATATCGGAAATCCGGATTGCATAATAGCTTTTCTTTTTGCCGGATTTCGTCTTTTCCTTTGGTATCACCTCAACGGTAGAGCTGTAAATCTTAACGGTCTCCACCTTGCCCTCATCCAGCATGGATAAAAATTCACTGTAGGAAATCTCCTCCTGCTGGCTGGTCTGGTAACTGCTATAGGCATAGAAAAACAGTAATGTCAGTCCCACCGATACAATCACCATAAACAAAAAGCTTCTGTTAGGGGACTTTCTGCCATTATTGTTCTGATTATTCTCATTATTCTGATTTTTATTTTCTTCCAACTTTTTATCCTCCTGTTATTTTAACAGTATCTATTATAAGAGGAATTTCTAAAATACGCAATTCCATTTTCATGTAATTTTTGTGAAGTAACCGGAAAGATTTTCCAACCGGAGGGTCAGCCGCAATCTATACATTTTATCATTTCCCATTATGCGGGAAATATTTCTTCTTCTCCGCTTAAATAAAGAAAGAAAAAATAAGAGATTTATCAATTGACTAACCCTCTTATTTCATATAAAATAAAGTCTATGTATGTCAATGTACAAGAATATTTGTTTCTATAAAACAAACAATATAACGAAACCAAATTATACACGGAGGAGAAATATATGGCAGTCAAATATGTATTTGTCACAGGTGGTGTTGTTTCCGGACTGGGTAAAGGAATTACCGCCGCTTCTTTGGGAAGACTTCTGAAAGCCAGAGGCTATAAAGTAACCTGTCAGAAGTTTGACCCATATATCAATATCGACCCAGGCACCATGAATCCAATCCAGCATGGTGAAGTATTTGTAACAGATGACGGCGCAGAGACAGACCTGGACCTGGGCCACTATGAGCGGTTCATCGATGAAAACCTGAACAAAAAATCCAATGTCACCACCGGCAAGGTATATTGGAGCATTTTGCAGAAGGAACGCCGCGGTGATTTCGGCGGTCATACCGTCCAGGTTATTCCGCATATTACCAACGAGATACAAAGCCGCTTCTACCGCAATTTAGACGCTTCCGAAACGGAATTTGCCATTATCGAGGTAGGAGGTACGGTGGGCGATATTGAGAGCCAGCCATTCCTGGAAGCAATCCGCCAGTTCCAGCACGCGGTGGGACACGAAAACTGCATTATGATACATGTAACGCTGATTCCTTATTTAAAGGCTTCCGGTGAAATGAAAACCAAGCCCACACAGGCCAGCGTTAAGAATCTTCAGTCCCTTGGTATCCAGCCGGATATCTTAGTCTGCCGCTCCGACTATCCGTTAGAGGATGGCATGAAGGACAAGATTGCGCTATTCTGTAATGTACCAAGCGAGAATGTTATCCAGAATCTGGATGTGGACGTCTTATACGAAGTGCCGCTTGCCATGGAAAAAGAAAAGCTGGCAGATGTGGTATGCAAATGTCTCCATGTAGATTGTCCGGAGCCAGACCTTGACGAATGGATTGCCATGATTGACCGTTGGAAAAATCCGGTAAAGAAGGTGAAAATTGCTCTGGTAGGCAAATATGTATCTCTGCACGACGCCTATATCTCCGTTGTGGAAGCATTAAAGCACAGCTCCTTTGCCTGCAACTCTGATTTGGAAATCATGTGGATGGATTCTGAATTATTAAATGATGACAATGTTGCCGAGGAATTGAAGGAGGCGGACGGTATTATTGTTCCGGGCGGCTTTGGTGACCGCGGTATTGAGGGAATGATTAGTGCCATTCGATATGCCAGAGAAAACAACATCCCATATCTCGGACTTTGTCTCGGCATGCAGCTGACCATTGTGGAATTTGCAAGACACGTATTGGGATACCATGATGCAAACTCCAGTGAATTTAATCCAAGCAGCGTACACCAGGTTATTCACATCATGCCGGACCAGGACGGCGTCACCGACCTTGGCGGTACCTTACGGCTTGGCGCATACCCTTGTGTATTAAAGGAAGGTTCCAAATCCTATGCATTATATGGTCAGAAAGAAATTACGGAACGTCACCGTCACCGTTACGAGGTTAACAACGACTACCGCGAAGCTCTGGTTTCCGGCGGAATGGATTTGGTGGGCCAGTCCCCAGACGGACATATTGTGGAAATGATTGAAATTCCAGAACACCCTTGGTTTGTGGGCACACAGGCACATCCGGAATTTAAATCCCGTCCCAACAAACCGCACCCATTGTTTAAGGGCTTTGTGACTGCCGCATTAGAGCATCAGGAAAAGAAATAACGCAAAAACGGGCTGTCGTGCTAATTGCGGCAGCCCCATTCTTTTATGTGCTTAGTTCCACTTCCCAACTATCCTAATCAGATTCTAATCCTTTTCACCTTCGACCACTTGCCATATACATTTGCATTCGTGGAATCTTTTTTATAGGCTCTCACACGAACATAGTATAGTTTGTTCTTTTTCAGTTTACGGATTGTCCGGGTAAATGTTTTATTCTTTTTATAGGTTTTGCTGATGGTCGCTTTCTTTTTAAACTTCTTTGACGTAGATATCTGTATCTGATATCCCTGTGCCGATGAAACCCTCTTATAGTTCACTATCAGTTTGTTTTTCTCTGTGGAAAGGCTCTTTATAGAAGCCTTCTTCACGGTGACCTTTGACCAATGGGCATAAACCGTCATATTCGCTTTTGCTTTTTTGCCAAACGCAATTTTCTTTCCACCTTTTTTTGCGGTATACCAGCCTTTAAACTTGTATCCTTTGCGGGTTACATCAGGGAAATAATCCAACTTCTTGCTAACCAGCTCACATATTATCAAATCTTGCGTTCCATAATTCTTATTGAACTTTATAAGATAATATCCTTCTGGAATCTTCTCCCAATGTGCATATAATGTCATATCAGACGTTATTATATTGGTCTGATTAATTTCTACTCCGTTATTTTTTTCTGTATACCACCCTATAAACACATATCCGTCTTTTTCCGGCTCTGCAGGAAAAAATTCAATAGAAGTATTTTTGTCAACCGCTATTGTACAATAGTGAGTGCCATCCTCCAATTCAAACCTAACATAATATTCCGTTGGTTCCTCCACAGGAGGGTACAGATTTTTGACAGCATCCTCATCTAACACTGGATGTTTCTCTTCCTCTATTTCTATTACCGGAGGCTCCCATACCGGGTATAATGTTGTATCCTCATAAAAAACCGTTTCAGATGTTACAATATTCCGGTCTTCTATAGCTGCATCAGGATTCGTAATCCAATATGCAAAGGTGACTCCGCCCTCCGCTTCAGGAATCCATAAATCCAACGTTTCCCCTGGATGAATCGTCTCTGTTTTTGTGATATCATTACAGATGTATGTAATCGTAATAAACTCCGGCTCATCATTTTCCGTTGCCACGACTTTGGTTTGTGGCAGCAAAACAGAGAAACACATAAACAGAAGAATAAATAGCAATTTTCTCTTTCCCATAACGCTCCCCCCTCCTACTTTACCTTGACTCTTTTTGTCTTGGACCATTTACCCTCTATATGCATCAAAAGCTCATTCATAAGTATTTTTTATACCAGCTATTTCTACTGTATAAACGCAATACTCATATACTACACATTACTTATTTTCTGCTTTTTTAGTGCGATTTAACAGTATCATATTTACATTGTTAGTGCAATATGTTTTTCAATTTTTGTAGCAAATTCACAGATTCATTCTAAAATATCTCCAAATAAATTTTTATTATATTATTCTAATGAAAAAGTAACGGTAACATCTCCGCTTCCCAGCGCATCTTTCCAGCCGGACAGGTTATCTATTCTTCCAAGTCTTGTGTAACTCCACGAATTGGAGCCATAGAAGATGACAATCTGATTTCCGTTATATAAAACAATATCCCCGGATTCGGTTGTGGTTTGACTATCGCTGGTCGGCAGGCTTGTTCCCAGCGAGCCGACTTTTTCAAAGCCGGAATAATCGCTCATTTGAATGGCAATTGGCGCTTCACGCATCATATCCACAAAAGCGTCAACTGCCGCATTGCTTTCCAAAGTTGCTGTAAAATTATTGTTTCCAATTTGCAAGGTTATTTTTTCCACTGTGTTTTCCTCCGTGGTAGAATTGTCATTTGGTTGCAACACAGGAGTCTTTGATTCTTCCAGTGGTTTCGTCTGCTGTGTATTTGACGAATCAGAGCCATCAGGGCGATTTGCCGATGTTGCACCTTCTGAACAACCAGACAGAAAAACCACTATAATTATGACACAGGAAAATAACTTCAAAAGTTTTAATTTCATTTTAAAAATAATATCCTCCATTTCTGTATATTAAGTTTGTTCAAAGAAAAGTCGCAGCAGTACGATTATTCCAAAGAGAGAAAGAATACTGCCAAATATCCGATTCATATAGCGGAAATTGAATTTCTCTGTTTTTTTCTTGATGATACAGGTGACTGCACTAAGCGCTCCCCACCAAATATAAGTGCCAACCAATACACCCATTACGAGCATACTTCCACGCAGCAATCCTGCATCAGCAGAAATCCCAAAATAGGAAAACGCAAACAGAAATGTAAGTATTGCCGCAGGATTTGTAACGCCAACCATAAAAGAGGAAAAAAACATCTTAATTGGGTTCATTTTTTCCACCTTTACTCCGGCTGCATCTTCTTTTTTTATCAGCAGGCGGATTCCCATAAACAGTACAAAACTGCCGCCGAGAATATTGATAATGACTTGATATTTCAGCAAAAAGTCGGATATAAGGGTAAGACCGAACACTCCCACGCAGGCATAAAAGCAATCGGCAACAGAAGAACCCAATCCTGTAAAAAGACCTGCCTGCATTCCGCCATTCCAGGTTCGTTGAACAGTCATCGTACCCACTGCCCCCACAGGCAGACCAAATAATAAGCCGATTAAAATACCCCGCAAAAGATAGTCCATTTCTTATCACCTCATTTCCTTTACTGCATTTGCTTTATGCACAGCAGGCACAGGGTGTATTTTTATGGTTTGAATCCTTCAAGATTACCTCGCCCTTTGCCTCGTCTATATCCATAATAATTTCACCAACTTCAGGAACATAGATATGCCCGGACATCGGATTTTTAATACTGACAATCGGAGCGGTGAGGGTAGCTTCCACATCGGAACGTTCAAAGGAAAGGTCGGTGTCAATCATTTCGCAGTTAATCAGCTTCAGGTTTTTGCAGTAACAAAGCGGTTGTGTCCCGATGATTTTACAGTTTTCAAAGGTGATATTTTCGCTGTACCACGCAAGATATTCGCCCTTTACAATGCTATTTTTAACTGTAATATTTTTTGCGTGCCAGAAAGCGTCTTTTGTATCAAACACACAGTTTTCAAAAACAGAATCAGCAATGTACTGAAAGGAATATTTACCTTTCATACGGACATCGCGGAAAGTCAACCGCTCTGCACGCATCATAAAATATTCGCTTTCGGCAGTACAATCCTTCATCTCAATACCACGCACTGACCAGCCAAATTCAGGGGAAACAATGTCACAGCCACACATTTTGATATTGGTACATTCACGCAGAGCCTTAATACCGTAGAGTTTGGTATCATTGATTTCCACATTTTCGGAATACCAAAGGGCTGCTCTGCAAGCTAAAGTCATTTCTGAATTTTCAATTTTCAGCCCTGTGTCATGCCAGAACGGATAGCGGAGATTAAAAAAGCAGTTATCTACTGCAACATCTCTGCTCTCTTTAAACGCACTCTCTCCATCGGCGGGACCATCAAAGGCACAGTCCTTTACTAAAACATCCTGTATTGCATAAAGGGCTCTTTCTTCATCAAAAGTTTTGTTTGTAATAGTAGTCATAGTAATGTACTCCTTTCAGGTATTATGTTATTTCTTTGCTTTCTTCATCTGATAGATAAAGTAATCAAGGCAGTCGATACATTTCTGCTCTCTATGTAGGGAATCAAGCAGATTTTTTCTGTGGACGGCTAACCGCTTCAGACCATTTGCTTCTTTTCCTTTTTGCAGGTCTGCCATAAATTTTTCAATCGTTTCAGAATCACAGCCCGCATCTTTCAGATTTTGGATGATAGATTCCGAATTTTCATTTACACTCATTGTTTTCCTCTTTTCTGTATAGGCTTATTCTCCGTCACTAATCTGAACAATTTTATTGCCCCAGCCCTCCAGCACAGGGTTATCCTCAACCGCACTACGGAATTCTTCAGTGTCATCAAAATATCCTACCGGTGTATATTCACCTGTTACCTCGGCATCTCCATAGAAAAGAATAATACGGTTCGGCTCCGAATAATAGACAGTTCCGGCAGCTTCTTCAGTAACAGTTTCGGGATTCGCGGGAATTTCATATTGACTGGGAATGTCATAATATTGCATAACCTCCCAGTTTTCGTAACCCTCGTAGTTATAAATGGGCAATCTCCAGTCAGCCGTTCCCACATGGCGGGCAATTGCCTGAGCAGTGTCATTTTCATACAGGTGCATTACAAACGGTTCTCCATTATCGCCAAATCGAACAACCAGTTCCGCAGCCATCGTCCCACTCTCAGATTCAGCATTATTGTCAGCAGCAGAATTTTGGGGATTGTCAATTACTAAATCGGAAATTTGCGACGAGCGGCTTTCCTTGTCGTTATTTTCTTTGGATTGACTACTGCAGCCTGTAAATACACCGATAGCCAGTGCCAACCCAAAGACAAGTATAATACTTTTTAATATTTTTTGTCTCATATTCATTCCTTTCTTATGCCAGACCGGGCACAAATAAAATATTTAAGTTTGTTCCTTTGTTATTATTATAAGCCTGCTTTTCCTCTATAGCAAATACTTATATCAAATACATATCTATAACAGATAGGCATATTTATTCAGTGACTCATACTGTGAGCGGTACCTTTTTGATTTTTCCGGCAAGCCACCAGCCAAAAACGGTAAATAGAATCGTTACAACAGCCATCGGCAGAATCACGCTGATAAAGTCCGGGTGTGATACAAAATTACTGATACCAGCGAGTTTCATCACAGAAGATACAATCGGGTCTGTAATGACTGCTGCCAGAACCGTACCAACCAGTCCTCCGAGAACAGCAACCATAGTGAAACGCAGGGAAAAAGTCAACCGCAGGCTTGCTGATGAAAAGCCGATTGCTTTATAAATACCTAAATCTTTCTGTTCTGCCAAAAGGATTTTACTACCTGTCATAACCGTTACAATCAAGATAAAGACAATTACCAAAGCATACATCAGCACAAGAAGAGCCTGCATAGCCGAGATAATTCCGAAAAGCCCCGGCCAGGTGTTTTCGTGCACATGAATGTCACCGCCGTATGCAGATTCCAGAGCTTCGGTAATCGCTTCTTTTTGTGAACTGTCTGCAAGGAAATAATGCCAGCACCAAAGGTTCGGATGATTGTTGCCAATCTTTAAGTATCCCTCACGGTTCATACCAAAATTATCACCCATATCATTTGCACAGGAATAAATACCCGACACAATATATTCACCACTGCCATTGTCGCCCTGAACCATCACGGTATCACCGATAGCGATACCAAAATTAGCGGCGATAAATTCTGTTATTACGATTTCGTTATCAGCCGTACAAGTACGCCCCTCTAAAATGTGAAAACGCTCCGGCTCGTCAATTACATTTGCCGTGTAGGAAATTCCGTTCAGTGAAACGGTAGGCATTGCCAGCACATAAGTATCGGTAATATCCGAATATTCACGAATGATATTTTCAAATTCCTCCTGCGTCAACTCACCGAAAGACTGAACGCCGATGTCGTGGTCGGCGGGATTGAATGCGTCCATCATTCCCTTACCGTCAGAACCGAGCCAGGCGTCCATTCGTCCGACAAGAGAAGTAAAAAACACCAACAGGATAGCGACTGCAAATGCTCCGATATATCTGCTTTTTCCGCTCATTAACTGCCGAAACGCAAGGCGGAAATGAATTCTATCACCAAATGCCCCAGGCTTTGTAATTTGCACAACTGTACCGTCTGTTTCACCGCGAATCGCTTTCATAGGGGCAATTTTGCTAATCTTGCGGGTTTTCATAAAAATAAACAGAACAAGTAAAAGCGAAATGAAAATAAATGCACCCGTCATAAACAGGAGTGACGGTGTTTCAGGAATCAACACCCCCGTTGTTGTAAGCGTAGCGTCTGCAACCGCACCGCTGAGAAAGACAGATAGCAAGAAGCCAATAACGAGTCCCGAAGCAGCTGGAATACTATATTGTAAAAGCTGTAAAAGGCGAAGCCTGTTTGCAGTAAAGCCCATGGTTTTCAAAATACCCATATTTACAAAATCAGAAGCAATCGTACTACTGATACTATAGCTCAAAACAATCAAAACCACAAAGAAAAGCACAAGGGAAAATGCAAAGAGCAGTCCGCTAAACGCCCGCAGCAGTATCAGCATAAATCCTGCTATGGCTTCCTTGCTGTAGACGGCTTCTGTATATTCGGCAAGTGCAGTTCGTTTGTTCAGCAGACTGTTTAACTCTGAAACAGTCAATCCGCTTTCTTCGGCCGGGAAGATATGGAGCATTGCTCCGTCACGGGCAAGAGCGTCAATTCCTGCATTATTAATAAGGTCTAACACTATGTACCGGTCGGATTCACTGATTAAAAAGCCCTTCATACCAATCATCGAGCTTCCCATAAAAACATCTTCATAAAAGCCCTTTACGGTAAAGGTCAGATTTTCTCCGGCTCTTACAATAGGAAATGTAATTTCGTCACCTATCTCTATCCCAAACATAGAAATCATAGAAGGGGACACATACACCTCTCCCGGTAAAATTTCGTCGGGCTGTTTTACATATCCAGATAAATCCTCAGCAAAAAAACGATAGCGATTTTTCAAAGGATTGTAAGTTATGAGCTGCCCCTCACTGTCCGATTCGGTTCCATTTGCGGCATAGTTTGAATAAATAATGCTTTGTGTTTCCACACGCTCAATTTCTTTTAAAGCCTCTATACTGCTTTTCAAACCAGATGTGTCAGGTAAATTTGCCACCCAGACAGTAAGCTCGCCAAATCCAGCCCGGTCAAGCTCATTTCCAATGTATTTTTCGGAATTAGACCAAACGGTGAGTATCATTCCCAAAGCTGCCGCAACAAGCAGGGTAAGAATAAAAATTCCGTAAAGCGCTCCCTTATGCCACTTTAAGTTTGCTTTTAATAAGGTCTTGTTCCCCATAAAACAACCTCCTGTTTACCATTGTAAAGAGGAAAGCCAACTGTTGACTTTGTTCTCTCTTGTTTTCAGATTGTCGTGTCCGTATGGAGGCAGATTCAGTTCATCAAGAATTTTGCCGTCCTCCAAATATAAAATACGGTTTCCGTGTAAAGCCGCCCGGACATCGTGTGTTACCATTAAGATACTTTGTCCGTCGTTATTTAACTCGGTTAAAAGGTTCATTACTTCTTCACTGTTTGCCCTATTGAGCGCACCAGTAGGCTCGTCGGCAAATAAAAGCCCCGGATTGCCAATCATTGCTCTTGCAATAGCAGCTCTTTGTGCTTCCCCGCCCGATACCTGCGATGGCATACGGTCTTTGGCGTTTTCAGTATGCATTTTCAGAAGAAGCATATCGGTTTTCTTCCGAATTTCTTTTGTGCTGCCTGCCTTTGCTACAAATCCCGCTACCGCAACATTTTCAAAAAGAGTTAAGTTGCTGACAAGGTGGGTTTGCTGAAAAACAAAACCAAATTCATTTGCCCGGAGCTCAGCCATCTGTTTTTCGGAAAGTTTACTGATTTCTCTATCCTTAAACCTAACGCTGCCACCGGAAATGGTATCCATACCGCTCAAAGCATAAAGAAGCGTAGACTTTCCCGCTCCCGACGAACCCATAATCACTGTAAAGTCACCCTCGTAAATATTCACATCAATATCTATAAGTATTTGTATTTCTTTCCCACCTTGCATAAAGGTTTTTGAAACATTTTTTCCGCAGAGTATTGTATTTTTCACAGCCTCTCCTCCTTATCTGTAAGTATCAATTGCTTTTTACCTGTTTTCGGGTCGGGCAGGATTTCGGAAACAAAATTTACATAAAACTGCACATACCCTAAATTTTTTTCTTCAAGAATCGTTTTCATCTTCTGCAGCATTTCGCTCCGTACCGCTTCCTGCAAGGAATCATCGGAGATTTCGGCAATCATCTCAAAAGCCTCCGGCGACAACTGTTTAAACTGATAATCCCTCATTCCCTTAATGCAAAATCCCTCCATCGCAAGCGGATGTAGAAACTCACACTTTCCATTCCCGTCATTGAACCATAAAACATCCTCATTCCTACCGAGCAAACCTGCCGCATGAGTAAAAGGATAACCGTTTTCTTTTGTTGGCGCCTGCAGAGTTAAGCTGTCCGAAAGCCGATAGCGAATAAGCGGCTGAACAAAGTTATAAAGACAGGTAAGATACATTGCTCCGTTGTGGGTTTCTACGATGTTCATATCATCAAACAGCAACATACCCTCCTCCGGGTCGCTCTCTACACCCAGCGACAATGATTCGCTTGCCCCGTAAAAATTGATTACATCAGCCCTGAAAACATTTTCGAGATATTTTCGCAGGCTTGCTCCCAGCGGCTCACCACAGGAAACGACACGCAGAATATGTAAATCAACATCTCCGTTTTCGACAAGTGTCCCAAGTATTTTAATAGCAGACGGATAACCGATAATCATATTGGGTTTAAACTCTTTTACGGTGTTTATCCATTCATCAAGCGGAGTGTTAATGTCCAGATAAATTTGCTTTGCACCCACACCGTCGATTCCATCGCCTACAGCCATTGCCCCACCATAGCGTCCGTCGGTAGCGGCAATATATACGATACGGGGACCTCGTGCCAAAAATTTTAGAATCTGTGGCATAGACATATTCCACAGTGCTCCACGGATTATACCAGACAGCATACTATTCCAAGCACTCTTGTCATAAACAAAATATCCCGGTTTTCCAGTGCTGCCGGAGGAATGAACAACATGATATTTTCCCTTAAAGGGTTTCCGATTGAGCTTCTCCTGCTCATCAAACCGGCGGATTTCCTCTTGTTTTAAGTCCGGTACAGTAACAAGAGCATCGAACTGCGACAAGAGAATAGATTTGTCGATTGCAGGAAATTTTGAAAGTGGTGTACTGTCAATTTTTTCGATTGTAATACCCGCTTTTTCAAAGCTGTTTCGGTAGTATTCAGAATTTTCATACGCATAACGCAACAGACAACGGAGCTTCTGATTCTGCAAATTGGAAATTTGCCGAGGGGTCTTTTTTTCGTTTCTCTTGAGATTCCATAAATCAAATAATATTTTAATGTAATTCATTATTCCTTTCCTCCTGTAACGTTGAAAACATACGGTTCTGTATAATTTTCACGGTGATAATACCGAACCTCACCCGTAGATTGATTCATTATAATACTCCATTCAGTAGATTCAAATTCTCCGAAATTGTCCTTACTTACATTGTCGAGCGCATCCCTAACATCGTTCATTTCCATTGTTTCGGTTTCTTTAAGCCGATTCATCAGAATTTCATAACGCTGGTGAGATTGCCGTGTCCCGATTCCATTTTTATCACCCTCTGCCAAATAGAAATTGGTAACCACCGGAGTTTCGGTAACAACCATTTCATTGTTTACATATTCTACAACTACACTGTTACCGGTCCTGTCAGCAATCGCAAAATGAACCATATATCCAAAAGAAGCGTGCATATCGTAATTGTTCAACAGTTCGACTGCTTCTTCTACATTGGAAGCTTTATCGAGCAGCAGCCGGATAGCAGTAGTGGTTGTAATATCGGGTTTTTCCGTGTTCTGCTCAATGGTATCGCTGTCCTCAATCATATTCACAGAGACAGCAAGTCCCATTTCATTCAGACCGTCAAGGGGGGCATACAGTCCGGCAAGTACCTGTATTTGATTAGGCAGCTCCGACAGGCTGATTCCTCCCATACTGATAAAATCGGTGTTAATGGTAGATATGGAGCTGTAACCATTTTCCGGCTTGCTCTGTATCACCATTGCATTACAGGTGTTCCAGTCGAAATTTCTACCGAACAGCGAATTTCCATTTGTATCTTTAACGGATAATGTACTACAGCCAAAGGAATTACTACCGAATATCATACTTCCCAAATCAGACAGCACATTGTCTGCTAAAAAAGAAACTATTTCAGATTCTGACGAAGCGCCGCCCTGTTTTAAAAACAAATCAAAACCATAATCGCCATCATATTGTACTGCCGAAAATCCATCTGTAAGTTCCATAATTTCATCATTCAAGGCAATAGGGGCAAGCGCCTCCTTTTCCTGTGTATCGAGCAAAGGCTCATTACTGCTTTCGGCAGGTAATGTTCCTTCCGTGCCGCTACACCCTGCAAACACTGTCACCACCAACAGAGCAATAAATAGATTAAAAAATACTCTTCTCATAGATACAACTCCTTTTTTCTATATATGCTTGTTATATTTTTATTATAGATTCCACCTTTGAAAATAGCAAATACTCATGTCAAATATTCACCCATGCTTGACAGGCATATTAAATCTTGATATACTAAGCACAAATAAGGAGGCGCTTTTATGGAATTTCGAGTGTTACAATATTTTTTAACTGTCGCAAGAGAGGAAAGCATTTCCGGAGCAGCAGAATTTTTACATCTTTCACAGCCTACACTGTCCCGTCAGCTCAAAGATTTAGAAGATGAACTTGGCAAGCAGCTGTTTATAAGGGGTAACAGAAAAATAACCCTCACGGAAGAAGGTATGCTATTGCGCAAACGTGCGGAAGAAATTACAGACCTGGTCAAAAAAGCAGAAGATGAAATTTCTGCATCTGATGATATGCTTGCAGGCAATATTACAATTGGTGCCGGTGAAACAGATGGAAACCGCTTTTTGATAAAGGCAATGAATAGTCTCCAACAAAATTATCCTCTTGTGCATTTCAACATCATAAGCGGAGATAAAGCTATGATAACCGAAGCAATTGACCGGGGTTTGATTGACTTTGGATTGGTTTTCGGAAATGTTGATTTGACAAAATATGATTCTGTATCGATTCCTTATAAAGACACCTGGGGCGTACTTATGAGGCATGACGCACCTCTTGCAGATAAAGAATTTATTACGGCGGAAGATTTGATAGATAAACCTTTGATTGTTTCACGGCAGGCATTTCAAAATGTAGAATTTAAAGACTTTTTTATTTGTGGTCCAGAGAAACTTAACATTATTGCAACTTATAACCTATTGTTCAACGGTTCTCTTATGGCAGACGAAGGAATGGGTTATGTCCTTTGTTTTGATAAGCTGGTAAATGTTTCAGGAAATAGTAATCTGTGCTTCCGCCCGCTTGAACCAAGAGTAGAAGCGGGCATGAATATTGTCTGGAAAAAATATCAGATATTTTCTAAACCCGCACAGAAATTTTTACAGATACTACGCACTCCAAACCACTTTACTGATGATAATAGCTGAAGAAATCTGCAAGCTTTTCCACAGACTCTTTCAGCACTTCAATCCTCGGCAGATATACCACACGAAAATGGTCCGGCTGCTTCCAGTTAAAGCCGCCCCCATGTATCAGCAGAATTTTTTTATCCCGCAGCAAATCCAGGGCAAACTTTTCGTCATCGGTAATATTGAACTTTTCTATATCTATCTTAGGGAACATATAAAAAGCTGCTTTCGGTTTTACACAGCTGATGCCCGGAATATCCGTTAAAGCCTTGTAAATGTACTCCCTTTGTTCATAAAGCCTTCCTCCCGGTACGATATAGCTGTCCACGCTCTGGTGCCCGCCTAATGCAGTCTGGACAACAGACTGTGCAGGTACATTGGAACAAAGACGCATATTGGAAAGCATGTTGACACCCTCAATATAATCCCTGGCAGACGCTTTGTTGCCGCTGAAAACCATCCAGCCAATCCGGAAACCGGCAATCATATGGGACTTGGAAAGACCGCTGAAGGTTACACAGAACAAATCCGGTGCCAGCGAGGCAATGGAAATATGCTCCTCTCCGTCCATAACCAGACGGTCATAGATTTCGTCAGAGAAAATGATAAGCTGATGCTCTCTTGCAATGTCAACAATCTGCTGCAAAACCTCCTTCGGATACAGAGAACCCGTAGGATTATTAGGGTTAATAATAACAATTGCCTTTGTCCGGTCCGTAATTTTCTTTCTTATATCGTCCATATCCGGATACCATTCTGCCTGTTCATCACAGATGTAATGCACTGCCTTACCACCAGCCAGAGTTGCGCAGGCAGTCCACAACGGATAATCCGGAGAAGGAATTAAGATTTCATCCCCATCATCAAGCAAAGCCGACATACACAGATTAATCAGCTCGCTGACACCGTTTCCCGTATAAATATCTTCAATGGAAACATTCGGCAATTTTTTCAGCTGTGCATACTGCATGATTGCCTTTCTTGCCGAAAACAGACCCTTGGCAGGAGAATACCCCTCACATTCCGTCAGCTGCTGCCGCATATCGTAGATTACCTCGTCCGGTGTACGGAAACCAAAGGGAGCAGGATTTCCGATGTTCAGCTTTAGGATTTGAGTTCCCGCCTCCTCCATTCTTGCCGCTTCATCCACAACCGGTCCTCTCACGTCATATAAAACATTATCTAATTTTGATGATTTTCTGAACTCCCGCATTTTCTTTCCTCCTGACTTTTCTTTTACATTTCCATTTCTTAACCAGTCCTCATCAACCTGCAGCGTTTCCGCAAGAAAATGAAGAATATCCGCCCTGGGAATGGTTTTGCCGCTGACATACTGGCTTACATGACTCTTTCCAAGCTTTACCCCCTGTTCAGCCGCAATACGAATCAAATCAACCTGCTTTTTCCCCTGCTTTTCCATTGCCGCTTTCAATCTGTCTGCAAATGTTTCCACTACTATTTCAGCCTCCATAAGTTCAATTTTGATTAATAGGTTCAATTTATAAAAGGTATAATATCACAATTACCGCATAAGTTCAACCAAAAATCACAGATAGTTCAATTTTCACAGTCCAAAAAAGTCCACCTGAGCTTTTTTTCATATGCCCGGCAGCAAAAAAAACAGACCCCCGTCTTCACCAAATGTGTAAAACGAAAGGGTCTGTCTGCTCCATTGCATTATATCAGAAATTTTACTACCGGTTATCTGTCACAACCACCTGCATAATCATCCCTGGTACGTTGTCTCACGAATCACCTTACGAACCGGAAGTACAAAGGTTGGGGATACGGATAATTCGTCCAGTCCCATCCTGATAAACTGTTCTGTCAGCGTTGTATCTGCGCCTAATTCGCCACAGATTCCAACCCAGCAGTTTTCTTTATGTCCGTTATCAATAACCATCTGAATCATGCGGAGAATTGCAGGATGATGGGAATCGTAAATGTTGTCAAGCTTCGGATTCTGACGGTCAATCGCCAGGGTGTACTGTGTCAGGTCGTTTGTTCCAATACTGAAGAAATCAACCTCCTTGGCAAGCAGGTCGCTAATCATAACCGCTGCCGGAGTCTCAATCATAATACCCAGTTCCACTTCACCATACTTAACTCCGCCGGCATCCAGCTCGTTTCTTACTTCCTGACATATTTTCTTAATGTCCTGCACCTCTTTTACAGAGATAATCATCGGGAACATGATAGAAATGGTTCCAAAGGCAGATGCCCTGTAAAGAGCCCGCAGCTGGGTTTTGAAAATCTCTACCCTGTCTAAACAGATTCGGATAGCCCGGTAACCCATTGCCGGATTCTCCTCATGCTCCATGTTAAAATAATCCACCTGCTTATCTGCACCGATATCCAGTGTACGGATTACCACCTTTTTTCCCGCCATATTCTGGGCAACCGTCTTATACACCTGGAACTGCTCTTCCTCTGTTGGATAATTGTCCTTTTCCAGATACAAAAACTCACTCCGGAACAAACCGATTCCCGCTGCATCATTGGCAAGCACATTGGTTACATCTGCAACGCTTCCAATATTGGCATACAGCTTAATATGTCTTCCATCCAGCGTCTCATCCGGCTGGCCCTTAAGCTTTAGCAAAAGCTCCCTGGCTTCCTCTTCCTTCTTCTTCTCTTCAATATATTTCTCCAGGGTAGTCACATCCGGGTCCACAAAGAAGATTCCCTTTTTGCCGTCCACAATTGCCATTTTGCCATTCCACTCTTCTTTGATATCCACACCAATCAATGCCGGAATGTTCATGGTTCTTGCCAGAATTGCAGTATGGGAATTAGAGGAGCCCAGTCTGGTAACAAATGCCAGAAGCTTGGACTTATCCATCTGCACGGTCTCACTCGGAGCCAAATCCTCAGCCACCACAATAACCGGTTCATCTCCAATATTGCCATCATTGCCGCTGCCGGACAGTACGCCAATCACACGCTCCGAAATATCCTTCACATCCGCTGCTCTCGCCTTAAAATATTCGTCATCCATCTCTGCAAACATGACAGAAAAATTATCCCCGGTGGTAGCCACTGCAAACTCTGCATTTACCCCATCATTACGGATAATATTGTATACGGAATCATTGTAATCATCATCCTCTAACATCATGGCATGGACTTCAAAAATCATGGCATTGTCCTCTCCAACCTCTGCCACCGCCTTATCATGCAGCTTCCCCAGCTGTTCAATCGCTTTAGCCTTTGCCTCCTCATATCTGGCAACCTCTGCCTCCACATCCTCTACCTTGGTTCGCTTAACCTGCTGCTGATTCTTTGAATAAAATAAAATTCTGCCAATGGCAGTTCCCTTAAAAATCGACCTACCCGTAAACTGTTCCATTTTTAACCTCCTTCTATCTTATCAGCCCTATCCGAAAAGAAACACGCTGGTGCGTGTTTCTTTCCCTATACACATTACTGCAGATTATCTGTCTGTTATAAATTCTCCTTCATAAACTCTTCCATCTTAGCAATGGCAGCATCTTCATCCTCGCCCTCTGCCTTAATGACAACCTCTGCACCGCTCTTAACTCCGAGGCTCATAACTGCCATCAGCTTGGTTGCATCCGCACTCTTGCCATTGGCCTCCAATGTAATCTTAGAAGCAAATGCCTTGGCTTCCTTCACGAGCATTCCGGCTGGTCTGGCATGAATTCCAATCTCATCTGTAATCACATAAGTAAATTCTTTCATTAATAATTACCTCTCTTTCTTTTTGGTTATCTGTGAGATTCATGTGAGAACGATTACCCATTGTTTCTTCCCACATGCTTCATGGTATTTTGATAAATACTCCCTACCAATTATGGGCTAATTATAACAAATGCACAAAACAAAGTCAATAAAATCCTTAATTTTTTATATTTTTTCTTTTCATTTCCAGCTTTTGGTTTTTTGTGATAATCACTTTGCACTATTTTGTGGAATCGTTTTCACTTTTTAAGGTAGTTTTAACCATAGGAAAACCCATATTCTCCTCCTGCCGGTTTTCCAGTATCCTGGAAATACCATAGGAATATCTCCTGCTTTTGTCTATCATTTTTTCATCCCTGTTCACAGGCATACGCAAAGCAGACAGTTCCCGGAAGCTGCAGGTAAGGTTATCACACTGCTCACAGCTGTGGCATCCGCTCTCCGTCTTGTTTTCCTTGTACTCTGCTGTAAACAGGACACTTTTCAGAGGATGAAGCATTCCGTTTTTCCATTGGATTCCCGCTTCCTCCAGTGCTGCTTCCAGCTCTTTTGGGACATCCGGCTTATCACTGTCCAGGAAATGATATTCTCCCATCCATTTCCCCGTCTCCTGAAAAACCGCTTCATTCATTTTTGCATAAGCCTTTGACAAAAATTCCATCCCTGCGCACTCCATACAGTACGACAGCAGCAGATTGCCGGATTCCTCCACAAGGGCCTCCAGCTCATCATACCGTTTTCCAAGAGTAACCGCACATACCAGCTGCTCTTTCCGGTAGTGAATAACTGCAGTAATGGTAATGACTCCTGCTAAAAAAATACCGGTGGATTTTATCAATTCTTTGTCATTCTCATCAAAATGATACCTTTTTATAAAATTTTCTGTTGAAATATCTTCATCTCCAACCAAAAACCTATAAGTTTTCACATACATAATATTATCCTTCTTCCGGCAATCCATACTTATTAATTTCTGTCTGCTGTTTTTAAACGTATATTTTCCCAGAAAACCAGCATACTAATCTTCATAAATCAGCTAAAAAACATAAAGAAAGGAAACATGTTTAAATCATGGAGTATATCACCATTGTTTATCAGGCTCTTTTTTCCGCCATCGCATTATTAATATTGACCAAGCTCATGGGCTACCGCCAGGTATCCCAGTTTAGTATGTTCGATTATATCAACAGTATCACCATCGGCTCCATTGCCGCAGAAATGGCAATTGACTTAGAGGGAAATTATATGAAGCCTTTTATCGCCATGGTTGTATACGCTGCTTTTGTGCTTCTGTTGTCCAAGCTGTCCCAGATGTCCATTCCTCTGCGCCGGCTTATCAACGGAAAAGCCATCGTCTTATATCAGAAGGGAAATCTATACAATGAAAATCTCAAAAAAGCCAAAATGGACGTAGACGAATTTTTAGTAGAATGCCGGATTAACGGCTATTTCGATTTATCCCAGGTTGAGAGCGCCGTTTTAGAGCCCAACGGAAAAATCAGCTTTCTCCCGGTAACAGAGGAACGTCCCGCCACGCCGAAGGATTTGGGCATCGTTCCCTCCCAGGAAGAAATGTTCGCCAATATTATTGTAGACGGACAGATTCTGGAATACAATCTAAAGCATGTCGGCAAAGACAAAAACTGGCTGAACCAGCAGTTAGACGGGCAGAACATCAAAAAGGTAGAGGATGTATTTCTTGCAATCTGTGATAAACAGGGAAATTTTCATGTATACCCGAAAATCAATCATGTGGTAGACCGGGATATCTTAGGCTAATCCCCATTTTCTAAACTGCAGGGCCTTACACCTCTTCCCCCTGCTCCGGATTGGAGGTCTCCTCCTCTTCTTCCTCCTTCATCGCTTCTGCCATTTTCGCTGCCTCCAGCTTGGCGTCTGCATAGCGGTTATCATAGGAAGTCCCCGGCTCGTCCTTCCATTTTTCCGCCTCTTTCCGTTTGCCCTCATCCAAATACGGCTGGAATACGGAGCGGAACAGTATAGACTGCAGGTAGGCAACCACGGAGAACACCAGAACAAACAGCATGGCTTTCATAACCAGATATTCATAGACACAATATCCCACTACTCCTGCAATACACCAGGCAACCACCGTTTCCGGCAGATGTCCCACAGCCATAATCAACGCATTCTGCAGTGTCTTCTTAATTGTATTTTCAAACTTTGCCTGCAGCGGCCACACATAAGTAAAAATACAGAGATATACAATAAAACCGATAATACAGATAACTATCCATATGCGATAGGCTTCAATTCCTGTGTTCTGCCACTGCACAAACGAAAACCACACATCGCCTCCCATAATAATCCCTGCTGCCAGAAGAATCAGCCAAAGAATCGTGGACTGCTTCAGATTCTCCTTAAAGCTCTTTGTATACCGCTTGAACAACTGGGCATTCTGCGGGTCCCAATCTGTAATACATACATAGTATAATGACGTCAGTGCTGCCCCGATAGTTACAATGGGAATACAGCTGATAACAAAAATCACATTCAGAACTATAAGGTCCACCAATCTGCTTAAAAACTTGAGAACGGGATTATCCAAATCAAACAACGCTGAAAACATAACATTTCCTCCTTCTTTCTTAAAACAATAATATCCCACCTTTCCCTATTATTCAAGTGTAAAATCGATTCTGCTTGACAAATTCACAAAAAATACTACTATATTGTATAGGTGCGCTTGCACAATTTTAAATGAAAAATGATACCACATAAGGAAAGGAATATACATCTATGAAAACACCATTTGTAACAAAGGAACAGCTTGACGCCATCTGCGCCCAGTATCCAACTCCATTCCATCTGTACGACGAGAAAGGAATCCGTGAAAATGCCAGAAAACTTCATCAGGCCTTTTCCTGGAATAAGGGTTATAAGGAATTTTTTGCAGTAAAGGCAACCCCAAATCCAACCATTTTAAGAATTTTAAAGGAAGAGGGCTGCGGTACTGACTGTTCTTCGTATACAGAGCTTTTAATGTCCGATAAATGCGGGTTTAGCGGTAACGATATCATGTTTTCCTCAAATGATACCCCCGCAGAAGATTTCCAGCTGGCAGCCAGACTTGGCGCCACCATCAACCTGGATGATATTACACACATTGATTTTCTGAAGGACGCCATCGGCACAATACCAAAACGTATCAGCTGCCGGTATAATCCGGGTGGAAAGTTCGCCATTGCCAACACAATTATGGATAACCCGGGAGACGCCAAATACGGCATGACCCGTTCACAGATGACCGAGGCATATAAGAAATTAATGAAATTGGGAGCCGAAGAGTTTGGCATGCACGCATTTTTAGCAAGCAATACAGTAACCAACGACTATTATCCTACCCTTGCAAAAATATTATTTGAGACTGCGGTTGAACTGAAAAACGAGACCGGTGCGCATATCACCTTTATCAACCTTTCCGGCGGCGTGGGAATCCCATACACACCGGATAAACAGCCAAATGATATCCTTGCAATTGGCGAGGGCGTGCGAAAGGCTTACGAGGAGATACTGGTTCCGGCTGGAATGGGAGACGTTGCCATCTATACGGAGCTTGGAAGATTCATGCTGGCGCCTTATGGCCATCTGGTTACCAAAGCCATACACGAAAAACATACCCATAAGGATTACATCGGAGTAGATGCCTGTGCGGTTAACCTGATGCGCCCTGCCATGTACGGAGCTTACCACCACATTACCGTTATGGGAAAAGAGGATGCACCAAAAGACCATATCTACGATATAACCGGTTCCCTCTGCGAAAACAATGATAAATTTGCAATTGACAGAGAGCTTCCTGAAATTGCCATTGGAGACACCTTAGTGATTCATGATACCGGCGCCCACGGATTCGCCATGGGATACAACTATAACGGAAAGCTAAAATCTGCAGAAATTCTTCTGAGGGAGGACGGAAGCACAAGCATCATCCGCCGTGCCGAAACCCCGGAGGATTATTTTGCAACATTAGAAGGCTTCTGGGATGTGGATTTATAAGCCTTTGACGCAGCATAAGCTGTAACAGGAAAGGATTGTAGCCGAAAAAGAGGAGGATGTTATGTCCAAGAAAGTTATTGTACCAAAACGAATCAAAATGATGGTCAGAAGAAACCTGATACACCTGCCGCGTCTGTTTACAACTCTGATGCGCTATGCCCAAAACGATAAAATCAGCGAGGAGACAAAGTATGCTTTCATCCGGGAAATCGGAGAGCGGGGATGTAAATGCGGCAATGTGACAGTACATGGTTACGGTTTTGAAAATCTGCCGGAGCAGTCCGGTTATATTATGTATCCAAACCATCAGGGATTATTTGATGTCATGGGACTGGTTTACTTAAATCCCGCACCCTTTGGTGTTGTCATTAAAAAAGAGGCGTACAATATATTTTGTCTGCGGCAGCTGGTTCAGACTCTGGGCGGTCTGTTTATGGACCGGGAAGACCCCCGTCAGGGACTTCAGATTATCAACGAGGTAGCCCGCCAGGTCAAGGAAGGACGGAATTTTGTAATCTTTCCCGAGGGCACCCGTTCCAGAAACGGCAACAAGCTGGGAGAGTTTAAGAGTGGCAGCTTCAAAGCCGCCACAAAAGCCAAATGTCCCATTGTACCTATTGCCATTATTGACAGCTTTCTTCCCTTTGATAACACCACCACAGAGCAGGTTGATTCCCAGTTTCATGTGCTGCCTCCAATTCCCTACGAAGAATATCAGGGCATGAAAACCTCAGAGATTGCAGCCATGGTAAAAAGCCGGATTGAACAGGTGATTGCAGAAAATGAAAACAATTTTAACGAAAAGTATCGATAAATTAACCAGCCACAAGCCCTTGTCCAAAGAGGAGTTTGTGGCTTTATTAGATGGCAATTCCAGGGAACTCCGGAAGAATCTGGCATCAAAGGCTGACACGGCACGCCGTCAGTACTTTGGAAACCGTATTTATATACGGGGGCTTATTGAATTTACCAATTACTGCAAAAACGACTGTCTTTACTGCGGCATCCGCCACAGTAACCGGCAGGCAGTCCGCTACCGTCTTTCCAAAAGAGACATTCTAAAGTGCTGTGAAGAGGGATATGATTTAGGCTTTCGCACCTTTGTACTACAGGGCGGAGAAGACCCCTATTTTAACGATGCTGTTATGTGTGATATCGTAGCGGAAATCCACCGGCAGTTTCCCGACTGTGCCATCACCCTGTCTCTGGGAGAACGTTCCCCGGAAAGCTACCGGCGGTTGTACGACGCAGGCGCAAGGCGGTATCTGCTGCGCCATGAAACCGCCAGCGCATCACACTACAAACTGCTGCACCCCCCATCCATGTCTTACCAAAACCGGATGGAGTGCCTTTCACATTTAAAAGCCATAGGGTATCAGACAGGCTGCGGTTTTATGGTAGGCTCCCCCTTCCAGACCAACGAAATGCTGGCTGAGGATTTGTTATTCATCCAGGATTTTCACCCACACATGGTTGGTATCGGTCCCTTTATCTCCCATGCCGACACACCGTTTTCAGACAGAGAAAACGGTACCCTGGAGGATACTCTGCTGCTGTTAAGCATTCTGCGGCTGATGCAGCCATCCCTGCTGCTTCCCGCCACCACAGCCCTGGGTACCATTGCGCCGGACGGCAGGGAACAGGGTATTCTGGCAGGAGCTAACGTGGTAATGCCCAATTTATCACCAGTCACAGTACGGAAACAGTACTCCTTATACGACAACAAAATCTGTACCGGAGACGAATCTGCACAGTGCATCCGCTGTATGAAAAAACGGATGGAAAGCATTCACTACCAAATCGTAACCCACCGGGGCGACAGCCCGGACTGCCATTGATTTTACCCGCCGGGAATGAATCAGAAAATTTTACACATAGAAAGTTTACAGGAAAAGAGGAAAAAAATATGTACAACCCAAATTCAATGAAAGCCGAAGAGTTTATTAATCATCAGGAAATTTTAGATACCCTGGAATATAGCGACGTCCATAAAAATGACCGGGAGCTGATTCTCCGGATTCTGGAGAAGGCCAAGAAGAGAAAGGGGCTGTCCCACAGGGATGCCAGCGTGCTTTTGATGTGCGAGGACGAAGAGCTGAACCAGCAGATTTACTCCTTGGCGGAGCAGATTAAGAAGGACTTTTATGGCAACCGTATCGTTATCTTTGCCCCTCTTTACCTGTCCAACTATTGCGTAAACCAGTGTGTATATTGTCCCTACCATTTAAAAAACACCCATATTGCAAGAAAGAAGCTGACCCAGGATGAAATCAGAAAGGAAGTAACCGCACTCCAGGATATGGGGCACAAGCGCCTTGCCATTGAGGCTGGCGAGGACCCTGTCAACAATCCTATCGAGTACATCCTGGAATGTATAGACACCATATATTCGGTACATCACAAAAATGGCGATATCCGCCGGGTAAATGTAAACATTGCCGCAACCACGGTAGAAAACTACCGCCGGTTAAAGGATGCTGGAATCGGAACCTATATTCTGTTTCAGGAGACCTATCACCGGGAGAGCTATGAGCGTCTGCATCCAGCCGGACCAAAGCACGATTACACCTACCACACGGAAGCCATGGACCGTGCCATGGAGGGGGGAATCGATGATGTCGGACTGGGGGTATTATTCGGCTTAGAGCTATACCGGTATGAATTTGCCGGACTTTTAATGCATGCAGAACACTTAGAAGCCGTTCACGGCGTGGGACCACATACTATCAGCGTTCCCCGCATCCGCCGCGCAGACGATATCGACCCCTCCGCCTTTGATAACGGAATTGATGATGACACCTTTGCAAAAATTGTTGCCTGCATCCGGATTGCCGTTCCTTATACCGGAATGATTGTCTCCACAAGGGAGAGCAAGGCATGCCGGGAACGTGTACTGCACCTGGGTATTTCCCAAATCAGCGGTGGTTCCAAAACCTCCGTTGGCGGCTATTACGATGAGGAACCGGAGGAGGAGAATTCCTCCCAGTTTGATGTAAATGACACCCGTTCACTGGATGAGGTTGTAAAATGGCTGATGGAAATGGATTATATTCCAAGCTTCTGCACCGCCTGTTACCGGGAAGGCCGTACCGGTGACCGCTTTATGAGCCTGTGCAAAAGCGGACAGATTCAAAACTGCTGCCTGCCTAACGCTCTTATGACTCTGAAAGAATATCTTGAGGATTATGCCAATCCGGACACTGCCAAAACCGGCATGGAGCTTATCCGAAAGGAGCTTAAAAACATTCCAAATGAAAAGGTGCGCTCCATTGTTGAAGCACACCTGAATGACATACACTCCGGGAAGAGGGATTTCAGATTCTAAGCTGCTCAGCAGGCTTCCTCAATCAAGTCTGCAAATTCCTCCTCCGGAATCGCCTTGGAGTAATACCAGCCCTGGAGATAATCGCAGCCAATGCTGGATAATTTCGCCTGCTGCTCCTTTGTCTCTACGCCCTCTGCCACAATATGAACCTTAAGCTCCTTGAGCATTCCAACCGTATATTTTAAGGTAATGCCTGCCCGTTCATTTTCAAATGCATCCCAGACCATAAGCTTATCCAGCTTGATAATGCGGAACGGCAGTCTGTGTATGTAGCCAATGGTAGCATAGCCGGAACCATAATCATCCAGCGAAAAGGAAATTCCCTGATGATACAGCTTCTCTATGTTTTCCTGAAGAATGGAAACGGAATTTACCGCCGCCGTCTCCGTCACCTCCAGATTAATCTGCTCCGGTTTTACATGATAATACTGCATAATATCATTTAATGTCTCCACAAAATCCTGCTGCATACACTGTACGACCGAAACATTCACTTCTATGTATTCGATACTGGTGTCCTTAAGATTATGCTCGGAAATAAACCGGCACACCTTTTCAAAAATCATGGTTCCCATTTTAACAATGGAGCCGTTTTTCTCTGCAATCGGGATGAAAACCTCCGGCGAAATATTGCCCAGCAGGTCATCATGTATTCTGACAAGTGCCTCCGCAGATGTATAACACTGTTTCTCTGTATTAAAAATAGGCTGGTAATGTACCTCCAGCGTATCCTGTTCAATTGCCTTTTCCACTGCCTTTTCAATTGCTTTTTCCTTCCGGAGTGCAAATAAATCCATATCCCTTGCATAGACTATATTGCCCTTTCCGTTTTTCTTAGCTGACAGGACAGAATAGTCAATTACATCTATGATGGATTCCAGCTGGTTTCCGTCCTCCGGACAGGACACGCAGCTGATGGTAGTAGTCATCATTACCGACACGGTCTTGGTTATCCATGGATGGCGGAATCTCTCCTGAATCAAATCCAGCACCTCTTTACAATCCCTCTCTCCCCGGCGCAGCTGCAGTACAAACTGGTCCGAGCCATACCGGAACACACTTCCTTTTCCTGTCAGGGTAGAAAGAAAATGTCCTACCTGTATCAGCATCATATCGCCCACTGCCACCCCGAAGGTTTTGTTTACAAATTTGAAATCATCCAGTGCAAGCACCACCAAATCAAATCTTCTCTCCGCCAAAATCTCTGCCTCTATTAATTCATCCAACATATTCCGGTTTAACACCTGGGTGTTATGGTCCAGAATTTCCGATGAATTTTGCGCTACAGAGTACAGAATCAGCAAAGCAATGGAAACCACAAAATCAATAAATACAACCTGCTCCACTGCTGCCTGTACGAAAACCGCAATACCGGTAACCAGACCAAGTATGGCAATGGTGGTCAGCTTCCCAAAGGAATTAAACCTCGCATGCATTGCACAGTAAATCAAACCATACAGCATACAGTAAACCGCAACACCATTTAAAATATTGACAGAGGAGGTCTCAAGAAAACCATATCTGCTGTCATACCGGTATAAATGATGAACCGCAAAGTTACGGATAATCTCCTCTCCATAGACAAGAACCGGTATCAGAAAAAGGAGGAATCCCGGCCAGTCTTTTCTAAGGCTTCTGCCTGTCCATGCAACCAGATATGCCATAATCAATATTGCAATTCCATACTGTAACACATAATACACATCAATAACCGGCTGAATCTGGTTATATGCCCCGGCACCCCTATAATACAGCACGCCCTTTGAAATCAGATTACAAAAAACCGTCAGTATTTCTCCGATTATAATAGTTATAAAAATCCGGCTTCGTCTAATCGGAACATAGTGCCCGGATATCTGAAGATACCCCACCACAAACAAAATCACCAATGCGCTCAGCTCAAAATCCATATTCCATTGCACATTTATCATCTCCCCATCTATTTCTCACATCACTCCGCCGGCATCATTTCCAGATTCAAATCCACCTGTCCGGAAATACCCGGTATCTGACCGCTTTCTGTATACTGCCAAATCGAAAATTCATACGGCCAGTCCGGCTCGTCAGCATACTGTGCAAACCATATAGGGTATTGGTAAATCCTTTCCAAATCCAGGTACAACGCATAATATGTCCGGTTCGTATACATCATAGCCTTGTGCCCGGAAGCAGCTATCGTCTCCAGAAATCCCAATGCCGCCTGGGTATGCTCCTCCACCGATAAATTGTTGGTCCGGGCATCATCCTGCATCGGGTCCTCCCTGTCTAAAACAATGGGATAAGCCAGATTATACTCACCAAGGTTGCTTAGCACAAAATTGGCCTCCTCCACGCCTTCCTCGTAACTGGTTGCCTGGGAATAGAAATACACACCTACCGGCACATTATTCTCTGCCGCCCCTGCCATATTGGAAGAATACCGTGCATCCAAAGCAATATTGCCATTGGTATATCCCCTGTATCCCAGACGGATAATCGCAAAATCTATCTGACCTGCCACGCGCTCCCAGTCAATAGCACCCTGATGCTCTGACACATCAATACCAACTTTTTTCACGGAGTCGTCAGCCTCTACATAATTCTTAAACAGACCGCTGCTATCCAGATTTGCAAAATCCCACTCATGGCGTTTGATATTTGCACTTATTTTAATTTTCTGCTGTTCTCCAAATTTATCCACAACCCGGATGTAGCTCGCATGCATAAACCTCTCATAATTATCTGCGCTTAAAGCTGCAATATTATCATTACGATACCCCGGCAATTCGGAGGTACTCATTTCAAAGGGCATCCCCTTGCCATAATATTTTTTCTGGCATCCGGCAAGCACAGCCATCAAGCCTATACACAAACCGGCTAATATAATACGCTTTTTCATTTGTATTACCCCATTCTGCTCTCTATAAATACTCTAAAACAATTCCGTTTTCCTTCTGACAATCTAAATATTATCCTGACTTTCCCATAAAAGTCCTTAAAAATACATAGATGTATATATAATACCTGTCTCTTATACACATCTGACGCTGCCGACGATCTTA
>UQXF01000008.1 GCA_900544905.1 uncultured Clostridium sp.
GAGATGACGTCGAGTCTCGTGGGCTCGGAGATGTGTATAAGAGACAGATGTAAAATGTGTCAATAGACTATTGGGGCAAATAGATATATAATATTAATTACAGTAAAACAATCATATGTTTTACATTCAGTAACACATAAACCAAGCCAACAACCTTAATTAAAAAACAGGAGGAAAAGAGAATGGACAATTACTGGACTATGCAGGATATTAAACAGTATATGACCCAATGGGTTCACAGGGAAGATGACTGGAGTAATCTTATCAAAGTATATGCCGTTATGCATACACTGGAAGAAATGCAGAAAAGACAAGCAGGTAAAAGCACACGATAATCCGGTAAAATAGAATAGCAGTTGTCATTTTACACTTAGTGGGGTATGATAAAAGCCATGTAGGATTAATTATTTTTGGGAAAGGGGAGTACTATGCACTTGTTTGGAAAGAAAAGGAATGCAGTACCGGTTCCGGAAGCCTGTAAGGATTTTGCAATTGAGGTGGATAAAAGTATCTGTACAGGTGAGATGACGGTGGGCTTCCGGGACCCGGTATCCGGAAAACTGTGCTTTGCGGAGCTTGCAAGAAATGAGGCAGATGTGGAAGCCTTTAAGAGAAAGTATGGAAGAATTTAAAAACAGAGAGCTTCGCAGTTGTCTTAGGTAGATTTAGAAAGAAAATGAGGTGTGAAAAGAAAGATGGAAGCAATTTTGTATGTGGTGGAGCGGATAGACGGAGATTACGCCCATTTAAAACAGGTGGAACATCCGGAAGCAGAAAGCAAGCTGGTGGCAAGGGCACTACTGCCGGAGAACATTTCAGAGGGCAGCCGGTTAATCTATGAATGGCTGCAATACCAGCTTGCCTGATGCCCCGGCGTTTTCATTAATCATTGAGATAATGCTTCAGATTGTCAGATATGGTGGTAAGTGCCTTATAAAAATTGATGCGTTCCTGTTCGCTTAAGCCGTCGCCGCCTGCTAATACGGCTTCCTCCACCATTTCGTCAATCCGGTCAGCGGTGGTTTGTCCGTCGGGGGTAAGAAGAAGTGGGGCGCGGTATTTCTTTTCCGAATCGGCGGTGACAAGCCCCCGTTTCACCAAATCGGAAACGGTCCGGGATATGGCGGCTTTGTCCTCACCGCAGAGAGAACTTAGCTGTGTCACGGTAAGCCCTTTCTTGTTCCGGTTCAATTCAAACAGGCACATGACATGGGTTCCCTTTAGCTGGAACTCTGCCATTTCCTGCATCTTAATCCGCTGTAAATTCTTATAAATCTGTCCAATGGTTGTTGTAAATAATTCAAAGCGTTCTATCATATTGGTTCCTCTTTTTTTTTGTATAAATGTTGATATATCAACAATAATAAAAATAGCAAATACAGCAGTATTTGTCAATATGGGAAATAGGAAAAAACGGGTGAGGCAGATTGCGGTTAAAAGGGGAAAACAGTTGACAAATTATAATGAAAATGCAATGATTACATACAGTAATTAGCTAGGCGATTGCGAAACATATACTTTATGCTATGCGTATTGTGAATATACGACAACTTTGCTCGGCTAACGTTCCTAATGCTGTCGCAAAGTTGTGTATATTACACAAACGCATATCTACTTTATTTGAGTTTCGCAATTGTCTAACAGTAATTAGCATAAGAGAGGAAAATACAATGAGAGATTCAGATTTAAGAGAGTGTTTAAGGAGGATAGACCATAAGGGCTATCCGGCATATAAAGATACCAGGGGAAAATACCAGTTTGCGGATTATGTATTGTCCATTGACCATGTACAGGGAGACCCCTTTGCAGCACCGTCTAAGGTGAGCGTTCTGGTATCCGGTCAGAGGGCTGGCTTCGATACCGGGTTGTTTGATGCACCCCACAAAAGAATTGCCCTGCAGGATTGCCTGCTACGCAGGATGGCGGGGAAGGTGCGGGAATTTTCCTTTAAAGCAAAGGGTTCCGGTAAGAGCGGGTTAATCAGTGTAAGCCAGCCGGGACAGGAGATTTTAAACCGCAGTGCCTGTGTAATAAATGCAGAAAACGGAGATATTACCGTAAGGATGGAAATAGGCTTTCCGGCAAATGGCAGAACCATAAATGCAAGGGAACTGGAGAAGATTCTGTTTGATTTTCTTCCGGTTTGCGTGAAACAGACCTTGTTTGCCTCTGCCTATCGAAAAGAGGAGCTGGTAAAAACAGCCAATTTAGCAGAGGACCAGCAGTATATCAGGGAGCAGCTTCCGAAGCTTGGACTGGCAGCCTTTGTGGCAAATGGCTCCATTCTGCCGAGAAAGTCCGGTGTATCCCAGCTTGCCATGAAGGAGGCTGTGCCCTTTAAGTCACCGGAATCTATGGAGGTGGCTTTGGAGCTTCCCCATTACGGAACCATAAAGGGAATGGGAATCCGGCAGGGAATTACCTTGATTGTGGGTGGCGGATACCACGGAAAATCCACACTGCTTAAGGCATTGGAGCTTGGCGTGTACAACCATATAGCAGGGGACGGAAGGGAATATGTGATAACCGACGCCTCTGCCATGAAGCTTCGCGCCGAGGACGGAAGAAATATCCAGAAGGTGGATATTTCCATGTTTATCCGCAATCTTCCAAATGGAAAGGACACAGTGGCATTTTATTCCCAGGATGCCAGCGGAAGTACCTCCCAGGCAGCAAATACGGTGGAGGCAATAGAGGCCGGGGCAAAGGTATTTCTGATTGATGAGGATACCAGTGCCACAAATTTCATGATTCGGGATGAGCTGATGCAGAGGGTTGTGCACCGGGAGGTGGAGCCGATTATACCGTTTATTGACAGGGTGCAGGAGCTGTATGAGAGTGCAGGAATTTCCACAATTTTAGTGGCGGGAAGCTCCGGCTCTTATTTCCACAAGGCAGACTGCATTATACAGATGAACCGGTATGTTCCGGTGGAGATAACAGAGCTTGCCAAGAAGGAGGCAGAGAGCTTCCCACTGGTTCTGGCTGGTGTGGAAAAGGCGGATAAGCCGGTGTTTTCGCGGATTCCAGCCAGGGATATGGCATTTCTCAAGGACAACCGGATTAAGACAAAGGTTATGGGCAGAGAAAGTATTTCCATCAATAAGGAAATGGTGGATTTACGATATGTGGAACAGCTTGTGGACACAGAGCAGCTGTCGGCGCTGGTGCAGATTGTAAAGTATATGAAGCTGCATTATTTTGACGGGAAAAAGACACTGGGGCAGGCAGTGGAGCTGATGTGGGAAAAGATAGAGAAAAACGGGTTTGCCGCATTTAGCGAGGGCAGTATTTCCGGAAATATGGTGATTCCGAGAAAACAGGAAATTTATGCAGTTCTTAACCGGTGCAGAGGTTTGCTTGAAATAAAATAAAGAGGATATAGAGACACTATCATTTGGAATTAGATTTTTGGGGCAATTATGTTTTGACATACATTCTTCATTGCGGTACAATGAATCCATGAATACGAATGTAATTTTCCAAGAAAACAAAAGCTGAGAGATACATTCGTGCAACAGAGGGAATCAGAAGAAAGATATGGATAATGTCAGGTAAATTATGATGATTTGCACAGGGGTTACCAGAGACGGGAGGTAGTATTATGGAGTCAAGCGGAATGAAGGTGTACAGCAATAATGAGATGTTAGCATGGGTAGGCAATTTTGCGGACCGCATGGGAGTGAGTCCGGAAAAAATTAAGATGCTGAACATCTGCGGAAAGAAGAAAAATGTACTTCCTACCATTGAGACACATAAGCGGGTGATGATTTTTGCCGATGAGAGCCAGCCGGATTTGTTCTATGAGCTGTGGGAAGGCGGTTACGGCGATTATGATATGTGGATTGGAACGGGAATCAGCAGTGGGGATGATGTGAAGACCTGCAAGGTCAAGGAGTTTATGGACAAGAAAATTACAGAACCGCTGGTTATCTTTATTATCAATGAGAATACAAGAGAGGCTTCCCGTTACGGAATCAAAAATGAATTTTTCTCAAAGGGCTCCGTCAACTATGTGGGACATGAAATCCGTGCGGTTATCATGAATATGCTGTCCTGCGATGTGGGAGATACCATCTGCATTGTAAGCGGTGAAAGTATTGCCATTGAGGCTGCCATCGAAGCCAGTGAGGGTACAATTATTGCAGTGGAGCCGGACGCAAGGGATATGCGTTCTTTGCAGGATAATGTCAGCAAGTTCGGCGTACATAATATCGAAATTATTTCCAATGTAACGGAGGAGAGCATGGCAGGAGTTCCGGTTCCGAGGCTTGCATTTATCGTGGCATCCAAGCGGTTGGAAGAGGAAATCAAGGTACTTCTTAAGGTAAATCCGAAATGCCAGTTCATTATTTACACATTAGAGCTTGATATGGTGGTTAGTATTAAGAATATTTTCGCAAAATATAATATAGAGAATACCGAGGTTTTGCAGATTGCGGTGTCCAAGAGCGATAAGAGAAGCGTAATGGTGGCTCAGCCATCTCCATGGATGATTAGCGGTGAAGCGAGATAATAGCTGAAAGGAGAATATGGATTTTATGAAAAAGTTATTTTTATTAGGTTTGCTGATGGTTGGAATGAGTGTGATGACTGGCTGTGGCAGTTCGGATGAAGAGGAGCAGCTGCAAAGCGTTGAGGAACATGCAGTAGAGATTCAGAAAAATGTGCAGGAGTCAGTGGAAGAGCAAAACGAAAATACAGAACAGCTTGGCAGAGATGCCAGTGAACTGGATAAACAGTAGATGAAAATGCATTTACTGCCGTGAATAAAAGAAGCTGGCGGCAGCCATACTAGTACATGAGGAAAAGGTGTTATCGAAAGATAGCACCTTTTTTGCATTTTATTGGAATTGAGGTGAAAGGATGACGAAAGGACTACAGATTGGAAAACAGAGCCTTGCCTTTGAAAAACCGGTGTATATCATGTCTGCAGCCAGCATTGTGGGACCGAAGGAAGGAGAAGGTCCTCTAAAGGATACCTTTGATGAAATTGTGGAGGACCCCACCTTTGGAAAGGACTCATGGGAAGAAGGGGAGAGCGAGATGATGCGCCAGACCTCCCTGCTGGCACTGCGAAAGGCAAAGATGAAGGCGGAGGATGTGAGATACCTGTTTGCAGGAGATTTGCTGGGGCAGCTGATTGCTACAACCTTTGGGCTGATGGAGTTTAATATTCCGCTGTTTGGGCTGTATGGCGCCTGTTCCACCATGGGAGAGGCATTATCCCTTGGCTCCATGACGGTGCATGCCGGATATGCAGATACGGTTCTGGCAGTGGCATCCAGCCATTTTGGCGGAGCGGAAAAGCAGTTCCGTTTTCCTTTGGAATATGGCAACCAGAGACCCATGTCTTCCACCTGGACGGTGACTGGCTGTGGGGCATTTGTATTATCCAGAGAATATGGGGATGTGAGCATTACCGGAATTACTACGGGAAAGGTGGTGGATTACGGTGTGAAGGATTCCCTGAACATGGGAGCCTGCATGGCGCCGGCTGCGGCGGATGTGATTTACCAGCATTTGAAGGATTTTGACAGAAACCCTGAGGATTATGATTGTATTGTGACCGGTGATTTGGGAAGTGTGGGAAAAGAAATATTATGTAAACTACTCCTGGACCAGGGCTATGACATTTCCAGGGTACACATGGACTGTGGAATGGAAATTTATGACGACCCGGAGCAGGATACCCATGCAGGTGGTTCCGGCTGTGGCTGTTCTGCCGTAACCCTGGCGGGAAAGCTGATGAATGAAATCCGGCAGGGAGTTATCCATCGTATCCTGTTTGTGCCCACAGGTGCGCTGTTATCCACTGTCAGCTATAACGAGGGACAGACGGTGCCGGGAATTGCCCATGCAGTGGTGATTGAAAAGAGAAAAGATGCATAGCTGTAATACAGGGTTAAGAGCGTTTGGCAATTGCCTGGACAGGAAAATAATGTGGAAGGAGAAAATATGGATTATATTAAAGCATTTGTAATTGGCGGTCTGATTTGTGTGGCAGCACAGATTCTGATGGAAAAGACAAAACTGATGCCGGGAAGAATTATGGTGATTTTAGTGTGTACCGGGGCAGTTCTCGGAGCACTTCAGATTTATGAGCCTTTTCTGGATTTTGCCGGCAGCGGGGCTTCCGTGCCACTGACGGGATTTGGCTACAATCTCTGGAAGGGAGTCAAGGAAGCGGTGGATAGTGATGGCTTTATCGGATTGTTCCGGGGCGGCTTTAAGATGGCGGCGGTGGGAACTTCTGCAGCACTAATTTATGCGTATATCGCATCTCTGGTATTCCAGCCTAAAATGTCAAAATAAAAAAAGGGGTTGCGCACTGAGTGGAAAGCTTCTAAAAAACCAGTGCAGCACCCCTTTTTTGTTCTATAGGAATCCTCCTGTGGAGGAATCTATGCTAAGAACTATAGTTTAATTCCAAATATATTTTTTGCCGCGGCGGCGATATGGGTAAAGTAATATCGCCATTTTGCCGGAAGCCCGTCATTGGAAGCCCCGTCACCGGGAACCTCTTCTTCAGGAGGAGCTTCCGTTTCCCCGCTTGCAGTGAAGGTTGCAATAACGGTATGGTTATTGGATATCTTGTCAAAGGTATAGGAGGAAATGGCTCCCTTGGCAACGCCGTCAACGGTAACATTTGAAATGACGAAGCCGTCATTTGGTATAAAGGTTAATGTGACAGATTCTCCATATGCGGCCTGTGTTGGTCCCGATATGCTTCCTCCGCCTTCTACCACGGTAGATATCTCATAAATGCTGCCGGTGTCTTCGGTGGAGGTGGAATCGTCATCCTCTTCGTCATCCTGTGCCTCCTTGGTGTGGATTGGACAATCCGTATCCGTAAAATCATCCGGAAGGTCAAAATCAGCGTCTTCTAAGGTGATATTGCCATCATCATCTACAGAATAGTGGTAGGTTGTGGTGTCCGGACAGTATTTGGTAGCCTTGTAATGGCTTTCATCACACAGCTCTACAGTCTGGTGTAAATCACAGGTTTTGGTAGGAACCGTATCCTTTGCAAAATACTCGGTTATGGTGGTTTTGCACTGTCCCTTAACCGGCAGCATGCCGGAGGTGGAGCAGACCTGTGCAGAGACAATATCCCCTGGCTTCTCAAAGGAAGCGGAGGTATCCTGCCCCTCTGCCGCAACAATTTCATCCATGATTTTACGCCAGATTACCTTGTGGTAATTGTTGTTTGAAAAATCGGTGTTGGAATCGTAGCCCATCCAGATACTTGCAGTATAGTAAGGGGTAGAGCCACAGAACCAGTAATCGTAATTGCTGGAGGTGGTTCCTGTCTTGCCGGAAACCACCATTCCGCTGGTTAATCTGGCAGTGGTACCGGTTCCGGAGGTGACAACATCCTGCATGGCGTTATTAATCAGCCATGCGGTGGTTTCCTTCATAACCTGCTTTGTTTCCGGTGTATTGTCAATTAAAACATTGCCGTCATGGTCCAAAACCTTTGTATAAAAGGTAGGCTCCACATAGGTTCCTGCATTTGCAATGGAAGCGTATGCCCCGGTTAATTCCAGGTTGGTTACGCCTTCCGTTAAACCGCCTAAGCACATGGATTCGTTAATGTCATTTTCTGCAATACCATTTACGGAGGTCTCCCCGTTCTTAAGGGTGGTGATTCCCATGTTGCACAGATAATCATAACCTACCTGGGGGGTTACATCCTGAAAACATTTGACTGTAATAATATTCATGGAATCCTTGATAGCCGTCCGTATGGTCTGCTGTCCCCGATAGCCGGAGTACCAGTTTTTAATCGGCGTACCATTGCTGTAATTGGTGGCTTCATCCACATAGCTGGTGGCAAGGGTCATACCGGCGGTGTCCAGTGCAGGAACATAGGCGGCTAATACCTTGAAGGTGGAGCCGGGCTGCCGCTTGGAATCTGTGGCACGGTTCAAGGTAAGGTTACCGTTTTTCTCACCACGGCCGCCGCAGATAGCTTTCACATAGCCGGTTGCCTGGTCCATGATAACAAAGGAGGCCTGCGGCTGGATGGTGGTGGAAAAGGATTCTGCCAGCTCCTGGTAGCCGGTTTCTTCCATAAGTACAGCTTTGTATTCGTCTGCTGCCGCCCGGGCAGTGTCTTCGCTGGAATAGATAAGGTTATATTTTTGATTTCCGGTCTTCTCCTGGTAGTATGCCAGAAGATGGTTGCTGGAATAATTGTGAAGCTCCCCGTTTTCAGGGTCTGTCAGGGTCAGCGCGTAATTGAGGGCTACACTGGTGCCGGAGGGATAATTGTCAGGATTGTTGATTTCGTCATCACATATTTTCTGGATGGCGGCGTCCTGGTTGATGTAAATGCTTAAACCGCCGGAATATATGGCATTGTACGCCTGTGTCTCCGTATAATCCAGCTCTTCCACCAGCTGGGTGGTTAATGTGTTGATGACGGTATCTATATAATAGGAATTGTATGATTTCTTTGTTTCCTTATCGTCCTGGTTATTCAGGGAAATACGGGCATATACGTCATCCGACATGGCTTCCGCATATTCGGACTGTGTAATCATACCCTGGTCCAGCATTTTCTGCAGAACGATATTCTTGCGCTTCTGGTTGTTTTCAGGAAAGAGAACCGGGTCAAATTCCGTCGGGCTCTGGGTAATGGCGGCGATAACTGCACATTCTGATATGGTCAGCTCCTTTAGATTGTCCTTGCCAAAGTAAATCTCAGAGGCAGTCTGTACACCGTTTGCTCCCTCACCTAGATAGATGGCGTTTAAATAGAGCTCTATAATATCCTTTTTGTCAATCTGTTTTTCCAGCTCAATGGCGAGATATTGTTCCTGTATCTTACGTTTCAGGGAATCCATAAAGGTACTTTCGTTAAGTCCCACGTTAAAAATCTGGTTCTTAATCAGCTGCTGGGTAATTGTGGAGGCACCCTCTGAAAAATTGCGGTTTTTGACACCTACAAAAAATGCCCTGAGGATACCCTTGGCATCAATGCCGTTATGTTCCCAGAAACGCTCGTCCTCAATGGCGACAAAGGCGTTAACCAGCTGTTCCGGTATGTCGTCATACTCCACATAGACACGGTTGGAGTTGGCGGTGGATAAGGTGGTGACCTCCTTGCCCTCCTGGTCATATATGGTAGTCTGGAAGCCCTCTAACTGGACACTCTCTTTAATTCCGTCAATATCCGGGGCGCTGTCAATTATGGCAGTAAACATACCGATACCGGCACCGGCGCCGGCCAGAATACAGAATATGAAAATAAAAAGAAAGGTTTTATATAGAATGTAGGAAATTTTCTTTTTATTTTTGGTATGCCTGGATACTAATTTTTTTTGTTTTTTCTGTGTATTTCTTTTTGAATAGTTCATATGGTTCCTCCTGCGATAACCTGTACCAGGAAATGATTTTTCTTCATTGTATCAAATATAGACAAAAAAATCTATCTTTATTCAATATTGACAAATAGAAAAAAGGGCATATAATAAATACTTGCCTAGGGAAACTATTGAACAGGGCAAATATTTAAAGGGGACCGGAAATGGATTTCTATAGCATTTGTGGACAGAATCTGATATGATAGCGAAGGAAGATTACATAGACAGAGGTGAACACAGGAATGCGAAAGGAATATGTTACAATTCTGGAACCGGGAACCGGTGAAATCGTAGAGAAAAAATCCAGATTTATTGGCTGCGTCTCTCACGTGGAAACCGAGGAAGAAGCAAATCTGTTTATTACAGGAATAAAAAAAAGACATTATGATGCCAGACATAACTGCTATGCCTACACAATTGGCGAAGAACAGCCTCTTATGCGGTTTTCCGATGACGGCGAGCCCGGAGGTACAGCGGGAAAGCCGATACTGGAAGTGATTACCGGTAGGAAGCTCTGCAATGTATGTATTGTGGTGACAAGATATTTCGGAGGAACCCTTCTTGGAACCGGAGGTCTGGTCAGGGCATATACGGAGGCAGCAAAAGCGTGTATTGCTGCCACAGACATTGTCTGTAAGCGGATGGCAGCTCCTGTAACCATTACCACGAATTACACAGATTTGGGAAAAATCCAGTATATTCTGGGAAATGAGGGAATTGAGATAAAAGACAGTGAATACGGACAGGAGGTGAAGCTTTCTGCTGAGGTTTTCGTTGATGATGTGGAACGGATTCAGAAGGCATTGACAGAGGCGACATCTGCCAGGGCAGTATTGGAGTGGCAGGATATCGTGTTTTCCTTGTGTAAGGGGGATTTTGACGGATGAAGAAATTGTTTTTTTATGCGGGAATGCTTCTGCTGGCAATGTTATGTTCAGGGTGCTCCCTTGATTTGGGTGAATCGAAAAGCGAAAATGAGGCGGCGATTACGTTATCTTTGGAGGAGACAGAGGAAAGTGTGCAGCAGACTGAGGCAGATTTTTCCAGAGGAGACTTACTTACCATGTTTGAATCGGTCAACAATGAAAAGGTAGAAAATTTCATTTATGACGATTATAACAAGGATGGTATTCATGAGGCGTTTGTCCTGACAAAGGAGGAGAATTACCACAAGCTGTGGTATCTGAATTCAAAGGAATGTCAGATTGTCTGTGACCGTCTGGAAAATCTGGAACAATTGGAGACAGACATTCTTACTTTTCCTACAAAGGATTATTTATTGCTGCAGCAGACGGCAGAAGGAAAGAAAAATACACTGGTTTACAGTATTGATAATGATAACCAGGTTCAGGAGGCAGATATTTCGCAGAAAGGATATATCAGTATGACTCCGTCCGGTGAAATCTGGCTGCAGATTTACAAAGAAAATGAGAATAAAGACAAGGTATCTCCCGAGGTGCAGACCTATTATCTGTCATATGTCTATGATGAAGGATTTAAGGAATATGGCGCTATTCCGATTGGTAAGGAACAGTTTTTAGAGTTTGAGGGTGCCCGGGAAATATTAGACGATATTTCGGAAAAATATGCTGATTATGAATTGGAGTATTCCTTTTTATACCGTGCAAACCATTATATCAATATAAATATCACCATGTTAAAGGATGGTGATGTGGAATACAAAAATCTGACGCTTAGTTATGATGATTCAAGTGTCAAATACATATCGGAGGACTTGCTGGATGGAAAGACGGAGGTTGCCTGCATGCTGGATATCGCAACCTTCCCCACAGCCTTTAAGCATCCGAGAAAAGATATGAGCAAACAGGAAAATGGAGGATGAGATGATAGCAAAATTCAGTGTTAAGAAAGCCTATACGGTAATCGTAGGAATTGTACTGGTAATTATTCTTGGCGTTGTGGCGTATACCAAGATGACGGTGGATTTACTTCCATCCATGGAGCTGCCGTATGCAGTTGTGATGACAACCTATCCGGGAGCCAGTCCGGAAGCAGTGGAAACCGGGGTGACCAAGCCCATTGAACAGGCGGTTGCCACCATTGATAATGTGGAAAATGTGCAGTCTATGTCCGCAGAGAATTATTCCATGGTTATTATTGAGTTTACTTCTGATGTAAACATGGATACTGCAACAATTGATATGCGGGAAAGCCTTGACCAGATTAGCGGTTTCTTTGATGACAGCGTGGGCAGCCCGATTATAATGAAGCTGAATCCGAATATGATGCCGGTTATGGTGGCAGCAGTGGATAAGGCGGATGCAGACAGTGTGGAGTTGAGCGAGTATGTGGATAATACCCTTGCGCCATCCTTAGAGGGAGTAGAGGGTGTAGCCTCCGTGACCACAATGGGCTCCATAGAGGAATCGGTACAGGTTATTATCCGGGAAGATAAGGTAAAGGAAGTAAATGATAAGGTAAAGAAAGCCTTAGATGATAAGTTTGCAGATGCCGAGGAAGCGATTCAGGATGGAGAAAGCCAGATAAGCAGTGGAAAGAGCCAGCTGGAAAACGGACAGAAGACGGCAAATGAGCAGTTCGCACAGGCAGAATTAAAAATCAATGATGCAAAATATGAGATGCTGACCTCTGAAAAAGAGATAAATGATGCCCTGAAGGAATTGCAGGAGCAGGAGAAAACCCTGAAGGAGCAGAAGGAGCAGTTAGAAAAGGCAATTGCTTCTTTAAAGGAGCTGCTCTCCAGTTACCAGACCCTTTCTGCACAGAAGACGCAGTTAGAGGCGGCATTGGCTGCCTCACCGGATGATGCGGCATTAACTGCCCAGCTGCAGGCAGTGACCGGTGCCATGGAGACCATGGAGACAGAGCTTGCAAAGCAGAAGGATGAAAATGGAGACCCGTTGACGTTTAATACGCTGTCTGCCTATATTACTTCACTGGAGGAGTCTCTCACGAAAATCAACAGCGGGCTTTCAGAGATTACAAAGGGAAAGAAACAGCTGAATCAGGCACTGAAAAAGATTACCAATGGTAAAAAAACCATTGATGACAGCTATGTGGATTTAAAAACAAAGGAGGCGGAGACCCAGAGCCAGCTTACCCAGTCCAAGGTACAGTTAGAGCAGGGCGAGAAGGAATTAGAGGAGCAGAAGACCAGCTTTGAGGATGCCAAGAAGGCTGCCTATGACGGTGCCGATATGGATACCATCATTACAAAGGACATGATTTCTGCAATGCTTACCGCACAGAATTTTGAATTTCCGGCGGGCTATGTGACAGAGGATGATGTGGACTATCTGGTTCGTGTAGGTGAAAAATTTGATGATGTGGAAAGTCTTTCTGATTTGGTTTTGCTGGATTTGGGCATGGACGGACTTGACCCGATTAAGCTTTCCGATGTGGCAGATGTGTTTGTGGAGAATAATTCCGATAAGATTTATACAAGGGTGAATGAAAATCCGGGTATCATTTTTTCCATTGCAAAACAGAACGAGTATTCCACAAAGGAAGTGGCAGACCGGCTTACAGATAAATTCGAGGAAATCAGCGGGGAAGACGACAGCATTTCCTTTACCACTTTAATGGACCAGGGAATGTATATCGATTTGGTTTCCAGCTCCGTAATAGAAAATCTGTTGTTTGGCGCCGTTTTAGCTGTATTTATCCTGCTGTTGTTCTTAAAGGATATACGGCCAACGGGAATTATTGCAGTTTCTATACCGGTATCGGTGGTATTTGCCATTGTATTGATGTACTTCAGCGGAGTTACCTTAAATGTCATCTCCCTGTCGGGTCTGGCGTTAGGTGTAGGAATGCTTGTGGATAATTCCATTGTCGTAATTGAAAATATCTACCGTCTCAGAAATGAAGGGTATCCTGTGAAGGAGGCTGCCATCAAGGGAGCCGGTCAGATGGTGGGAGCCATCACGGCATCCACTCTGACAACGGTATGTGTATTTTTGCCGATTGTGTTTACCACAGGTATCACGAAGCAGTTATTTGCGGATATGGGACTTACCATTGCCTATTCCCTGCTTGCCAGCCTTGTGGTTGCCGTTACCTTCGTGCCGATGGCAGCGTCTAAGACCTTTGGAAAGATTTCACAAAAGGAGAACAAGCTGGTTGCCCGGATTAGTGAAAAGTATGCGGCAATTTTACCTAAGATTTTAAATCATAAGGCAATTGTGCTGGTTACAGTACTGGTTCTGTTTGTGGGAAGTACGCTGCTGGCGCTTTCAAAGGGATTTTCTTTTATTCCGGAGATGGATTCTACCCAGATGACAATGACCATGGTTATGCCGGAAGAGGCGGAAACCCTGGAAGAAACTGCGGAATTATCGGATAAAGTAATTGAAAAGGTATTGGAGATTGATGATATTGAAACAGTGGGAGCTATAGTGGGAGGAAGCAGCATGTCCATGCTGGGACTTGGCTCTGATGACTCCTATGATACGGTCAGCTACTATATTGAGTGTAAAGAGGACAAAGAGCATACCAATGATGAGATTGCAGAAATGATTGCGGAGAAGACGAAGGATTTGGACTGTGAGATTTCCGTGTCTGCGTCCAGCATGGATATGAGCTCCATAATGACCTCCGGTGTTTCCATCCAGATAAAAGGTAAGGAAACGGATACCCTGCAGGAGCTGGCTGCCCAGGTAGGAAAGAAGTTAGAAGAGATTGAAGGTCTGGAGGAAATTCAAAACGGGCTGGAGGATGCGACGCCGGAGTACCGTATCGTGGTTGACAAGGACAAGGCGGCGAAGTATGGTCTGACGGTTGCCCAGGTATACCAGAAGATACAGGGAGTGCTGGCAGAGGCATCTTCGGCTACCACGCTCAGTACGGACGCAAAGGATTACTCGGTATATGTCAAGGACGAAGAGGAGGAATCCTATACATTAAAGGATGTAAAAAATCTTACTATTGAAGGCAAGGACGGAGAGGAAACCGTTGATGTGAAAATCAGTAAGCTGGCAGATGTAGAGGATACAAATGCCCTCTCAACGATTAGCCGAATCAACCAGACCCGGTATATCTCTGTCAGCGGACAGGTAAAGGATGGGTATATCACCACAAATGTGTCAAATGAGGTAAAGGAGGTATTGGATGATATCTCTCTGCCGGAGGGATACAGCATTGAGTATGACGGAGAAAATGAAACGGTCATGGAAGCTATGGGCCAGGTAATGCTGATGCTGGTGCTTGCCATTGCATTTATGTATCTGATTATGGTGGCGCAGTTCCAGTCATTTAAGAATCCGTTTATTATCCTGTTTACTCTGCCACTGGCATTTACCGGCGGCTTCGCAGCACTGCTCTTAACAGGAAATGATGTCAGTATCATTGCCATGATTGGTATGGTTATGCTGGCAGGTATTATTGTAAATAACGGTATTGTATTTGTGGATTCCGTTAACCAGCTCATTGAGGAAGGCATGGAGATGAGGGAGGCAATTGTCAATACAGGACGGAACCGTCTGCGTCCAATTGTCATGACAGCTCTTACCACCATACTTGGTCTGTCTACCATGGCGATGGGCTTTGGTATGGGTGCGGATATGGTACAGCCGATGGCACTGGTGGTAATCGGCGGACTGATATACGGAACTCTTCTGACATTGCTGGTTGTTCCTTGCATCTACGAGGCATTTAATCGGAAAAAGGCGAAAAGAGAGGATGAGGATGTCTCCTTGATAGAGGCAGAGGGCATTCTCACAGAGAACGAAGAGGAATCGGATGAATAGGAAACGGCAGGTGGACCGGGAGAAGACTTCTCCCGGTTTTTTCCTGTTATAGGGAGAACTGTGAATAAACAATGAAATGCCAGTAATAGGGGCTAGCACAATCAGAAAAACTGTGTTAGAATGTCTAAGGCGAAAACAAGACATGTGTATGCATGAATACAGCACAGCTTTCATACATTAGAGGGAAGTAGAGGATTTCGATAGAGACGAAATACTTAGGAAAAAGAGGTATTGATATGAAAATAGGTTTGGATGTTGGGTCAACCACGTTAAAATGCGTCGTATTGGATGATGACGACAGGATTGTTTACAAGGATTACCAGAGACACTTTTCACAGATTACCAGTAAAACGGTAGGGATGCTTGATGATATTATGAAGCAGTTTCCACAGGAGAAGGAAATGAGTCTGTGTATCTCGGGTTCTGCGGGAATGGGTATTGCCGATTCACTGGGAATCCCTTTTGAGCAGGAGGTGTATGCTACCAGAGTAGCGGTGAATAAAATCATTCCAGGTACGGACGTGGTAATTGAGTTGGGCGGCGAGGATGCCAAGATACTGTTTTTAACGGATGGGTTAGAGGTTCGTATGAACGGTTCCTGTGCAGGAGGTACAGGGGCATTTATTGACCAGATGGCTACCCTTTTGAATATGGAAGCAGGAGAGATGAACGAAGCGGCTAAGCATTATGAGAAGATTTATACAATTGCCAGCCGCTGCGGTGTGTTTGCAAAGTCAGATGTACAGCCGCTGTTAAACCAGGGTGCCCAGAAGAATGATATTGCAGCCAGCATTTTTTATGCAGTTGTGAATCAGACCATTGCCGGACTTGCACAGGGACGTGAGATTGAGGGAAAGGTTGTGTATTTAGGAGGTCCCCTTACCTTCCTGTCTGAGCTGCGCAGGGCTTTTGACAATACCCTGAAGCTAGAGGGAATTGCACCGGATAATTCCCTGTATTTTGTTGCCATGGGTGCGGCATTAAAGAAAGAAGCAAAACAGTTTGTTTTAACGGATCTGAGGGATAAGATTGACAGTTATACCGCAACCGGCGGTTATGTAAGCTGTAAGCCTTTGTTTACCTCCCAGGAGGAATACCAGGAATTTATAGAGAGACACAGAAAAAATTCTGACCATATTAAGAAGGTGGATACACTTTCCGGTCATGCATATTTGGGAATTGACGCAGGCTCTACCACGGTAAAGGCGGTGGTTGTGGATGAGAATGCCAATATTCTGTGTTCCGAATATCTGCCAAACGGTGGTAATCCGGTTCCGATTATTAAGGAATTTATGGAAAAGCTATATAGAGAATACCCTGACATTCATATACAGTCCTCCGCCGTTACCGGATACGGGGAAGAAATGATTATGAATGCCTTTGGTGTGGACTTTGGTATTGTAGAGACTGTGGCGCATTTTACTGCGGCTAAGAAATTCCAGCCGGATGTGGACTTTATTATTGATATTGGAGGACAGGATATCAAATGCTTTCAGATTCGCAATAATGCCATTGACAACATTTTCTTAAACGAGGCATGCTCCTCAGGCTGTGGTTCTTTCTTACAGACCTTTGCGGGAGCATTGGGATACAAGATTGAGGATTTTGCAAAGCTGGGGCTTTTTGCCGATAAACCGGTTGATTTGGGCTCCCGCTGTACGGTATTTATGAATTCCTCTGTAAAACAGGCGCAAAAGGATGGGGCAACCATTGAGAATATATCTGCGGGCTTATCTATCTCCGTTGTGAAAAATGCTCTTTACAAGGTAATCCGTGCAGCTTCTGCCAGACAGCTTGGGGAGCACATTGTAGTGCAGGGAGGAACCTTCCTGAACAATGCGGTGCTGCGGGCTTTTGAACAGGAAATCGGACATGATGTGGTGAGACCGGAGATGGCAGGAATTATGGGCGCCTATGGTGCGGCTCTCTATGCCATGGAAAACAGCAATGCCACCAGCACTATTTTAGACCAGCAGGGGCTTGCCAATTTCAAGCATGAAGTTACCATGACAACCTGTAACGGGTGCAGCAACCACTGCAAGCTTACCATCAATACCTTTGCAAATGGACGCCGCTTTATCAGCGGTAACCGGTGCGACAAGCCGACTGCAAAGAAGGTGGAGGGCAGCCGGTATGATTTATACGATTATAAGCTGAAGCTGCTGGATGAATACAGGGCTTCTGATATTCCAAAGGATAAGGCGAGAGGAACCATCGGAATCCCGATGGGACTTAATATGTATGAGCTTCTTCCGTTCTGGTATACCCTGTTTACCAGATTAGGCTTCAATGTTGTGACCTCACCGAACTCCAGCCGCAGTCTCTACTTAAGCGGACAGCATACGATTCCGTCCGATACGGTATGTTTCCCTGCAAAGCTGATGCATGGACATATTGAGGCGCTGCTGAAGGAAAATGTGGATGCAATTTTCTATCCGTGCTTAAGCTATAATTTTGACGAGGGGCTTGGCGATAACCATTATAATTGTCCTGTGGTTGCCTACTATCCGGAGGTGCTTGAGGCGAATGTCAAGGCGTTAAGGGATGTGAAGTTTATCTATGAATACCTGGGTATTCACAGAAGAAAGGACTTTACAAAGAAGTTCCACGCCGTACTGGAAAAATATTTTGGAAAAATGAAGTTTTCTGAAGTATCCATGGCCTGCAATTACGCCTATGAGGAATATGAAAAGCATATGCGTCTTGTGCGTATGGAGGGAAGAAAATATCTCCGCATTGCAAAGCAGGAGGATAAGCCGGTTATTGTACTTGCCGGACGTCCGTATCATTTAGACCCTGAGATTAACCATGGCATCAATAAGCTGATTTGTGATTTGGGCGCCATAGTTGTGACAGAGGATTCGGTATCTGATATGGCGAAGCATGTGGATACGAAGGTGTTAAACCAGTGGATGTACCATTCCCGTATGTATGCGGCAGCCCAGTATGTGGCAGATGAGCACAATCCGAAGCTGAATCTGGTACAGCTGGTGTCCTTTGGCTGCGGTGTGGATGCCATTACCACGGATGAGGTAAGACGGATTTTAGAGGAAAATGGCAAAATATATACCCAGATAAAAATTGATGAGATTACCAATCTTGGCGCAGTCAAGATTCGTTTAAGAAGCTTGTTTGCAGCGACAAAGCAGAAAGGGGAAAAGTAAGGTATGAGTGATATAAAAGAGCAGTCAGTGAATTCCTGCAATTCCTGTGAGACCTGTACAGTGAATCAGTATGGCAGTGAAGAGCGTGTGGAATTTACAAAGGAAATGAAAAAAGACTATACGATTCTGATTCCGGATATGCTGCCGGTTCATTTTAAGCTGCTGCGGAATATTTTCACCCAGCAGGGCTACCGGGTAGGGCTTCTCAAGAATACCGGACGCAAGGTGGTGGATACGGGACTCAAATATGTCCACAATGATACCTGTTATCCTGCGCTGCTGGTTATCGGACAGATGATTAGCGCCCTGCAGAGTGGCAAATATGATGTCAACAAGGTTGCACTTATGATTACCCAGACCGGTGGCGGGTGCAGAGCCTCCAACTATATTCATCTGCTGCGGAAGGCTCTTCAGAAGGCGGGACTTTCCCAGGTGCCGGTTATTTCCCTGAATTTATCAGGCTTAGAGAGCAACAGTGGTTTTCATTTAACCCTGGAGATGATTTATCAGGCGTTAATCGGTCTCACCTACGGCGATTTGTTTATGCTGCTGAAGAACCAGGTGCGCTCCTATGAGGTGAATAAGGGGGATGCGGATGCTCTCATATCCAAGTGGGTAAAAGAGCTTTCCAACCAGTTTAAGCACCGTAAGGGCTATACGCCGAAGGGAATGGAGCGGAATATGAGAGCCATTGTGGAGGATTTTGCAAAAATTCCGCTTAATAAAGTAGAAAAAACGAAGGTTGGCATTGTGGGAGAAATCTATGTTAAGTATTCCTCTATGGCCAACAATGATTTGGAAAATTTTCTTGTGGAACAGGACTGCGAGGTCATGGTTCCGGGAATTATGGGCTTTATGATGTTTAAGATTGACAACCGGATTGAGGATATCAATTTATATGGCGGTAGCCTGGCGAAGAAAAAGGTGGTGCAGGCACTGATGAAATACTGCGAGATGCTGGAACGTCTGTTGTATGACACAGTATCCCGTTACAGTGATTTTCTCCCCCCATCCAAGTATGCACATATCAAAGAGCTGATTACCGGCGTTGTAGGCCTTGGAAATAAGATGGGAGAGGGCTGGCTGCTGACTGCGGAGATGCTGGAGCTGTCGGAATCCGGCTATGGAAATATAATATGCGCCCAGCCATTTGGATGCCTGCCAAACCATATTGTGGGCAAGGGCATGATTCGCAAGATAAAAGAAATCTATCCTAAGGCGAATATCGTTCCTATTGATTATGACCCTGGTGCAACAAAGGTAAACCAGGAGAACCGGATTAAATTGATGCTGTCTGTGGCGAGAGAAGAGCAGGAGTAGTTGGTTTTTATCCGATGTGGAACAATTTTGTTTTTTTGTGCAGTGGTTTAGTAATTATTACTAGATTCTTTCCAAAGTCTATGCTATAATTAGATATATTTCTTAAAAATAACAGGATAATGAGGTGCGATATGGAAAATACAGTAAGGCTAAGAAGGAAGAATGAAACAGCATTAAAAATGGTAATTGCGTTGTCTGTTGTCCGTATGCTTATAACAATTGTGGGTAATGGTTATCTAAAAAGCAGAGCGTGGATGATTGTACAGATTGTTCTTTGTGTTGTATTGGCAGCGGGTTGTGTGGTTATGTACATACGGATGTCAGATAGTGAGGTGGTCCGGTATATTATAGGAGGCGCATATATTGCGGTATCTGCTATTTCTGTATTTAACCATGATAATATTTATAATATGCTGCCGTTTTGTGTCTTATTAGTAATTACGTTACTGTATCTGGATACTGTTTACAGTGCATTTTGCGCAGGATTTACAGAAATTATAATGGTGATTAAGACAGTCATGCTTTTTGTCGCAAAGGATTCCGCTATGGGTGGTGCCTGGCTTGTAGCCTTTGTATTGTTTGCTATTATGGCGCTCTGTCTGTATCTGACTGCCGGAAGTGTAGTGCGTACTCAGGAGACAGACCAGCAGGAGATTAAATATCACCTGATGTATCAGGAAGAGGTTACCCAGAACATGGTGGATGTTGTGGAGAAGGGAAACCAGCATATAGAACTGCTTCAGTCTAAGTTAGACAGCTTCCATGATGCAACGGACGAGGTGGCGAGAAGTGTAGATGCCATTTCCCAGGGCGTTACAGAGACAGTTCGTAATATGGAAAGCCAGACAGATATGACAGCGCAGATTCAGGAAATTATTGATGATTTAATAAGGGTGAAGGACCATACGCTGGAGTCTACCAATGAGGCAGTTTCTGCAACGGAGGCAGGCGGTAAGCTGGTGGAGCACCTGAAGGAAAAGTCTGACGATATAGCGGTTACAAACCAGAATGTAACAGAGGTGGCACAGGAATTACAGGAAAAGATTAGCTCTGCGGAGGAGATTACCCAGATTATATACCAGGTTTCCTCTCAGACCAATTTACTGGCATTGAATGCCTCCATTGAGGCTGCCAGGGCAGGGGAGGCAGGAAGAGGTTTTTCTGTTGTGGCAGATGAGATTCGGAAACTGGCGGATAACACGAAGCAGTCCATTGACAAGATTACGGATTTGCTGCAGGGTGTTACAAAGCTGGCAGACCAGACCTCTGCACTGGTTATGAATTCGGTGCAGGCATCCGAAGCGCAGGCAGAATATATTAATGAAGTCACAGGCGCATTCCGGAGTATAACCGGTGTGGTTGAAACACTGCACAGTAATATGATGAGTCTGGATTCTCTGAGTAACAATCTTCATGAGAGCAACAATGTGATTATAGACAGTCTTGCAAACCAGCAGGCAGCAAACGAAGAGATTGCTGCCAATGCCCAGTCTTCAGCAGACCTTAGTGAATGTAATCTGGAAGATTTGGGGGATGTTATTAGTGAATTGAATGAAATTGCAGAAATTATCGGAAGCTTGAAGCAGATGGAAGGTATGGAGAGTGCAGCTGCTGTTGAACAGCCGTCCACAGCGAGAGGTTTCACCCCACCAAATCCGGAGAGCCTTGCGGAAGAAGCAGGAGGCTTTACCCCGCCAAATCCGGAGAGCCTTGCGGAAGAAGCAGGAGGATTTACTCCGCCAAGTCCGGAGAGCCTTGCGGAAGAAGCAGGAGGATTTACCCCGCCAAGTCCGGAAAGTCTTGCGGCGGAAGCAGAGGGATTTACCCCACCCAGCCCGGAAAAGTTGATGAAAGAAGAGGGAAAGTCGCCGGAGGAATATGATGATGACTGGGGCGAAAAGCTCTGATAATAGGGCTTGAAGCACAAAGCTTTGATACAGATAATAAAAATAATGAAGAGGGACTGTAGTTTTGTCAGCACAGCGGATACACAAATTCAGTTCCTCTTTTCTTATGGAATGGAGTAGAATATGTTTCGAATCTGGGGAAAAATTATGAAAAATAACAGACTGGTTAAGGACATGGTGGTGGAGATTGACGATTATACGCTTTCCCGTACAAAAAAGGTCTATCAGGCACTGGATGAAATGTGCTATGAGTTTGATTTGGCAAAACCAATCTGGCTTGAGACAAATAAAGAGGATTTTATCAGACATGCCCGGACAAAATTTACAAAGGACAGTTTTATAGAAGATATAGATTTTGACTATCTGGATTTCCAGGTGATTGAAGAGGATTATTAGTCTATGTATTTCATTATCACAGATTAAAAACATTGCTATCACATTTTAGTCACAAAACATTGTTAGGATAACAGACATAAGATGACAACGAATGTTGTATCAATGATTGGAAAAATGGAAAGGCAGGTTTTGAGTATGGAAAATGAAAACAATAATATGAATCAGGAATCGGGTTCTACTTATCATTATGGAAGAAATGAGAGTCCTTTTGGAAGAGAGGACATATCCGGAAGAGCAACGGATACCCGGAGCGACCGGGATACCACGAACCACCAGAGTGGTCAGGGTACCCAGGGCAGCAATCCCTATAGCCAGGGCAGTGTATATGGACAGGGAATTTATACAGGCAGTGATTTTGCATCACAGGAACCGCCAAAGAAGAATAAAAAGAGAAAAAAAGAGAAGAAGCCATCCAGCGGTAAGGCAAAGAAGGTTGGTTTGTTTATTGCCTCTGCTGCGGTATTTGGAATGATTGCCGGTGGAGTAATGGTAGGTGTAAATGCGCTGGGGAACAGGGTTCTCGGTAACAATAGCAAAGATGCAGAGGTGGCAACCGTTACAACCGCAGATTCGGGCATGAAGCAGGAAACAGCAGCAGGAGTGGCGGATGTGGCAGAGAATGTTATGCCATCCATTGTAGCTATTTCAAATACTTCCGTTCAGACAGTCCGTTCATGGTTCCAGTCTTACCAGCAGGAGGTTAGCAGCTCCGGCTCCGGCATTATTATCGGGCAGACTGATGATTCCATTTTGATTGTGACCAATAACCATGTAATCGAAGATGCGAATGAGATAACGGTAGCTTTTTGTGACGATACCGCTGCTGCGGCAACCGTAAAGGGGGCAGATTCCTCCGCAGATTTAGCTGTCTTAGAGGTAAGCACAAAGAATCTGGATGCAGATACATTGAAGCAGATAAAGGTTGCAGCCTTGGGGTCTTCAGATGACCTGCGTGTAGGGGAATCTGCCATCGCAATTGGTAATGCACTGGGATATGGACAATCTGTAACGGTTGGCTATATCAGTGCCTTGGACCGTGAGGTTGATATGGAGGATACAAGCATGAAGCTGATACAGACGGATGCAGCGATTAATCCGGGTAACAGCGGCGGCGCTCTGTTAAATTCAAGCGGTGAGGTTATCGGTATCAATACAGTCAAATATGTAGACAGTACCGTAGAAGGTATGGGCTATGCAATTCCGATTTCTTCTGCAATTCCGATTATTAATGATTTGATGAACCAGGAGGTAATTGAGGAAAGCGAGCAGGGATATCTGGGTATTCAGGGAAACGATATTACAGATGAGTACACACAGGGCTTTAATATGCCAGAGGGAGTTTATGTAGTAAAGATTGTAGAGGGCTCGCCGGCGGATGAATGTGGTCTGAAAGCAGGGGATATCATTACAAAATTTGCAAACCGTGATGTAAGCAGTATGGAGACATTGCAGAATATTCTCTCCAGCAAGAAGGCTGGCGAGGAAATTGAAATGGTGGTACAGCGTAATGATGAAAAGGGCGAATATGAAGAAGTAACCCTTAAGGTTACCCTGGGAGCCAAGAAGGATATGCCGGATTCCGATGACAGCAGTCAGACAGATAATAATACGGAACAGCAGCAGACAGAACAGATATCACCGGAAGAGTTTTTCGATGAATTTAACGGATTTTACAACAATTAGAGAATATTATCCAGTGATGGGAGAACCGCAGATGCGGTTCTCTTTTTTTGTGTTGCCAGGCATATGGAAAAAGGTAAAATGTGAAAATTTATATAAATATTTGAAAAAGTATTGACCATTGGTCATTTTTGTAGTATAGTCCTTATTGTAAAAAATGACCAACGGTCATAAATTGAAAGGAGAGATAAAAGTGATTGCGATAGGAAAGTGGATTACAAAGCATAAAGCACTTATCATTATCTTAAGTGTTCTTCTGATTATTCCTTCCATCATAGGAATGATAAAGACCAGAACAAACTATGATTTGCTGAGTTATCTTCCGGATACCCTGGAAACGGTATCCGGTCAGGATATTATGGTGGATGAGTTTGGAATGGGTGCTTTCTCAATGGTAATTGTTGAAGATATGGACATGAAGGATGTCAGTGCCCTGAAGGAGAAGATTTCAGGGGTTTCCCATGTAAGTGAGGTTATCTGGTATGACAGCATTATGGATATTTCCGTTCCGACAGAGATGCTGCCAGAGGATGTCCAGGAGCTGTTGTTTAACGGAGATGCAACCATGTTGATTGTCTTATTTGACGACACAACTTCCGCTGACAATTCCATGCAGGCGGTTACGGATTTGCGGAAGCTGGTGGGGGAGCAGTGCTTCATTTCCGGTATGACAGGACTGGTTACGGATATAAAGGATTTGGCACTTAGCGAAATACCGGTTTATGTCATAATTGCTGTGGTATTTGTGCTGGTTGTGCTGATGTTTACAATGGATTCCTTTGCTACACCGTTTATTTTCCTGATGGGCATTGGAGTTGCCGTTCTCTACAATCTGGGAAGTAACTATTTTCTGGGTGAGACCAGTTATATCACAACAGCGTTGGCGGCAGTTCTTCAGCTGGGTGTCACAATGGATTACTCGATTTTCCTTTTGGAGAGCTACCGGGCGAATAAGCAGAGATTTCCTGAAGATAAGGACCGGGCGATGGCACATGCGATTTCCAATACCTTCCGCTCCGTGTGCAGCAGCTCCCTTACCACCATTGCCGGTTTTGCTGCACTTTGTGCCATGACCTTTGCTCTGGGCAGGGATTTGGGCATTGTAATGGCAAAGGGTGTTGTAATGGGCGTGCTTGTATGTGTTACCCTGCTGCCGTGCCTGATTCTTGTATGTGATAAATGGATTGAAAAGTGGTCCCATAAAGAGCTGCTTCCCCGGTTTCATAAGCTGTCGGATTTTATAATCAAGTACAGATGGATTGCCATTATAATTTTTGTGGTTGGTATGGTACCGGCTGCCTATGGCAATAATCATGTGTCAATATTTTATAACCTGGACAAAGGACTTCCGGAGGATATTCCATCCACTGTTGCAAATAAGAAGCTAGAGGAAGAGTTTGACATGAGCGTCATGCACATTGCCATGCTGCCGTCGGAAATGGATTCCAAAACAAAAACAGATGTGATAAAGGATATGGAAAATGTAGACGGTATTAAATGGGTAGTTGGCATGAATTCATTTTTAGGAGCCAGTGTACCGGAATCCATGATTCCAAAGGAATTCAGGGAAAAGCTGTCCAGTGACGAATATGAGCTGATGTTTATATGCTCCAATTATAAAACCGCATCGGATGAGGTAAATAAACAGATTGACGAATTGAATGATATTGTAAAGCGTGTAGATGAATCTTCCATGATAATCGGTGAGGCACCGCTTACGAAGGACTTAATGGATGTGACAAATGTGGATTTGCGGAATGTAAACTATCTCTCAATTATAGCAATTTTCATAATTATCATGATAACCTTTAAATCCATTTCTTTACCGGTTATTTTAGTTGCGGTAATTGAGTTTGCAATCTTTATCAATATGGCTGTTCCATATTACACCAACACATCCCTTGTATTTGTGGCGAGTATTGTTATTGGCAGTATTCAGTTAGGTGCAACCGTGGATTATGCGATTCTTATGACCAGCCGCTATCACAAGGAGCGGTTAAGGGGTGCAGGAAAACAGGAAGCGGTATCCATTGCACATAAGACGTCAATAAAATCAATTATTATCAGTGGTTCCTGTCTGTTTGCAGCAACCTTTGGTATTACCCTGTATTCAAGCATTGATATGATTGGCTCCATCTGTACATTGCTGGCAAGAGGAACCATTATCAGTGTTATTGTAGTAGTTTGTATTTTACCTGCCATGCTCTGGATTTTCGACTCCCTTATCTGTAAGACAACATGGGATTTGAGACATGTGAGCATTGGAAAAAAGAATAATAATTAAGGAGGAATTGGTTATGAAATATTTGAAAAAAACATGTGCAGTGACATTAAGTGCAGCAATGATTCTGGGTATGGCATCCGGCATGGGAACGGTTTCCTGCGCGGCAGCAAATATCGAAAAGGAAGAGACAGTCTATGTCAATCAGGAGGCAGACGGTTCCGTTACGGATATTACGGTTTCCGACTGGCTGAAAAATGTAACGGGAAATGGAGATATTTCTGACATGTCAAAGCTTACCGATATTAAAAATGTCAAAGGAGACGAGACATTTACACAGGGCAGTGACGGAACACTTACATGGCAGGCGGATAATACGGATATTTATTATCAGGGAAAATCCGATGAGGAGCTGCCGGTGGGTGTTAAGGTCAGCTATAAGCTGGATGGAAAAGAGACAAAGGCTGCCGATATGGCAGGAAAAAGCGGCAAGGTCACTATTACAATTCAGTATGAAAACAAGGCGTCCTATGAGGATGAAATTGATGGCAGGAAGGTTGAACTCAATACACCATTTTTGATGGCATCTGCTGTCATTCTTCCGGTGGATAATTTCTCCAATGTAACAGTAAACCAGGGTAAGCTCGTATCGGAGGGCTCTAACCAGATTCTGGTTGTATATGGAATGCCGGGGCTGGCTGACAGTCTGGATTTATCCAGTGATTTAAAGGAGGAAATGGATGAAAAGCTGGGAGATACCGTAACCATAACGGCAGATGTGACGGATTTCTCCATGGGCTCTATCTATACGGTGGCGACCTCGGATGAATTTTCGGATATTGACCTTGATGATGACAGCGACATAAATGATGTGGAAAATGCGATTAATGATTTAGCGGATGCAACGGATGAACTGATTTCCGGTTCTTCTGACCTGTCTGACGGACTCACCACATTGCAGAATAATTTTAAGACCTATGCAAATGGTGTGGAGGATGTTAAAAAAGGCGCTTCTGATTTGTCCACAGGTGCCGGAAAGCTCTCAAAGGGTGTGAGCCAGTATACCACCGGAGTGACCTCACTGACAAAGGGAGCAAGCCAGTATGTGGAGGGAACCAAGTCGTTGGCAAACGGAGTTACCGCCTATGTAAATGGGGAAAAGCAGATAGATGCAGGGGTGACGAAATTATATAATTCAGTTGGGGCGTTATCCCAATACAGTGAATTTTCCGGCAAGCTGACCTCCTATGTGGGCGGAGTGAATGACCTGGCAAACGGAGTAAAAAATGTAAGCGGCAAGCTGTCAAATGTGGGAGCTGCCCTTACCAGTTATGGAAATGCTGCCGAGACATTGAAAAATGCAAAGGTGAGCGTATCGGATAAATCTGCGCTGGAGAGCGCAATTGACGGGATTTGGAGGACAGCGTAAAGACGCAGTTAAAACAACTGCTCAGTGATGTGGAAAATGAAAATGCCGCAGTGGAAACAGCAAGACAGACCATTTTGGGGACAAATGCAGAAATGCAGAAGACCTTAGGCAGTGTCAGCATCCCGGATTCTGATACATTGGATTATCTGATTAGCTCTGGGAATGCCCTGACAAGTGCTTCTAGCCAGTTTGATGCAGGCATCCGGGAATTAAATGATGAGAAAGAGGGCGTTCCGGCATTATATGCAGGCGTGAAGGCATTGAGTGAAAATAATGCAGATTTGCTAAAGGGCGCCAGTGATTTAGCGGCAAAGGGCGGAGACCTGACAACGGGAATCGGTACCTTAAACCAGAGCACAAAAACACTTACCTCCTCAGCAAAACAGCTGTCTGAGGGCGCAGGCACATTGAGTAAGGGTGCAGACAAGTTAAATGGAGCAACCAAGGATGTCAGTGATGGCGTAGATAAGCTGCAAAGCGGTTCGGTTGATTTACTGGATGGCATGAACCAGTTTAAGGATGAGGGTACAGGCAAGCTTCAAAGGGAATACAATGATAATATCAAAAATGTTATTGCGCGGTTCCAGTCTCTGACGGCAGGTGCAGATGATTATAAGACCTTTTCCGGAATTGCTGACGGTATGGAGGGAAAGGTAAAATTCATCTTCCAGACAGAAGAGATTTCAGCTGACAAGGATTGATTTACGGATAGACAAAATTATTACAGATGTGCTATATTTTGGATAAAGGGGGCAGATATATGGGTAAGTTAGAAGACAACAAAAAGCGGAAGAAAGATGCGATTGTGAATTCTGCGTTTACATTGTTTATCCAGAATGGAATTAATGATACCTCCGTTTCGGACATTATGAAAAAAGCGGAGCTTGCCAAGGGAACCTTTTATCTGTACTTTAAGGATAAGTATGAGGTCCGGGATTATCTGATTCGTAAAAAGGCGGCGCAGATTTTTGAAAAGGCGCAGATTGCCCTGCGGGACAGTGATGTGACTGATTTTGACGAAAAGATTATCTTTATGGTGGATAATATTTTAAACCAGCTCAATGAAAACAAGGTGTTGCTGCGCTTTATTTCCAAGAACTTAAGCTGGGGGATATTCCGGCATGCAATTGCCAATATGTCCATTGAAAAGGGACTGAATGCAGAGGATTTTATAGAAGAACTGTTTAAAGAGACAGATAAGAAATTCCGCAATCCGGAAATGCTGATTTTTATGATTGTAGAGCTGGTCAATTCTACAGCCCATAATGTAATTCTTTACAAGCAACCGGTGGAGCTTGCGGAGCTTAAGGAGGTATTATATCCCCTCATACGGCAAATGATACAAAATTTCCAAATCAGCGCTTCCTGAGTTTTTCGGGACTCTATATAAAGACCTGTGTTATCCTGTTTGTGATAATGCAGGTCTTTTTTGCTCAAAGCCCTGTTTTAGGGGGAAAATGGAGACAAAATAAGACTAAATAAAAATTCACTTGGATTTATCAGTATTGTATTATATAATAGATTCAATTGTAGATTCATATTAGAATAGATGCGATGAAATGGGGATGGCGTAGCCAGTTGGAGAAGGGAACAATGGAAAAACGAAAGAATATTGCATTGTTTGTTGCTATGATTGAGAATGAGTTTTCCTACGCTGTGTGTGAGGGAGCATTAATGGGGGCAAAAGAAATAGATGCGAATCTCTTTATTCTGCCAGCAGGTATTATTGATGCCCGGTATGACGATATTGATGCAAATTGTTACCGGTATCAGTACAATACCTTGTTTTCGTGTGTGGATTCTCAATCAATCGATGCAATTATAATTGAATATGGCACGATTACATCGTTTTTAGATGCAAAGCGCAAGAAAGAATTTTTAGAGCAGATGGGGGATATCCCAATCATTTTACTGGCAGGTGAAGAAGAGGGCTATTCCAGTATTTTAGTGGATAACAGGGCAGGGCTTAATCAGGCAATCTGCCATCTGATTGACGTCCATCACTGTACAAAAATAGGCTTTGTCAGCGGTCCTATGACCAGCTTGGACGCTATTGAGCGGTTAGAGGTTTTTAAGGAAACCATGCTCAGCAAAGGTCTTGATGCTTCCGAGGACTGGATTGTATATGGCAATTTCTCCCAGTTTTCAGAGGAGGTTGTAGAGGATTTAATTACCAGACATCCGGATATTCAGGGAATTGTCTGTGCTAATGACCAGATGGCGTCCGGCGCATATAACGCAATGAGAAAGATGAAGCTTGAGCCTGGAAAGGATATTTATATAACGGGCTTTGATGACAGTCCCACAGCAATGCTGCTGGAGCCCCATCTGACCAGTGTTAAGGCAGACACCAAGGAAATGGCATGCATGGCAGTCTTGGAATGCCGGAATATTCTTGCCGGAAAGAATGTCCGCAGATATGTAAAATCCCGGCTGGTTGTCAGGGATTCCTGCGGCTGCAATGACTTACAGGGAATTCAGCAGGAAGACAATTATGAGATTGGACAGTTTGACGATAATTTTATAAAGCAGTTATCCAATGATACATTTAACAGATATTTTAACAACTATTTTGAAAACAGCCAGACCCTGCTTATGAAAAAACTGCTGGATGAATATTTTGAGTACTATCTTCATCTTGTGGATGAGAATGGTACGCTGCATCTGGATGAAGAGGAATTTATCAGACAATATATCAAATTCAGCCAGGTCTATAAGGATGAATATATTGATTTGAATATGTTTTTTGCTGTCAATTATATGTTATATGGATATGTCAGCAAACAGATAAAGGACGAAGCAGAGCGGTTAGGGCTGCTGGAGATAATGTCAACGGTAAACCAGAAGCTTATAACGGCTGTTACCAAGCAGAAAATGGTGTCTGATGAGAAGGCAAAGATTTTTGAAATTGTTCTCACCAATATAACCAGAGATATGCTGCAGTTTTCCGCCTCAGAGCAGAAGAAATATGGCTCCGTCATCAGTAAGTTTCAGAGCATGGGTTTTGCGTCAGGCTATATTTTTACTTATGGAAGGGCGTTTACCCATACCAGCGTGGACAAATGGCAGCAGCCGGACACCTTATTTATAAAGGCGTATCATAATAAGGAGGAGGTTCACCTGTTTGACGGTAAGGAAAAGGAGCTTCCACTGCAATCTGTTTTTTCTTCTGGGATTATGCCGAAGGACCGGCGTTGTGATATGCTGGTTATGCCGTTGTTTTCCGGGGAGGAGCAGTACGGCATTATGCTGACGGAATCCGAATTGGAGAATTTCCGATATGCTTCCCAGATAGCTTGTCAGGTCAGCGTTTCTATCGAAGTGATAGAGATTATGAAAAAGCAGAATGCTATTAAGCAGGAGCTGGAGAAAAATCTTGCTAAAATGGAGGAGAGCAACAAGGTTCTGGATGCCATGAGCCATCAGGACCCGTTAACAGGCATTGCAAACAGAAGAGGTTTTCTTGACACGGTTAAGAAGATTATGGACGATAAGAGCAATTATGGCAAGAAGGCGGTTGCTGTCTATGCAGATATGGATAATTTAAAGATTGTCAATGATGAGTTTGGCCATGATGAGGGAGATTATTCCCTGAAAACCATTGCCCGTGCCCTTACAGAATCCTTCCGCCAGTCGGATGTGGTGGCAAGAATGGGCGGTGATGAGTTTGCAGCCTTTGCCATTGTCAGCCATGATAATTTTGAAAAGACCCTGAAGGAGCGCGTTCATGGTATTCTTGAAAAAATGAATGATAATGATAAACCATATTATGTTAACATGAGTGTGGGAACCTGTGAATTTGTGATTGGAGAGGATTCCAACCTTGACCATATTTTAAATGAGGCAGATGAGGACCTTTATAAAGAAAAGAAAAATAAAAAGAAGGTCATCTATAAATACAGATAAAAATAATAGCAGTTTATATGGAAAGCCAGAATTTATATAAAGATAAGCGTGTGCCTGTCTTTATATAAATTCTGGTTTTTTGCTGCCAGGCATATAAAACTGGAAAAGCTTTGAGATATAAGTGTTCACACTTTCTTCAAAAAATAAGTATTATATAGGAGTTGACAAAATTTCTCAATTGCATATAATAAATACTTGCCTAAGGAAACTATTTTGCTTTCCGGAAGGCAAAGTGAGACAGCATTATAGAATTGGATGAATGGGGATTGATACAATGGATGAACTGGCAAGAGAGGTATATAAAATATTATACAGGTTTCATCAGGCACAGCCTAAATTTAAGGGGGATGGAGATTTAGCCAATGTTGAATTTTTTATTCTGATTGGTATATCCGCTATACTGGATGTCAAAAACGGAAGGCTTCTTTCGGGGGAGGAATTGGAAACCGGATTTTGTTTCGGCGGTAAAGAGCCGGAGAACAGTAAGAAAGAGGAGCAGGGAATCACCCTTGGGGAGATTATCAGGGTAACCGGTATGTCTATGTCTGCGGCTTCTAAAAAGATTAGCATATTGGAAAAAAAGGAACTGATTGAGAGGCGGGTTTCCGAAACAGACAGAAGAAACGTGTACATTACATTAACGGAGAAGGGAAAGGTTATCTGTGAACAGGAAAAGAAAAAGAAGTGTGTATGGATTCAGGAGCTGGTGAAGCGTATGGGCAGGGAAGATATGACACAGCTGCTGGTGCTGGCAAACCGGGCCTTTGAGATTATGGATGAGGTAATAAGTGAACAGCAGGAGACAGCTATAAAAAAATAAACATTTCTTAGTTATGAGGTATATAGAAAGGGGCAGCTAATATGTTTAAGGTACTGAAATATGCAAAACAGCTCTGGTATATTATGTTAGTCATTCTGGCACTGTTATTTGTACAGGTATATTGTGAACTGACATTGCCGGAGTATACTTCGGATATTGTGGATGTAGGTATTCAGAATAAGGGAGTGGAGTATCCGATTCCGGAGAAAATGTCGGAGGACACATTTGAAACGCTTTCCTTATTCCTGACAGAGGAAGAAGCGTCTGTGGTAAAAACCGCATATAAGAAGAACAAAGATATCTACGAGGTGGATTTAAGAGGTCTCGAGGAAGAGGAATACGACAATTTAGAGGATAGCATGCTGAATCCGGAGCTGATGCTTTATCTGTTCACATCGGACAGTGAAGAGGCACAGGCAGTACAGCAGCAGATGTTTGCGGCAGCAGGAGACACAGCAGGCGCAATGCAGGATATGGATATTCTGGAGGTTATAAAAGGGATGCCCCAAGAGCAATGGGCACAGCTGACATCCACTTTCCGGGAGAAAATGGAGGAATATCCGGATTATATGGCAGAAGCCATGGGAATCCAGTTTGTGATGGAAGAGTATGAGCACATCGGGATGGATATGGATAATTACCAGATGGATTATTTAAAGAGCATGGGACTTAAGATGCTGGGATTTGCAGTGCTGATAATGCTGGTGAGCATACTGGTGGGCTTGCTGTCCTCCAGACTTGCCGCATATACTGCAAAGGATGTCAGAAGCAGGCTGTTTCATAAGGTTGTGGGATTTTCCAATGCGGAGATGAACCAGTTTTCCACTTCGTCACTGATTACGAGGTGTACAAATGATGTGCAGCAGATTCAGATGGTTCTGACCATGACATTCCGTATCGTATTATTTGCACCGATTATGGGAATTGGAGCAATTTTTAAGGTGATGCGAACCACTACCTCCATGGTGTGGGTAATTGTGCTGGCGGTGCTGGCAGTATTTATGATTATTATTGTATTGATGGTAGTTGCCATGCCGAAATTCCAGATTATGCAGAAATTAGTGGATGGACTGAATCTGGTATCCAGGGAAATCTTAACAGGACTTTCCGTAATTCGTGCATTTGGAAGAGAGAAGCATGAGGAAAAACGATTTGACGATGCCAGTACAAGGCTGATGAAAACGCAGCTGTTTACCTCCAGAACCATGGCGCTTATGATGCCAACCATGATGTTTGTCATGAACGGCGTCAGTGTATTGATAGTCTGGGCAGGAGCCCATAAGATTGATACGGGAGCTATCCAGGTGGGCGAGATGATGGCATTTTTAACCTATGCCATGCATATTGTCATGAGCTTTCTCATGATTTCCATGGTGTCCATTATGCTTCCAAGGGCAGCTGTGGCAGCAGACCGTATTGACGAGGTGCTTAATTCAGAAACCCTGATTGTGGATAAGGAAGAGACAAAGCAGCTGCCGGCAGACAGTAAGGGCAATGTGACATTTTCCAATGTATCCTTCGGGTATCCGAATGCAAAGGAATATGCCCTGAAGAATCTGAATTTTACTGCCAGGGCAGGAGAGACTACGGCGATTATCGGAAGCACTGGTTGTGGTAAATCCACGCTGGTAAACCTGATTCCGCGGCTGTTTGATGTGTCGGAGGGCAGCATTACCATTGATGATGTGGATATCCGGGATATGGAAATGAAGGATTTGCGGAAAATGATAGGCTTTGTTCCGCAAAAGGGCGTCCTGTTCTCCGGTACCATTGCATCCAATATCCGGTTTGGCAATGTGGACGCCACAGAGGAAGAGGTCAGGGAAGCGGCTGCCATTGCCCAGGCAACAGAGTTTATTGATGAAAAACCGAAGAAATATGAATCCGAGGTTGCCCAGGGTGGTAATAACGTGTCTGGCGGACAGAAGCAGAGGCTTGCCATTGCCAGAGCTATTGCAAAGGAACCAAAGATTTATGTGTTTGATGACAGCTTTTCCGCTCTTGATTATAAGACAGATGTGGCTCTTAGAAGAGCGTTAAATGAAAAGGTGGGAAATTCCACAGTGATTATTGTTGCCCAGAGAATCAGCACCATTTTGCATGCAGATAAAATTCTGGTGCTGGAGGACGGCGAGATAGTAGGCCAGGGTACGCATGAGGAGCTGATGGCAGACAATGAGGTTTACCAGCAGATAGCAGCCTCCCAGCTGTCCCAGAATGATTTGGATTCAATGAGGTGAGAATATTATGAGGTTAATGGAACATATATTTTCTTTATTAGGAATGGGGTGCTTGTATGGCAGATGAGAAATTTAAGACAAAAAGACAGCCGAAGCGGAGAGGACCGGGGAATGGACTGGGAGCTCCTGCAGAAAAGGCAAAGGACTTTAAGGGAACCTTAAAAAAGCTGGTTTCCTATATTTCCCAATATCATGCAGCTTTGATAGTAGTCGCCATTTTTACCATTGGTTCTACCGTATTCAGCATTGTGGGACCAAAGGTGCTTGGTAAAGCCACCACGGAGATTTTTAACGGTCTGGTGAGTAAGCTGCAGGGTGGGGACGGAATTGATTTTACAAAAATCGGGCAGATTGTGCTGACACTGATTGGTATTTATCTTGCATCCATGCTGATGGGATATGTACAGGGCTTTGTCATGAGCGGGATTGTACAGAAAATTGCATTCCGGATGCGGAAGGAAATTTCTGAAAAAATCAACCGTCTGCCGATGAACTATTATGACAAACACAGCTTTGGAGATGTTTTATCCCGTATTACCAATGATGTGGATACGCTGACCCAGGGCTTGAACCAGTCGGTTACCCAGCTGATTTCTTCCATAGCCACACTGATTGGTATATTGATTATGATGCTCAGTATTTCGCCGTTGATGACATTGGTGGCGCTGCTGCTGCTGCCCTTATCGGCAGTGGGAATCATGTTAATTGTAAAGCATTCCCAAAAATATTTCGTGGCACAGCAAAATTATCTGGGTGATGTAAATGGACAGATTGAGGAAAATTTTGGCGGGCATAATGTTGTAAAGCTTTTCACAAGAGAAGAAATGGTGTTAGATGAGTTTAATCAGACAAATGACCAGCTGTATAATTCCGCATGGAAATCCCAGTTTATTTCCGGTCTGGCACAGCCGGTGATGACCTTTGTGGGGAATCTGGGCTATGTGGGAGTTGTAATTTTAGGAGGATACCTGAGTATTAAAGGCACAATTGAGGTGGGATATATCCAGTCCTTTATCCAGTATGTAAAGCAGTTTACCCAGCCAATCCAGCAGGTGGCACAGGTTTCCAACATGCTGCAGTCTACTATGGCAGCCGCAGAGAGAGTCTTTACCTTCCTGGGTGAGGAAGAAGAGGTTATGGAAGCGGTTCACCATACGGATAAGAATATTGAAGACATAAAAGGAAATATTACATTTTCCCATGTATGCTTTGGCTATTATCCAGACAAGATTATCTTAAAGGATTTTTCTGCCAGGGTAAAAGAGGGACAGAAGATTGCCATTGTAGGTCCTACAGGCGCAGGAAAAACAACCCTTGTAAAATTGTTGATGCGGTTTTATGATTTGAATTCCGGTGATATCTTTATAGATGGAATTAATGTAAAGGAGTTTGATAAGAGTGAAATCCGTAACTCCTTTGGAATGGTATTACAGGATACATGGCTTTTTAAGGGCACAATTATGGAAAATATCCGGTACGGACGCCTGGATGCCACGGATGAGGAGGTTATTGCGGCTGCAAAGGCGGCCCATGCCCATCATTTTATCCAGACCCTGCCTGGGGGCTACGAGATGGAATTAAATGAAGAGGCGACAAATGTGTCTCAGGGACAGAAACAGCTGCTTACCATTGCGAGAGCCATTCTCGCCAACAAAAAGCTTCTGATTCTGGATGAGGCAACCTCTTCTGTAGATACCAGAACAGAAGTCCGAATCCAGAAGGCCATGGATAACCTGATGAAAGGGCGTACCAGCTTTATTATTGCACACCGGCTTTCCACCATCCGTGACGCAGATTTGATTCTCGTCATGAAGGAAGGCGATATAATCGAACAGGGTAATCACGATGAACTGATGAGCCAGGGCGGCTTCTATGCAGAGCTTTACAACTCCCAGTTTGAGGAGACTGCCTGACAAATCAGCCCTTTTCTTCCAGATATTTTCTCTGGATGTATCCGTTCAGTGCTTTGGTAAACAGGTTGTAGGTTTCTATGGTTTCGGTGGACCACACCGCGTCATCGGAGTAGTTGAAGTAACCGATGTAGCCAATGGTGGAGCCTGCATAGGTGAATTTGCTCTGGATAAATTCGTTAACGCCTGCAAAGGTTCCTTTACCGAAATTATTCAGCTTGATGGCTTTCGCATTTGCAGTATGGTAGGTTCCGGTAATGGACAGGGTGTCCACCTCCTCCCATTGGACGGAGCTGAGGTTTTCCGTATTGCCGTCGGCATATGGATAGCTGGCAGACTGCCATTCAAAGGTTTTGTTTAAAAAATTACGGTCATCCTGATATTCCCAGAGGGCAATGCGGTCAATATTCATGGCGCTGCCAATATAATTGATGGCCTTCTGGATACAGGATGTGGTGTCGGCATTTTCACTTAATATACTGATAGAGTTGCTGATAATTACAGCATTGTAATTGCTGGTATTATCCTTTCGCTCATTGTGGTATTCTGACCGCTCAAGGGTGTCATCATATAAAACATAGCCATTTTTTCCATTGAGCTTTGCCTGATATACAGCAGCGTCAGCGTGCTCCATTAAATCGCTGTATGGAATCGGAACATCGGTGGCTGCAATACCAATACTCAGGGTCACCTTTGGTTTGCCGTTTCCACCGGGGTATTTCAGCCGCAGCTCATTGGCATATTTCTCCGCCTTTTCACAGGCAAGGGTGGTATCTAAGATGTTTGGCAGGTATACAAGAAATTCGTCTCCGCCGATACGTCCCACAAATCCGTCATTAAAGGTAAAACGCATCAGGGCATGGGCGATATCAATAATGACCTCGTCTCCTACCAGATGTCCAAAGGTGTCATTGACATTTTTAAAATCATCAATATCGATGAGCATAACGATATCATTTGCTCCGGACTGGATTTCCTTTAAATGCTCCCGGACAAAGGTTTCGGTGGTTGCCTTGTTGAGAAGACCGGTCATGGAGTCGGTCTGGGCACGTTTTAGCAGGGACTCCTGTTCTTTTTTCAGGGTGTGGATATTCCGTAGGATTCCCACAGCCCGCAAAGGGTCGCCATTCTCGTTTTTAATCAGGGAAAATGTGGAATAGTGCCATTCGTAATCGCCCTTCATGTTTCGCAGCTTATATTCTGTGCTGTGAATGGATTCGCCGTTTTTTGCCGCCTCAAAAATGCCGGAAAAGCAGTCGATGGTGTCCTCGGATATGTAACCTGCATCAATAAATTTTCTTAAGGGATGCCGGTAAATGCTTTTTCTTCCGAAAATGGTTTCGTATTTTTTGGCATAGGTAATCGTGTCCGTCTCAATCTCATATTCAAAGGGAATTTCCTCTGATATATCTGCGATAATCTCGTATTTCTTTGCCTCCAGCTCTGCCTTCATCTCTGCAACCTTTAGATTGGTTACATCATTTAAGACAAAGTTTGCTGCCGGGAAATCCCCGTCATTGTCCTGCTCTAAGCTGGCGGCAATCAAATTGACCCAGCGGAAGGGTTCGGTTTTATGCTTGATGCGGAAGGTGATATCAATCTCATGGTCCTCCACAAGGTTGGTTATGCTGTTTACCACCAGTGCCAAATCCTTTTCATAAATCATGGGAATCAATGACTCGCCAAAGGCTTCCTCGTACTCCTTCTTGTCATAACCAAAAAGCTTGTAAAAATAGTCATTTGCCCAGATTAAGGTCAGGGAATTGTCACAGATATGTTTACTCAGCCCACACCGTACAGACTGGGAAAATATTTCCAAATCAGAAAATGCCCGTTCTGTTATCAGAGCCGCAGTTTCCAGGGAAGAAATATCGGTACAGGTACATTGCAGCACCTCCCTGCCATCCCTTAAAGAAAATGCCTGTCCGTTCATCAGAACCTGAAAGGATTTTCCATTTCCCTTTATAAAATGTGTGCGGTCACTTGTAAAATTAGAACGGTTTAGCTGGTAAACCAGAGAACCCTCTAAATCTTCATAATCAGCGGAGTCAACGATATTGTTTAATACATGAATTTTCGCCTTTAAGTCCTTGACGGAAAGCTGCATCATTTCCAAAAAATGCTTATCACATTCCAGCACCCGGTAAGGGGGCTTCAGCTCTATAATAAAAGTTCCGGTGTTATTTTTTTTCTGCTCCAATGTTGTACCTCCCGTGGATGTGTGTTGTACGAATGCTAACCTCAAAACCTTCGGTTTTTCGGTGTTCGTTGCACTCATATAACTTTCGTACTCATGCGTTCATTACATTATGAGCATAGCTCATAATTAGAATTTGACAGTTTCACCCTTGCAAGCAAGTGAAACTGTCTTCATTATATCACATGAATGTGGGAAATGTCTTGCATTCGTGTCAAAATTTCGGTATGATATCTTTAAGTTTTTATTCAAAGGAGGATACATGCCATTATGAAGAGGATATCATTGGAGGCAGAGCTGAAAAATAATACCTATCCGGGGAGGGGAATTGTGATTGGAACATCCCAGGATGGTAAAAAAGCAGTGACTGCTTATTTTATTATGGGAAGAAGCGCAAATAGCCGCAACCGTGTATTTGTTACAGAGGGTGAGGGAATCCGCACACAGGCCTTTGACCCGGCAAAGCTTGAGGACCCGAGCCTGATTATTTATGCACCGGTCCGGGTATTGGGAAATAGAACAATTGTCACAAATGGTGACCAGACGGATACCATTTATGACGGATTAGATGAGGAACTGACATTTGAGCAGGCACTGAGAAAGAGAGAGTTTGAGCCGGATGGTCCAAACTTTACGCCGCGTATTTCCGGTGTAATGCACATCGCAGATGGACGGTATGACTATTCCATGTCCATTTTAAAGAGCAATAACGGGGATGCGGATTCCTGCAGCCGCTATACCTTTTCTTACGAGAATCCAAAGGCAGGAGAGGGAAGATTTATCCACACCTATGCAAGAAATGAAGAGCCGCTTCCAAGCTTTGAGGGAGAACCGAAATGGGTGGATATCAGCGGTGATATAGACAGCTTTACCGATATGGTATGGAACAGCCTTAATGAAGAAAACAAGGTATCCTTGTTTGTGCGTTTCATTGATATTGAAACTGGTGAATATGAGACAAGAATTGTAAATAAAAATCAATAATATAGAAGTAAGGAACAGGATAGGAGGACAAAATGAACGAGATTCAATTAAAGTATGGATGTAATCCAAATCAGAAACCATCAAGAATATATATGGAGGATGGCAGTGACCTGCCGGTAACCGTCTTAAATGGCAAGCCTGGTTATATCAATTTCCTGGATGCATTTAACGGATGGCAGCTGGTAAAGGAATTAAAGGAAGCCACCGGGCTTCCTGCCGCAACCTCCTTTAAGCATGTATCCCCTGCCGGAGCGGCAGTGGGCCTTCCGCTGGATGATACACTGGCAAAGATTTACTGGGTAGACGACTTAGGCGAGCTGTCACCTCTTGCCTGCGCGTATGCGAGAGCCAGAGGGGCTGACCGTATGTCGTCCTTCGGTGATTTTATCGCCCTGTCAGATGTCTGTGACGTAGATACAGCCAGACTGATTAAAAGAGAGGTATCAGACGGCGTGATTGCTCCGGGCTATACAGATGAGGCTTTGGAGCTATTGAAGGGAAAGAAAAAGGGCGGCTATAACGTGATTCAGATTGATGCGGATTATGTACCTGCTGAGCTGGAGCGCAAGCAGGTGTATGGCATTACCTTTGAACAGGGAAGAAATGAGCTGAATATTGACGCAGATTTGTTATCCAATATTGTGACAAAGAACAAGGATATTCCGGAGGCTGCCTTAATTGATATTAAGATTGCACTGATTACATTGAAATATACACAGTCCAATTCTGTATGCTATGTCAAGGGCGGACAGGCTATCGGTATCGGTGCAGGGCAGCAGTCCCGTATCCACTGTACCAGACTGGCTGGCCAGAAGGCGGACAACTGGTATCTGCGCCAGTCACCACAGGTTTTAGGACTTCAGTTTGTGGATGGATTAGGACGGGCAGACCGTGATAACGCCATTGATGTTTATATTGGAGATGAATATGAGGACGTACTCCGTGAAGGGGAATGGCAGAAGCGCTTTAAGGTAAAGCCGGAGGTATTTACCCGGGAAGAAAAGAGAGCATGGCTGGATGGTAATACCGATGTGACACTGGGCTCGGATGCATTTTTCCCGTTTTCAGATAATATTGAGAGAGCCCGTAAGAGCGGTGTAAAATACATTGCACAGCCGGGTGGTTCTGTCCGTGACGACCTTGTAATTGCGTGCTGTGACCAGTACGACATGGTTATGGCGTTTACAGGTATTCGCCTGTTCCATCACTGATAACCTGTTTAAGAAAAAACAATAGACAAATGTCTATAAACTTGCCGGATTGCATTTACACAAACTTCAAAAAGTGGTATGATATTGCCAGATTATTGAGTAGCAAAATACTTGATTTTTCGTGAAGATAATATAGGGAGGTTTTTATGAACGTAAAGATTGAGCAATGGATGAACTGGATTCTCTATGACGAGTTGATGGAGGGTAAAATCAATGCACCGAAGCATCTGCTGGGTAATCATGATTATGGAGAAGGTCAGATGATTACCGCTTATAAGCCGCATTCTGTCAGCTGTAAGGTGATTGCACCTACAGGCAAGACAGAGTATGACATGGAAAAGGTGGATGACAGAGGATTTTATGCACTTTATCTTCCGAAGAAGAAATTTACAGGCAGTAAGTACCGGTTAGTGACAAATTATCAGGATGGTTCTACGGTGGTATCTGCTGACCCATACAGCTTTGAATGCCAGCTGGGAAGCATGGATGTCTACCTGTTCTCAGAGGGAAACCACTGGGATATTTATAAAAAGCTTGGTGCCCATCCAATGAAGATAGACGGTGTATCCGGAACCTATTTTGCAGTCTGGGCGCCTCATGCCAGAAGGGTATCCGTTGTGGGTGATTTTAATATGTGGGATGGTGCGCTTCATCCAATGCATTTGATGGGGACATCGGGAATTTATGAGCTGTTTATTCCGGACGTGGGAGAGGACGCAGTTTATAAGTTCAATATCCTGACCCGCTACGGAGAAGAGATTTATAAGGCAGACCCATTTGGAAACTGCTGCCAGTTCCGTCCGGATAATGCCAATGTGGTGAAGGATATCACGAAGTACCGCTGGAAGGATGCGGCGTGGATGGAGAACCGGAAGAAGATTACAAGAACGGATGCCATGAGAAAGCCTATGACAATTTATGAGATGCATTTAGGTTCATGGAAGAAGCGGGTTGAGGATGACGATAACGGTTTCTTTTCTTATAGAGAGCTGGCGCCGATGGTGGCAGACTATGTAAAAGAGATGGGATATACCCATATTGAGTTAATGGGTATTGCAGAGTATCCCTTTGACGGTTCCTGGGGATATCAGGTGACAAATTACTATGCACCGACCAGGCGGTACGGAGACCCGGAGGATTTCATGTATTTTGTGGATTACATGCATAAGAATGGTATCAGTGTGATTCTTGACTGGGTTCCGGCACATTTCCCGAGGGATGCCCATGGTCTTGGAAAATTCGATGGCATGCCGCTTTTTGAACATCCGGATTCCAGAAGAGGAGAGCATCCGGACTGGGGTACTTATATATTTGATTTTGGAAGAAATGAGGTTTCCAATTTCCTGATTGCAAATGCGCTGTTCTGGGCAAGGGAGTATCATATTGATGCCCTCCGGGTGGATGCAGTGGCTTCCATGTTATATCTGGATTATGGCAAGCAGGATGGAAACTGGCTGCCGAATGAGGACGGCGGCAATGAGAACTATGATGCCATTAAGCTGTTGATGAAGCTGAATAAGACTGTAGAAGAACAGGTGCCGGGAGTATTTGTCATTGCAGAGGAGTCTACCTCCTGGGCGGGTGTGACCGCGCCGGTGGCAATGAATGGACTTGGCTTTATGTTTAAGTGGAATATGGGCTGGATGAATGATTTTCTGGAGTATATGAAGCTGGACCCGTATTTCAGACAGTTTAACCACAACCGTCTGACCTTTAGCCTGATGTATGCGTATTCCGAGAATTTCATCCTGGTTATTTCCCATGATGAGGTTGTGCATTTGAAATGCTCCATGATTAACAAAATGCCGGGACTTCATGACGACAAGTTTGCAAACCTGCGGACGGCTTACGGATTTATGTATGGACATCCTGGCAAGAAGCTGCTGTTTATGGGTCAGGAGTTTGCCCAGCTTCGGGAGTGGAGCGAGGCGAGAAGTCTTGACTGGTTCCTGATGGAGGGCGAGGATGCGGCAAGCCACAAGGGCATCCAGAATTATGTCAAGGCATTGAATACATTATACCATGATTATGATGCTATGTACTATAATGACCAGGACCAGATGGGCTTTGAGTGGATTAGCTGTGACGACCCACAGAGCAGTATCATTTCCTTTATCCGCCGGGGTTCCACAGCCAAGGACCAGTTATTGTTTGTATGTAACTTTACTCCGGTTGACCGGGATGGCTTTATTGTAGGGGTTCCTTGTCCGGGGAATTACACGGAAATTCTTAACTCCGACGCCGAAGAGTTTGGCGGTAACGGAAGAATGAATGAAAAGCCGATTAAGGCAGTGGCAGAGCCATGGAATAACAGGGATTATTCCATCAGCATGCATCTGCCGCCGCTTTCCGTAACGGTATTTAAGTATGATTATAAAGAGCCGGTCAGTCAGAAGGCAAAAACTGCAAGAAAAACACCAGTGAAGAAGAGCACAGCAAAGAAAAGTAAATAGCAGAGGCTGGTAACAGGTAAGGGACAACCTGTAGATTATGATGGATTTCATAGTCTGCAGGTTTGTTTTTTGCTGCCATGCATATGAGAAAATGGTCCAGTGGACCATTTTTGAGTAATTTTCTGAAACTTTTCTTGCAACCCCATTTTCTTAGTGCTATACTTAGGCAGTATGTGTAAATGTAACTATGGATGAAAAGAAGGAAGTAAAAGATATGAAGATGACAAGAGATGATATTCGTAACATAGCCATTATCGCCCATGTAGACCACGGTAAAACCACACTGGTGGATGAGCTGTTAAAGCAGAGCGGCGTTTTTCGGGAGAACCAGGAAGTGGCAGAGCGTGTCATGGATTCCAATGATATTGAGAGAGAGCGTGGTATCACGATTCTGTCTAAGAATACAGCGGTAAACTATAAGGGAACAAAGATTAATATTATCGACACGCCGGGACATGCGGACTTTGGCGGCGAGGTAGAGCGTGTTCTCAAGATGGTAAACGGAGTCATTCTGGTGGTGGATGCCTTTGAGGGAGCTATGCCCCAGACCAAGTTTGTACTGAAAAAGGCATTGGAGTTAAACCTGCATGTGATTGTCTGTGTCAATAAGATTGACCGTCCGGAGGCGAGAGTCGAAGAGGTAGAGGAAGAGGTATTGGAGCTTTTGCTTGACCTTGAAGCCAGCGATGAACAGCTTGACTGTCCGTTTGTATATGCATCTGCGAAGGATGGTGTGGCAAAGAAGAGTATGGAGGATGAGGCAGTGGACATGTCGCCGCTGTTTGAAACCATAATTGATTATATCCCTGCACCGGAGGGCGACCCGGAGGCAGATACCCAGATACTGATTTCTACCATTGATTACAATGAGTATGTGGGACGTATCGGTGTGGGCAAGGTTGACAACGGAACCCTTAAATTAAACCAGGAGGTTCTTTTAGTCAATGCCCATGATGAGAGCAAGTGTAAAAAGGTTAAGATTGGAAAGCTGTATGAGTTTGAAGGTCTTGACAAGGTGGAGGTAAAGGAAGCGGGGATTGGCTCCATTGTGGCAATTTCCGGTATTGCGGATATCCATATCGGGGATACCCTGTGCTCTGTGGACAATCCACAGCCGATTCCGTTCCAGAAGATTTCCGAGCCGACCATCTCCATGAATTTTATGGTAAATGATTCCCCACTGGCGGGAAAGGAAGGCAAATTTGTCACCTCCAGACATTTGAGAGACCGGCTGTTTCGGGAGTTAAATACGGATGTATCCCTGCGGGTGGAGGAGACGGAAGGCACCGACACCTACAAGGTATCCGGGCGGGGAGAACTTCATTTATCCGTGCTGATTGAGAATATGCGCCGGGAGGGCTATGAATTTGCCGTGAGCAAGGCAGAGGTTATCTATAAAACCGATGAAAAGGGCAAAAAGTTAGAGCCTATGGAAATTGCCTATATTGATGTACCGGAGGAATTTTCCGGAACGGTTATCAGTATGTTAAATGAGCGCAAGGGTGAGCTGCAGGCTATGTCTCCTGCCCATGACGGCACGGTACGGCTGGAGTTCCGTATTCCGGCACGGGGGCTGATTGGTTTCCGGGGCGACTTTATGACCTCCACAAAGGGAACCGGAATTATTAACACGATTTTTGATGATTACGGTCCCTACAAGGGTGATATGATGTACAGAAGCCAGGGTTCCCTGATTGCATTTGAGACCGGAACCTCCATTACCTATGGTCTTTTCAATGCCCAGGACAGGGGAACTTTATTTATCGGTCCCGGTGAGCAGGTTTATGCCGGAATGGTTATCGGACAGACCGGTAAGGCAGAGGACATCGAGATTAACGTATGTAAGGCAAAGCATCTGACCAACACCCGTTCATCGGGAGCAGATGAGGCATTAAAGCTGACACCGCCAAAAATTCTGAGTCTGGAGCAGGCACTGGAATTCATTGATACGGATGAGCTTTTGGAGATTACACCGGAGCATATCCGCATCCGCAAAAAGATTTTGGACCCTACCCTTAGAAAGCGTTCCAAAATCAACAAATAAACAGAAGCAGTTACCGTTCAGACATCCCTGGTGCTGATGGCAGGTCTGAGCGGTAACCGTAAGAAAGCGTCAATCACAGTTTCTGTGGCTGACGTCTTTTTTTTTTCGCGGATAGATGGTATACTAAAGCAGACTGTGAATTTAGATTACTGCGAAGAGCGGCGGTTATCCTGACATAACCGTTTTATAATAATAAAGGATAGAATAGTATGAAAAAGAGCGAAGACAAGAAGGATGATAAAAAGAGCCTCAGGAAAGAACAGCTGGCGTGGGATAAACTGGACAATACGGCGAATCTGTTTCCGGTAATAGCCACAGAGGACATGACCAATGTATACCGGATATCCGTTACCCTGACGGAGGAGATTGACCGGGTGCTGTTACAGGAGGCACTGAACCGGATTCTGCCACAGTTTTCCGTGTTCCGCATGCGGCTCAGGATGGGCGTGTTCTGGTATTATTTTGAGGAAAATACAAGACCGGCTCCCATTGTAAGGGAGGAATACTCCCACCCGGGAGCTTACATTGATAAGAGCAGGAATAACCACTATATGTTCCGGGTCACCTATTATAAATGCCGTATTAATCTGGAGGTATTTCATGCACTGACAGACGGGGCAGGGGGAATTACCTTTTTGAAGGAGCTGGTGTACCAGTATCTCCGTCTCCGGTATCCGGATATTTTGAAGGTGGATAAGGACAAGATATCCTCCGGCATTTTTCTGGATAAGGAAGACAGTTATGTGAAAAACTTTAAGAAGGGACATGCCAGGGTTTACAAATCCGAAAAGGCGCTGACATTAAACGGGGAGCGGCTTCCCAAGGGGGAAATGGGCGTGGTGCACGGTTATATGCCCATTGACCAGCTAAAGACAGCCGGGAAGCAGTATGGCGTCACCATTAACCAGTATCTGGTGGGAGCGTTTGTTTATGCGGTGTATAAGGAATATCTGAAGGAATCCCCTTCTAAGGTGCCTATCCGCTGTTGTGTTCCGGTGAATTTGAGACCGTATTATGATTCTCATACCATGAAGAATTTTTTTGCCATGGTATTTGCCACCTTTAAGCCGGAAAAGGAAAGCTATACTTTTTCGGAGGTGCTTCAGATTGTGGCAGAGGATTTAAAAGAGCAGATTACGCCGGAGAACCTTAACAACATTATGTCCTATAATGTATCCAATGAAAAAAACTGGATACTGCGGGCGGTTCCCCTGGTGATAAAGAATTTTGTGATGAAGCAGGTATATGGGGCTTCGGCAAGGGCAACCTCGGCTACGGTCACCAATATCGGTAATATTGAACTGAAGGAGCCCTACAGCCAGTATGTGGAGCATTTTTATACCACCCTTTCCATGTCCAAGGGGCAGAATATGAAGGGCGGAATCTGCTCCTATAATGGAATGCTGACATTTACCTTTAGTTCCGTACTGATGGATTTATCCATACAGAAGCGGTTTTTTCAGACCATTGCAAAGGACGGGGTATCCATTGCAATAGAAAGTAATGGTGCGTACTATGAATAAATGCAGACATTGTAATCTTGTAATCTATGATGATACACAGGTGTGCCCGTTGTGTCACAGCGTTTTGGATGAGCTGACAGAAAATGAGGCAGAGGAAATAAAAAATGTGTGGGGAGCAGGGGCGCCTTATCCGGATGTGAGGAAACGTACAAAGCGCCTCCACTTTGTGATGCGGCTGATTCTGTTTTTGTTTATTCTGGCAGAGATAGGGCTCATTGTCATTAACTATTTTGCAACCCCGGGGTTTTGGTGGTCCGGAATCAGCGGTGTGGCAATGATATATACCTATCTGTCCATGGTGTACTGGATTAACCATGATGCAGGATATGCGGCAAAAATCGGTTCCCAGCTGATTCTTACCATGCTTTTACTTCTGGCAATTGACTATTTTACCGGGATGACCGGCTGGTCCTTGAAATGGGCGATTCCCGGAGTAATTTTATTTGGAGATGCCATTGTATTTTTCCTGATGATGTTAAACAGACAGCACTGGTACAGCTATACGCTGTTACTGCTGCTGATTGCACTGTGCAGTGTGGCTATTATCAGCCTGTATATTTCGGGGAAAATTGAAAATCTGGTTCTGCCGGTAACCTGTGCCGGGGTGACAGGTGTATATCTGCTTGGAACCATTATATTTGGAGACAGAGAGCTCGCCCGGGAATTAAAGAGAAGATTTCATGTGTGAAAGTGAAGGTAGGATGCAATGGAGCAGCAGATAAGTATCAGAGGAAGAACTGCCAGACACATGGTGCGGCTGGCAAACCATTTTCCGGTGATTGGGGCGAAGGCACAGAGCGGCGAGCTTCGCAGAAAATTAAATGAGCGTGAAAAGAAATGGGAGTGCCCGGAGCATTTGAAGTGTACTGTAATCCGGCAGGAGCATTGCAGCATGGAGCTGCTTGCCAGCAGACAGGGAAGGCAGCCCGGCGTGATTCTCCAGCTTCATGGAGGCGGTTATTATGGCAGGCTTCATAATACCTATCGTGATATGGCGGCGCTTTACAATGAAGTGAGCCGGGGGCTGGATGTGTTAAGCGTGGATTACCGGGTGGCACCGGAATATCCGTTTCCGGCAGCCCTGGAGGATGCCGTGGCGGCTTACCGGTGGATTCTGGAAAATGGGTATGATACAGGAAAAGTATTTGTGGTGGGAGATTCTGCCGGAGGAGGACTGGCACTGGCGTTATGCCTGTATTTAAGGGACCGGGGTATGCCGATGCCAAGGGGCATTATCACAATGTCTGCATGGACGGATTTGACAAAAAGCGGTGATTCCTATCAGGAGAATTTCGACATTGACCCGATATTTGGCGGTTCCACGGATACCCTTGTATATAAGGAGGGGTATTTTGGGGAGCTGGACCCGGAATATCCGTATATCTCGCCGGTTAACGGCAGCTATCATGGCTTTCCGCCCATGCTGATGCAGGTGGGGGAATATGAAATGCTGTTAAGCGATACCGTTGAGGTGGCAAGGAAGGCAAGGGAAGCCGGGGTAACCGTAAAAGAGCATATTTATAACGGAATGTTTCATGTATTTCAGATGGGGCTGCTCCTATACCCGGAAGCCCGGGAGGCATGGGTGGAAGCAGGCCGTTTTATTCGTAAATTGTTAAAGGAGTAAAACTTATGTTTAAGATAACAGATTACCTAAAAGAATATAAGAAAGAAAGTATTATCGCTCCGCTTTTTAAAATGCTGGAGGCAAGCTTTGAATTGTTTGTTCCACTGGTGATGGCAGCCATTGTGGATACCGGAATCAAGAACCAGGACAATGGATATATTCTCCGGATGGGTGTCCTGCTGCTTTTGCTTGCCGTTGTGGGTCTGGTGTGTTCCATTACAGCCCAGTATTTTGCCGCCAAGGCATCCGTTGGATTCGGAAAGAGTGTCAGAAGGGATTTATTTGCCCATATCAATTCCCTGTCCTATACAGAGCTTGACCAGGCGGGAACCTCCACCCTGATTACCCGTATGACGAATGATATCAACCAGCTGCAGTCCGGCGTCAATATGTTTTTACGGCTGTTTCTTCGTTCCCCGTTCATTGTGGTGGGGGCAATGGTTATGGCGTTTACCGTAGATGTGAAGGCGGCGCTTGTTTTTGTGGTGGCAATTCCGCTGTTATCCCTGGTGGTATTCGGAATTATGCTGTATTCCATTCCACTGTACCAGAAGGTGCAGAAAGCGCTGGACCATGTGCTTTTGATGACAAGGGAAAATTTAGCCGGAGCAAGGGTTATCCGGGCATTTGGACGCCAGGAGGATGAAAAAAAGGATTACCGGGAGGGAAGTGAAGTCCTGCTTCACATGCAGACCTTTGTGGGAAAGATATCTGCGGTGATGAATCCGGTTACCTATATTATCGTAAATGCGGCGATTATTGCCATTATCTGGATTGGCGGGCTGCAGGTAAATGTGGGAAGGCTTTCCCAGGGTGAGGTTATTGCTCTGGTAAATTATATGTCCCAGATTCTGGTGGAGCTGGTTAAGCTGGCAAATCTGATTATCCTGCTCACCAAGGCAGCGGCATGCTCAAAGCGTGTCGGAGAGGTGTTTGCCATGGAGCCTTCCGTTACAGAGCACCCGACAGGGGTAGACCTGGTAAAATCGGAGGATAAGGTTGTATTTCATAATGTTACCTTTACTTATAAAGGCGCAAAGGAGCCTGCCCTTAAGGATATATCCTTTACGGCAAAAGCCGGGCAGACCATTGGGATTATCGGCGGTACCGGAAGCGGTAAGTCCACACTGGTGAATCTGATACCAAGATTTTATGATGCCTCCTCCGGTGAAGTGCTGGTAGACCAGGTTAATGTGAAGGGCTATTCCTTCCACCAGCTGCGGGACAGAATCGGTATTGTGCCGCAAAAGGCGGTACTGTTTAACGGAACCATTGCGGATAACCTGCGATGGGGCAAGGAGGACGCTACGAAGGAGGAAATGGAACGGGCAGTGGAAATTGCCCAGGCAGCGGATGTAATCGCCAGTAAGAAGGATGGTCTGGAGGAAATGATTTTACAGGGAGGAAAGAATCTTTCAGGAGGTCAGAGACAGCGTCTGACCATTGCAAGGGCGCTGGTAAAGGAACCGGAGATACTGATACTGGATGATTCCGCATCAGCCCTGGATTTTGCCACGGATGCAAACCTGCGGAAAGCCATCCGGGAAAAGACAAAGGGCATGACAGTATTTATCGTGTCCCAGCGTGCGTCCACAATTAAGCAGGCGGACCAGATTATTGTGCTGGAAGACGGCGGTATGGCGGGCATTGGTACCCATGAAGAGCTGATGGAAAAATGTGAGGTCTACAGGGAAATTGTGAGGTCGCAGGATGACAGGCAGTCAGAGGGAAACCAATCCGGAACGGTGAAAGGTTTGCCGGAAGAGAAAAAAGGGATACAGGAAAATGAGAATGTGAAAACAGAGAAGAAGAACGGCAGGAAAGGGGGCAGAAAAAATGGCAGATAAGAATAAGATGTCAAAGCAGGGGCAGAAGGCTACGGTTCAACGTGTGCTTAAATTTATCAAGCCATACCGGGCATTTGTATGGTTATCCCTGTTTTTTGCGCTGTTGACGGTTGCAGCTACCCTTTATGCGCCGATTATCACCGGAAATGCCATTGATTTTATCATTGACAAGGGGCAGGTGGATTTTAACGGTTTAAAGCCGCTGCTGGTAAGATTTGGGGTTGTGATACTGATTACGGCGCTGACCCAGTGGCTCATGAGCCTTTGTAATAATAAGATTACCTATGATGTGGTAAGGGACATACGGGTTCAGGTATTTGAACGGCTGAATCACCTTCCGCTTAAGTATATTGATAATAAGCAATACGGAGAAGTGGTATCCAGGGTAATAAATGATGTGGACCAGTTTTCGGAGGGACTGCTGATGGGCTTTACCCAGCTGTTTACCGGTGTGATTACAATTCTGGGAACACTTCTGTTTATGGTCAGCGTGAACTGGAAAATTACGCTGGTGGTGGTTTTAATTACCCCGGTGTCTTTGTTTGTTGCCAGCTTCATTGCAAGAAAGACCTATTCCATGTTCCGTCTCCAGTCTGAGAGCAGAGGAGATATGACGGCTTTGGTGGATGAGATGGTGGGAAACCAGAAGATTGTACAGGCATTTGGATATGAGGATGATGCCATGAGGCGTTTTGACAAAATAAATGATGAGCTCTCCGGGTACAGTCTGCGCGCCATTTTCTTTTCCTCTATCACCAATCCGGCAACCAGGTTTGTCAACAGTCTGGTGTATGCGGGGGTTGGCATTGTGGGAGCATTTATTGCCGTGCATGGCGGAATTACCGTGGGACAGCTGTCCTGTTTTTTGAGCTATGCAAACCAGTACACAAAGCCGTTTAACGAGATATCCGGTGTAATTACGGAGGTGCAGAACGCCATTGCCTGCGCGGCACGGGTGTTTGAGCTGCTGGACGAGCCGGTGGAGAAGCCGGATGATGCGGACAGCAAGGTGCTGACAAAGGAAGAGGTGGCAAAGAAGAGCAATATCTCCTTAAAGCATGTGGCATTTTCCTATGATAAGGAAAAGCCCCTGATTAAGGATTTGAATCTGGAGGTAAAGAAGGGACAGCGTGTTGCCATTGTAGGTCCCACCGGCTGTGGAAAGTCTACACTGATTAACCTGTTGATGCGGTTTTATGATATTGATGACGGAACCATTGCCATTAACGGCACCAGTATTTACAGGATTACAAGGGACAGCTTACGGGATAACTATGGCATGGTTTTACAGGAAACCTGGCTGAAATCCGGAACCATTGCGGAAAACATTGCCTATGGAAGACCGGAGGCATCCAGGGAGGAAATTATAGAGGCGGCAAAGGCGTGTCATGCCCACAGCTTTATCCGGCGCATGCCCCAGGGCTATGATACGGTGATTGGAGAGGATGGAGGAAATCTTTCCCAGGGGCAGAAGCAGCTTCTGTGTATTGCAAGGGTTATGCTGGAGATTCCGCCGATGCTGATTTTGGATGAGGCGACCTCCTCCATTGATACCCGAACAGAAATCCGGGTACAGAATGCCTTTGCAAAGCTGATGGAGGGACGTACCAGCTTTGTGGTGGCGCACCGGCTGTCTACAATTAAAGAGTCTGACGTGATACTTGTTATGAAGGATGGAGACATTATTGAGCAGGGTACCCATGAGGGGCTGCTGAAGAAAAATGGCTTTTATGCAGAGCTTTACAACAGCCAGTACAAGGTTTCCTGAAATCTTTCGGGATTCTTAAAAATTTGTGAAGACCCTTGCTTTTTTTACAGAGCATGATATACTGTTTTCGCTTAGAGCGGTGTTTTTCACCCTGACATGAAAATCAGAATTTACCTGTAGACAGTATCTGTCTCTTATACACATCTGACGCTG
>UQXF01000009.1 GCA_900544905.1 uncultured Clostridium sp.
ACGAGATGACGTCGAGTCTCGTGGGCTCGGAGATGTGTATAAGAGACAGCCACTATATATAGCACATAATAATAGGCTCCTACACTATTAATAATGCGAAGCTATGTTTTGCCATAGAAATACCGACCTCCCAACCGTTAGTTTTTAAGTAACTTTTGGAGGCCGGTTCAATTTACATCAAACAATCTTCCTTATATATAATTTTTATTGTGTTACCATTTTCTCAATATGGTTTTCCGCTCCATCGGGTCCATTCTGCGAATCAAAGGGTCATCATAATAGGAATCACTTTTTACATGGGTTGTGGATACCTCTTCAAAAATGGCACCGGTCTGGGAAGTAAAGGAATGCTTTTCCCCCCGGAGCACTGTCTGAATGTCTCCCGGCTTCATTTTCCTCTCTTTGCCCTCTAAAGTGACTGTCAAATCTCCATATAATAACTGGAAAGTCTCCTCCTTCACCTTATGGGCATGAACCGGATGCTTCTGTCCCGGCAGTACAATTAACAATTTCTTGCAGTACTCTCTGTTAATAATATTGATAATAATGGCACCGGTCTGCCGGAAATGCTTCATTCCGTAATGGTGGGAAAGCTCCACCTCAAAATCATCACCCAATGCAATTCCTGCTTCATACAGCATACCTTTTGCATCGTGTATAACACTTCTTGCAAGATTAATGTCTGTTATTTTCTTCTTCTCATGTAATTCCTCATTTGCCTTGTAATCCCGATGGGCAATCACTCCTTCATAAAATTCACCGGACGTCATCTGCTTTTCATGACAAGGCATCGCAAAGAAGACATCCTCACGATTCAGCTCTTCCCCTTCCTTTACATCATGCTTCACATATACACCACGCATCAGGGAATTCAGGGAATCCAGCTCCTCCTGAGAAATATATTTCTTTCCAGCCTTCTTCATGCTGCACATTGTTTTAGCCTGCAGTGCTGCTGCAACCCATTTATCAGCCTGCTCCGGATTCATGGAATACGCATTCAGGGTAATCGTTTCCGTCGGCAGACCCACATGACGCTCCAAAATCTTGGCGCCCTTCGCAACCGCCAGCATTGGAGCCGTATTATCATCCGGATTCTCATGTCCGGAATATCCCACTGTCACATCCGGATATCTGCGGTTCATTTTATCTATAAAATCCAGCTGTAAATGCTCCATTGGCGCAGGATATTCTGCTACACAATGCAGGAATGCAAAATCACAACCCCTGTGCGTGAAAAAATTATACAGCTTGTCGATATCTGACAGGGTCTTTCCTCCGGTTGATATAATAAGCGGCTTATTTGCCTGGGCTGCCTTCTCTAATAAAGGCCAGTCCAATGCAGAACAGCTGGCAATCTTAATAATATCCACACCCATATCCATACACCAGTCCACACCATCTTCATCAAAAGGGGTACTCATGGCAATAAGCCCTTCTTCATGAATTGCGTCCACAAGCTGGGTAAACTCTTCTACGCTCAGCCTGGTGCTCTCAAATCTCGGTATATGCTTTACATCCTGCCTGCCTTTATAATCCGGATGTATAAAATTATCCAGATTGCGGAATTGTAATTTTACCGCTGCTTTTACATTATATTTTCTGGCAATTTTACTCATGGCATGAATAATATCCATTCCATGCTCCACACTTCCCTGATGGGAATTTGCCATTTCAAAAATAAATAAATCCTCAAATAATTCTTTTCCCATATGCAGCCCTCCCTGACACATCACTTTTTTAATATAATTTCCAACTATATATTATATCGGCTAATATTATTATAACAAGAACCCTTAATATAAAACAAGTGACAATCTTTCACTACTTATTCCTTCCTCTAATTTATCCTGCCAATCATTACAACCACACTTTTGCAAAAAGGGTATCTGTCTGTTTCTTCTCCTTCAATGCCCGAATATATGCTTCATTCGTATCATCTCCCAGTACTTCCGCATACATTCCCCTTCCACCGGGAAGCCCTTTTCCCAGCCAGTATAAATGATTAGACAAATCATAACGTTGAATAAAATCAATATGATACTGATATCCCGCATGCTCAAAAATATAAGAAAGTCCTGTTTCATTAAAATTATATAAATGTGCTTTTTTATAATAAAAATCCTTAAATGCATCGCAGGCATAAGTCTTTACCAAAACGTCATCTACATTTGGTACTTCAATATATATGATACCATTTGGTTTTAATATATTTTTTAAATTCTCTAAAAAAGAAACCGGCTCTTCAATATGTTCTAATACATGAAACATAAAAATCTTATCAAACTGCTGATTAAAATCTTCCGGATTATCACTGACCTTAATATTGGGCTTCTCTATGCAATCTCTAATATAAGCCTGTGCCTTTCTATCCCATTCGGTTCCACATGCCATATGAACGTAATCAGCAACTGTACTCAGAAAATATCCCACAGAACACCCGATTTCCAGAATATCATCCCTGCTATCAATTTCCTTAACAACTCTTTTTAACCGTGTCTTTGCTTCCGGCAAAAAATTTTGGAACACTTTATCCAGCGATGTATAATCATAATAACTCTCTGAATGCACTTCCTCACGAAAATCTCCATCATAATACTTTTCCAGCGCTTCTCTTGCCGGTCTCGGATACAAAAAATGTGTCTCACAACATCCACACTTAAACATTTTATATATGCCTTCTGTATCATTTCGGATTTTATTCGGAATATATGTTACATCTTCACTTTGACATAAGGAACATTTTATCTTTTCCATTCAATTTCCCTCCATTTTATTACTATCACAAATATTCTACCGGCATATTGTTCATCTTCTTTATTGCTCGCTCAAAATCCTCTTCCGTGTCAATGTCATAATTTTCCTTCATTTCATATCCAAGAATATAATCCCCTGACATTGAATGCTTATGCAATACAACCTCCGGACGGAATACGTCAATACAAGCATTCTGGTAATACACCTCCGGAAGCTGCTGTCTTGGCATATTATAACACTCCGGTATATCCGTTATCAGCGGAACAATCCTGTTATCCGATATGGCTGCTTCTCCATCCTTCATATCTGAAAACGGCTTTTCCCTGAGCCACATTTTATATGGTATCTCTGTTGCCTTTACCATACTGCGGACAGAATCCGCTTCCGGATGCTCTATTAATAATTGTATCATATTATCAATATCACGAGCGTCCCGAATCGGATATGTGGGACGCAGCTGTACCACAATATCCGGCATATAATTTTCTTTGTCTGCAAGCCAGCTCAAGGCATGATAAAACACATCATAGTCCAGAGCAGTATCCGTTGCGTACTCTTCAGGTCTTATAAACGGAACCTCCGCACCGTATTTAACTGCAATCTCCCCATACTCCCTGCTATCTGTACTGACAATTATGCGATTGATATATTTCGATGCCTGTGCGTGTCCGATAGAATGGGCAAGCATGGGCTTACCGCCAATTTCCCTTATATTTTTATGGGGAACTGATTTTGAGCCAGCCCTGGCCGGAATAACCGCCAATATTTTCATATCTTTCACCTTCTCTGTTTCCAAAACAGTCTCTTTCCTTTTATCCTGCAACTGTCATCCAAAACAATTATTCATCCAAATCATACTCTTCTCTTACGCCGGATAACATTGCGTCATAGCGCTCTAATAACCCATCAATATTTTCGTAAACCACATTGTAATCATATTCCAGCTTTTGATAGAGTCTTAACATTTCTTTCTCATTATCATTTTCTGCCACATACAAATCCATATCCTGCTGAAGCAGAAGATTTTCCGTATACTTATTAATAAGGTTTGCCGCTACATTTTCATCAAAGAGCTTTCCTGTTTTTGAAAGTATTTTATTCTTTTCCTTAAATTCTTTTCCGGAATCTCCCCGCTTTGTCAATACGCCACATCTTCTGGCAGCTTCCGATGCCTTTTTTGCTGTCTCCTTCAGCCTTTTAATTTCCATCCGGTGTTTTTCCAGTATGCTGTACACCTCTTCCAGCTTATCCTGTGGGAAAATATAATCCTCCGCATCAAAAATTGCCTCTATGTCATATTCCGTAGTACAATAGGCATCTACTGCCTCCTGAAAGGTCATCACCTTTGTGCCCTCAATCCTTGCTCCGCCTTCCGTGGCATTAATCACTTCCATGCGCCCCTCAGCTTCCTTCACTGCCTGGTTGAACCATACCAGATACACATAAAAATCGCCTCTGGTCTCTACCATTTCCTCCACATTTCCCGGCACCATGAGATGTTCAAATTCCTCTGCATCCGCTCTTTTATTCTGCTGGCCTCCGGAATACACCTTTCCTCCTGTCAGTGCCAAATCCTGTCCCACCAGAATCGTCCGTTTAAAGCCCATTGTCCTGGCAAAGCCATAGGCAAATGTGGCAACGGAACCGCCCACCGGTATAATCACCGATTTTTTTCCATATCTCTCCATCAGGGAATCATAGAGCTTGAAATCTCCTGTTCCATAGATTAATTTATTTCCATTTACAATATCCATTACCCGGCGGCTTAAATCCGGCATGTACAAAAACGGTATATCCTTTAACCGCTCATCTTTAAACAATTCCCGATTTTTATTAAAATCCAGAGAGCAAAACATATCCGGAACAATCCCTCTGTCCAGTAAAAATCTGGCAGTCCTGTCCACTGCGATAATAAGCGCTTTCCCCTTTGCCTGTTTCAGCACCTCATAGTTTTTGTCAAGAGAGGGACCTCCCGCCACTATAATCGCAGGCATATCCTCCGGAAACTTTCCGATATAATCCGTCGACAATTTTGAGCGCAAAAAATACGGGATATTTGCTATGGCATTCTCTGTCATAATTCTGCTCTTGTTAATGATTGTCTGGAGATTTGTCAATGCGCATTCCCTGCACTCTTTAAATACCTTCTTTATCTTATCATACTGCTGTGGAAATAATTCCCTGTATTTCGGATGGGCTTCCAGCACCGTAACCCCTACATTGATATTGGTCAGAATAAAACTCAGATTATTTCCCAGAACATCCTCATCAATTCCCTCCACAAACAGACTGACACGGCTGTCATTCAAAATCTCCGTCATATCAAAATGTTCCATCACAAAGAAAAACAATTCCATAGAAGGTTCATAAATAAATAGCGTAGCCTCTTTATTTAATTTATTCAAAATTTCCGATACAACGATTCCATTGCCCAGACCCACCAGGACGGTAATGGAGTTTTCTGTCAATTCAATTTTTCCTGCAAATTTAACTGCCTCATCCTTTGGACGATAGGTACTGTTAAGCATCACCTTATGTCCATCTTCTGATATACCCAATATATCCGAGCCGTCCCTTGCCTGCTCTATTATAAACTGCCGGCTGTTTTTCTCTATGTTTTCATGTTCCTGTATTTTGTTGAACATATCATTATCTTTTTCTTTTATGACTTCTAAATTCTTATCCCAAAAAGACATCCCTATTCTTCTCCTATGCCCCTAAGCTTATCAATAATGTCATACTGTAAAATATCTGCAAGCAGTGTATAATCATTGGACTCCATTGCTCCAACTGCATCATTTAAAGAAGCCTTAATCTCTTCCTGTAAGGCCTCATCCTCTATTTCTCCAATATACACTCCCATAACCGGCAGGCACTTTACCAATATTCCATATGCGTCATTTTTTCTTTCCTGATACAATAATTCAGCTACTTTTTCCAATACCTCTAATAAATCATTCATAAATCCCTGTTCCTGCCCTTTCCATTTTATCATATTTTAAGATAATATAAAATAGGCTGACCATAAAGGCCAGCCCATTATTTCCATGTATAAATTGATTACTGCAACAAGTTAAGAACACCCTGTGTAGACTGGTTAGCCTGTGCAAGCATTGACTGTGCTGCCTGCTGTAAAATATTATTCTTGCTGTAATCAACCATCTCTGTAGCCATATCGGTATCTCTAATCTGTGACTCAGCAGATGTTAAGTTCTCAGAGTAGTTCTCTAAGTTGTTAATGGTGTACTCAAGACGGTTCTGGATAGCACCCAGTAAGGAACGCTGTGCAGATACCATTTTGATAGCACACTGAATCTGCTTGATTGCTGCAGATGCAGACTTAGCTGTCTTAACAGAAGTAGCTGTAAGACCTAACTTCTTCAATGATGTACCACTAATCTTAATCTTCAATAACTCACCCTGATTAGCGCCCACCTGAAGGTTCTTACCATCTGCCATATTACCATTCAATAACTTGGTTCCGTTGAACTCAGCCTTTGTAGTAATAGAGCAAATCTCCTGCTTCAGCTGTGAAATCTCGTCCTGAATTGTCTGACGGTCTTCCGTTGCATTAACATCGTTACGAGCCTTGATAGCTAACTCGCCCATTCTCTGAAGGATAGAATGAATCTCGTTCATGTTACCTTCAGCAGTCTGGATAAGAGAAATACCATCCTCTGCGTTCTTAACAGCCTGGTTAAGACCACGAATCTGGTTTCTCATCTTCTCGGAAATAGAAAGACCTGCTGCATCATCTGCTGCACGGTTTACCTGATAACCGGATGATAACTTCTCTGTGTTCTTCTGTACTGCCTTTACATTCTGTCCTAACATTCTGTTTGTGTTAACTGCCTGCATGTTGTGCTGTACTACCATAATAAATTCCTCCTTGATATCAAATCCTTTTGATAATTTCCTTTATTTATATTTTCATTTTGTTAAGTGAACCTAAATCCTTTTTGTGTTCCTTACACATTATATATCGACATGCCATCAAGGAACTTTATACCTGTTTTTAAATTTTTTAATTTTTTTTACTCGAAAATGTTCCTCTTGCCCACTTTCCCATACTCCTGGCAATGAAAAAAGCCGGTCCCTGCGGACCGGCTCTTCACCTCAATAATTATGAAATTACTGAAGTAATGATAATACACCCTGGTTAGACTGGTTAGCTTGTGCAAGCATTGACTGAGCAGCCTGCTGCAAGATATTGTTCTTGCTGTAGTTAACCATCTCTGTAGCCATATCAGTATCTCTAATCTGTGACTCAGCAGATGTTAAGTTCTCAGAGTAGTTCTCTAAGTTGTTAATGGTGTACTCAAGACGGTTCTGGATAGCACCCAGTAAGGAACGCTGTGCAGATACCATTTTGATAGCACACTGAATCTGCTTGATTGCTGCAGATGCAGACTTAGCTGTCTTAACAGAAGTAGCTGTAAGACCTAACTTCTTCAATGATGTACCACTAATCTTAATCTTCAATAACTCACCCTGATTAGCGCCCACCTGAAGGTTCTTACCATCTGCCATATTACCATTCAATAACTTGGTTCCGTTGAACTCAGCCTTTGTAGTAATAGAGCAAATCTCCTGCTTCAGCTGTGAAATCTCGTCCTGAATTGTCTGACGGTCTTCCGTTGCATTAACATCGTTACGAGCCTTGATAGCTAACTCGCCCATTCTCTGAAGGATAGAATGAATCTCGTTCATGTTACCTTCAGCAGTCTGGATAAGAGAAATACCATCCTCTGCGTTCTTAACAGCCTGGTTAAGACCACGAATCTGGTTTCTCATCTTCTCGGAAATAGAAAGACCTGCTGCATCATCTGCTGCACGGTTTACCTGATATCCTGAAGATAACTTCTCTGTTGACTTCTGTACAGCCTTCACGTTCTGTCCTAACATTCTGTTCGTGTTAACTGCTTGCATGTTGTGTTGTACTACCATAATAAATTCCTCCTTGAATATAATGCCGCATCCTTGCGACATGTACTAGCGGTTTACCGCCGTAAATAGTTTTTATAATATCTTCCTCACCCGGAAGTTATTACCATGCATTTCAATATGTAATTGTTGTGTAACTTACATTATATATATCGGATTCTTTTCCTTAATATTAACACTTTTCTTTATTTTTTTCAAAAAAAATTTATATAATTTCGTTTCCCACAATATATAGAATTCTACTGCTTTCTGTCTACAAAATACGCATCCATGACCTTAGAATTATTCATGGTCTTGAAATAATTCTGCGCCACATTCGCCCGGGTCTTAGAGGTAGAATACTCTGACCGGGTCTTGGAAAACAAAGTACTGAACCGGTTGCGGTTTCTCTCTTCTAACACCTGGATTTCATTTGCTATCTCCGTACACACACGGATACGCTCCTGCAGTGTTAAAACATCCTGCTCGTATTTCTCTATATTATTTCGTATTTCAGAACGGACACGGTCATACACAGACTGAAAACCCTCATCTAAGTAATTGATTCTTGCAATCTGAATCTCTTTTTCGTTGAGTGTCTTCTCCATCTCGTCTGATGAATAAACCTCCTGTTTACTAATCTGCTCCTGCTGTCTGGTAATCTCAAGAATTTTACGCAGTGTTTCTTCCTTTTTGGTTATCGTATCAATCAAAACCTGAACGTAATTTTCATCCATTCCTCTACCTCATTTCCTAGATACGTGGGTCTTTTGCTGTTCTCATCACCTGTTTCCAAATATCCCGCAGCTCCCGCAATTGCACCAGAACCTCTTCCACATCCGCCGGGTCCTTTGAAATATTTGCCGCTGTCATACGGTCAAATATAAAGGAATAAATAATATCAAAATCCTTTGCCACCGGATAATCAAAATTAAGCGTACTTTGCAATTCTACGATTATATTTCTCGCTTTCTGAATATTCAAATTCGCTTTCTCAACATCTTTTTTCTCCATTGCCATTTTGGCAATATTACAAAACTTAATGGCTCCCTCATAGAGCATCAATGTAAGTTCTGCCGGAGTTGCAGTAGTTACCTTATTGGTTCCATAAGCTGCCATTGGATTATATGCCATGTTTTCACCTCATATGTCCTAATTACTCTGTATCACAAATTCATTCCGGAATACACGGATTAATATTATGAAGGAAGGATTCCAAATCCTTCCTTCATCAGTCATCTCCCTATACTATCAACCACCAAACAGCTGTGAAATATATGTCTGCTGAGACTGGAGCTTTGCCAATGCAGTCTCCATGGCTGCGAACTGTTCATAGTATTTATCTTCTTCCGCCAATGCCTTTTCCTGTAATGTACTGACTCTGTCCTTATAGTCCTCAATCTCACTGTCAATCTGCTTATCATTATAAAAGGTCAATGCACTGCTTAATTCTTTATTGCTGTTCATTGCTTTCATAAGATTGTTATATATCTCAGAGCCAAGGGTTGATAATGTCTTTTCCACAACCGACGGGTCTTCGTTAATTGCCTTCATCAGGCTGTCGTCATAATCCGCAAAATCGGAATCATCAGAATCTCCATAAATATGAAGCTTACCTCTTTCCGTATAGGTACTGGTATTAATTCCAAAAGACGCTAAGGAATAGTTCTTTGTTGTTCCGTCTGACAGGGTTACGGAAACCTGCTTGCTCAGGGTTGAACGCATACTCGATAACAGAGAGCTTATGGTGTCGTCTCTTCTCAACAGGGAAGCTTTAATGACACTTTCCCATTTCTCAATCTCATCATCGCTCATGGCTGCCTTTTCATCATCTGTCAGCGGCTCATAATCCTTCACTCTGTCGGCATTGTACAGAGTGTTCATCTCGTCAATCAATGTATTGTATGAATTGACAAACTCTTTTACCTTGTCATAAATACCCTGGGAGTCCGTACCCACATTAAAGGTCTGTGTCTCCCCCACTTCGGTTGCTTCAATAGTAAGACCATTAATACTAAAGGTTGAGCTTGCCTGCTCATATCTTACACCATTATACTCAATGACTGCATTTTCCGCATCAATACGACCCTCATCACCTACTTGTAAATCAAGTCCCAGCTTTGCCAATGTATCAGCATCTGCATCAATTGTAAATGCATTGTCTTTACCGGTTCCCTTGGAATTTAAATAGAATCTTCCCTGATTCGCATCATAATTTGCCTCAATTCCAAGCTTTGCCATCTGCTCGGCTAAACTGCTTAATGTTGTCTTTCTATCCACAGTAATGGTGTTGCCATTTACCTTAATCTCTGCACCCTCTGCAATACCTAAGTCAACCAGCTTGGTACTGCCTGTTACCTTTGTATCTGCACTCTCAACCTCCTGGTAAAACTTTGTAGTTCCGCCAATAGTTGTGACAGGCTCCTTATCCGGGTCACTTGAATGAGGCTCAATCAGGGTTCCCTCTCCGTCGGTAGTGATTCCAAAAATCTTGGCACTGCTATCATCTGCAGCCGTTACCCGCACATCATATCCACCAGTAAAAACGGTTACCGTCTCGCCGGTATCATTTTGAATCTCGCTTTGAACTGCCGAGTCATTACTCATACGGAAGTTACCTGCCGCAAATTCCACTGTAACACCGGAACCATCCAGCTGTCTGTTAATATTCGCAACAATATCATCCACGGTAGCATCATCACCCAGTGCATTTCCGTTCTCATCAATTCCAGCCTTAACAGTATACTCCTGTCCGTTTGCAGTTACTTTGAACTCTGCATTCTTAAGCTGGCTTCCAATCGAATTGCCGACACTGTCCTTCAAATCAGACAGCTTCATTGTTCCGTCCGTAGCCGCCTTATAGGAGGTCGCAGTGTATGTACTATTGTTAAGCTTCTTGCCGGTCCACATCTGTGCAGCAGCCGTACTTAATACCTTCACCTTATGTGTGCCGTTTACCGCACCGCTTCCCGCAGTAATCTTAACGCCGGACAAATCTCCTGTTGCTGTTTTTGTTCTATAGGTTGATACACTTCTAAAGGTTGACAATGCACCCTTATAGAAGTCCATAATTTTTGTATTTAAAGAAGCCCATGCTTCCTTCTTCCACTCCAGCTTTGTCTGCTCTTTTTTAACATTATTAACCTTTGTCTGATAAGCCTCTGACAGCTGACTTACAAGGCTTTCCGTATCTAATCCGGAAACCAGGCCAGTCATTCTTACTCCTGCCATATTAAACCCTCCTTATCTCTTCTCATCTACTAAAATACCAGCAAGCTCCAATGACTTCGCAATCATGTCAAGAGTCTTCTCCGGTGGAATCTCTTTAATCACCTCATCTGTTTCGGAATCCCTTACAGTAATTGTAATTCTCTTTGTCTTCTCATGATACTTAAACTCACACTGCGTATGTGTTGGTCTAATCTTTTTATTAATCTCAGAGATTGCATTCTTAACCTTCTCCGGAGATACCTCAGAAAGATTCTTACCATCATCATTTGCACTGTTTTCCTGCCCATCCTTTGGCTCATAGCCAGACTGTCTTCCCAGAACAGGCGCAACCTGCTGCGGCTTTACCTGTGTGCTCTCACCGTTATCCACAGTGATTGGCTCACTGACTCTGCTCACCTGGCTCACTACATTTGACTTAACTGCTTCAATTGCCATTCTTATCCACCTCCATGTGAAATTCAAAACATTTGCTATTAACGTAATAAATGTATTCTTCAATAGCTTTATCGGCTATTATCTATTTATATATTATAACTTTTTGCTATATTTTTCAAATAAATTTGGATATTTACTCAAATAACTTCTTCAGACTCTCCTGTACCGTATCAGAGGCTGCCTCCTTATTCGCTTCCTTAATCTGGGTATATACCTCCTCACGATAAATTGGCACTGCCTTAGGAGCAGTAATACCAATCTTAACCTGTTCCCCCTTAACCTCAAGAATTGTAATCTTAATATCATTTCCAATCATAATGGATTCATTTTCTTTTCTGGATAAAGCCAACATATTATTCACCCGCCTTTTCTTTCATTTTCTGTACGGATTCATAAACGTTGAATCTCACCGGATAATCCTCATTTTCCACAATCAACTGCACACCCTTTTTGGCTGCCGCATTGATAATAAAAGGCGCTTTCATATTCGCCGTCACCTTTTTCATATCAGAAGGCACCGTCATGGCAAGTAAAAATAACAAATCCTCATCCGCAGGATTGTCCAGAGGCGCCAGCAGTTCATCCTCGATTACCGGAACATATTCCTCCGTAATTGCCAGTGGGTCAATTACCGGCAGTGCCAGCAGCGGTTCATCTAAGGACTGCAGCCAGCTGATTCTTGTTTTTTCCTTATTGTCCTCATCATACATTATGGCAAATTTTTTATGATTCTCAAATCCGATAATACCATTTGGAAATTCCAGAATCTTATCATCATCCAATTCTACTTCGCCAAAAAACTTTGTCTTTGCTAACATATATTCCTTCTCCTTTCAGGTAAATTTCATTATAGATAATCTAACAGCGTCTTCTTAATCACACTTGCCGTAGTCGCCAGCGCTGACTCATATACCAGCTCAGACTGGTAAAGCTCAATCGCCACTTCCTCTGTCTCAACATCTTCATTTGCTGATTTTAAGTCCTTGAAGTCAGCCAGCTGTTCTGTAACACGGGTCTGTATCAGCTCCACCTTGGAATACGTTGTACCAACCTTTGCCTGAACCGCACTGACATCCTCCATAAAATTCTGGAAGTTTGTTATGTTGTTCCCAAACAGCTTCTGCATGTTCTCCCTCTTGAGAGCAAGCTCCACATCTGCACCCTCCAGCATCTTGTTAATCTGTGCAGCCGCATCTTCATTGTCCTTATACTGCGGGTCCTCTAACAAATCCTTCAGCTTGGTTATGGTGTCTTCTATATCCAGAACATCCTGTACGGCTGTCGCCAAATCCTCAATCCGGTTACCCATGTCATGAGTAATTAAATCCTTTCCCTCTGCATTAACCGTCACATACTGTTTGAAATTAACCTCATATTTAATCGGCTGGCCTTCCTCACTCACCGTAAAATCAGTGTCCTTGATTGTACCATCTGCCAGCTCCTTGTGTTGTACACAGTTAAAATACAGCTCCGGGCGTAAGTCACCCACTTCAAAATCAGATTTATTATAATTCACGGAAATGTTATCTGCCTCTTTAACTGTATTATAGATATCCTTTCCAAAAATAATTTCCCCTGTTTCAGGAATATAATTCACTCCATCGTCTGCTACATCATAGTAGGTTGCAGAATCTGCTGTCTGCTTAATGGTCGGTGTTATTGTCATCTCGCTGCCATCTGCGTTTGTCACGGTAATCTTAATATCATTCCCGGTTTTATCCAGATTATCATATGCAAGCCTCAGCTTATACACACTGGCGGATTCCGGGGCAGAATAGGTGTTTCCACCCAGAATACCATCCAGCTGGGTTGGGTCAATTTCATTTAACACCACATTTTTAACTTCTATCTTGGCAGGATTAATATCTTCGGTAATATTATAAGAAAGTCCCTTTTTCGCTGCTTCATCCTGAAAAATCAGGTTTGTTTCTGTCTTATATCCGGAAAACAGGTATCTTCCGGCATATGTGGTTCCACCCTCAGAGTAAATTGCATCCTTCAGTGCGTATAATTCACTGATAATGGTGTTTCTGTCCTTTGTCTGGTATGTATCCGTTGCTCCCTGCTCACAGTATACATACACATCATCTAAACGGTCGTATATATTCTGAATGGAAGTCTGTGTTGTATCAAGCCAGTTCAGGGCATCCTTCACATTCTTATTCTTATATTGGTCAAGCTGGTCACAGGTAGTACGCAGCTTAAGTGCCCGGATTGCAACAACCGGGTCCTCAGAAGGCGCTGATATCTTCTTGCCGGTTGTAACCTGCTCATTTAGTGTGCTAACCCGCTGCATAGACTTCTGCATATTCCGCAATGAACTGCTGGTTACCATATGATTCGTTATTCTCATCGTCTCTCTCCTATCCGGTTACTCCCTTAACCTCACTTTTTCACCGTTGCCTCCCTGTACGGTGTGCTGCCCGATTCCTTTTTATTCACATCCAATAAAAAATCTACACATTATATATCGTCCTAAACTCCTGTATCGTTAATAAGCTTATCGTAAACTTCATTCATTACAGATATAATCTTGCTTGACAAATTATACCCATTCTGGAAGACTACCAGACTTGCCGCTTCCTCATTGGTATCCACAGAAGAAATCGAAAGTCTCTGATTGTCAATCACGGTTGCCACTTCATCCATATTGGTTGCAAAGGCATCATACTTTGATACATCCACCGCCAGGGAGGTAGTGACCGACTGCAAAAACTGTGTGACCGTACCCTGGGAAAACATTGCCTGGTCATTAAATCCATATATGATTTTCTCCAGAACACCCTTGGCATCCTTATCCTGCTGTTCAATATCCTCTTTATAGGATACCACCAGCTTTGACTGGTCCTTTACAATATCCTGGTTTACAGACCAGTTCAGTGCGGTAATCTGATAATAGTTGGACTCTGAGGTGGATATTCCCGTGGTATTGGCATTGCCGGTCAGGATATGGTCTTTACCTGTGGCAACACTGGGTGCGGTAAAGAAATCCAGTCCCGCATCTCCATTGGCATCTGCTCCGGTGGTAAAAATATCATTCATATACTTTGAAAGCGTCCGGACAAATTCATTTAACTGTGTCATATAGTAGGGAATACCCTTGCAGTCAATACTCTCACCAAGCATTCCTTCCTTACCCATATCTGTGCCTATATTAAAATCTGCCGGAACCCGTCTTCCGGATTCATCCTGAATTGTTATATTCTTGAAGGTAAATCCATTTAACTTACCATCCGCATCATATACCGCCTCAAATCCCTCATAGTAATAATCCTTGCAATTCAATGTAATGGTTCCCTGCATTGGCAGATTCAGCTTATCAATATCAATACCCGCAGCCAGCTCAATCGTTGCCGTAGAGCCTGCCGATGTATTGGTATTCATTGCTACAATGGTGCCGGAAAACGGATTGGCATTGTTGCCGTCCCGGACTTCCAATAATCCTTTCATCAGACCGGTTACATTATTACTGTTAAAATTAAACTGTTCACCCAGTGTATTGTTCACTCCGACCCAATATACGTCATACAAACCGTCTGCATCATTCTGGTTTACCTTTTCCGCTCTTGCGGACACCTTTAACTGGCGGCATTCCAGTTCATCCACCAGCAGTGCACCTCCGATACGCACCTCGTACCGGCTGGCTCCGGACTCCTGCGCATCCTTTCCGGTTCCATAGGTAATCGGCGTTTCAATCACCTCAACATTTACCAGCTCAGAAAGCTGGTCCACCAGCAGTTCTCTCTGGTCTCTTAAATCATTTGCATTGCCGTATCTCGTCTCAATATTCATAATCTGCTGGTTCAGCGTATATATCTGGGCAGAAATCGAATTAATTGTATCTACATGCACTGCAATTTCACTATTGATATCCGTCTGGGTCTTCTGGTAATTCGTTGCGACCTCATTAATCAATTCCGTAAAATTACACGCTGTCTGAATAAACTGGGTACGATAGGTAGCATTAGACGGGTCTGTTGATAAACTCTGCATGGCAGCATTTAAGGTGTCAAAAATCTTTGTGTAGCCCGTTTCCGATTTCATCTCATTTAAATAGGACTCCAGCTGCAACAGCTGTTCCTGCGTTGCACTATACTGATTTAACTGGGAAGTGGCTGCACGGTATTTCACATCATAATATACATTGCGCAGCTGGTTAATTCCCGTAGTCTGTACACCGGTACCCATCATACCATAGGAACTGTTCACTCTCAGCGCCTGGGCTGCCTGGGAAAGAACCGTCTGCCTGGAATAACCCTTGGTATCTGCATTTGATATATTATGTGCTGTTGTATTAAGGGTTGCCTGATAATAATTAAGACCTGACAAACCCGTGTTTAATCCTAAAAATGTGGATGGCATGTACTCACTTCCTCCCTGTATTTTTTACCCTAATTTGTTAATTAAATGTTCCACCATCTCCGACACCACAGTAAAGTATCTCGAAGATGCATTATAGCCCTGCTGGAATTTAATAAGATTGCTTAACTCTTCATCTGTAGATACGCCTACCACCGCCTGACGCTGGTTATCCGCCTCCTGTACAGCCTGCTCCTGGGACTGGGCAATACCGCTGTAGGTCTTACCCTTATTGGCAAAATCCCCAATAAACTCCTTATAATAGCCAAAGAAATCATTGGTTCCCAGACTGTTTGGTCCAAGAGTCGCAAAATCCTCCTCCCATACCTTGATAAGCTCATCTGCTATCTCCTGCAGCTCTTCATTCTGCTTATTGGTAAGAGGAAGTAAGCTCGGATTCTTAAGCAGCTCATCATTTACTTCCAGATTGCCCAATGTATATAAGGACAGATAATCATCCTTATTCTCTTCATTATAGACTTTAACCGTTGCCGTAGTTCCATCCTCTAATGTAACGGTCTGTTCCGTATAACGGTCAACGGTCCGCCGGTTAAACAGCTCTGTTCCCTGAAGCTGGTTCTCTTCTCCCATTCCATAACCTGCATTTTCTTCATCCAGCACAGTTATGGTCCTTGTTCCGCCGCCCGGCTCCACAATCGTAATCTCTTTATTCGGGCAGAGCACATCATTTATTTTCGTCACAATACCGTGAACCAGCTGGTCAAATTGTGCTATGATATTGCTTACCGTATAGGGCTCTACATAGGTATTGTAAAATTCTTTTTCTTTTACAAAATCCTGATAATCTGTCTGATACTGCTGATAATCGGCATTATATTGTGTCAATGCGTTGTTATATTCCAAATCCGTAGCATAATCTGAGCGCACCGGTCTCTCCGGCGCCTCCGGTGCCACAGGAATATCCGTATAATTCGTAACCCAGTCACCCCGGGACATGATAAGTCCCTTCAAAGAGCCTGTGTCCGTCTGCTCCTCCGCATCCGGAACCCGCACCTTATATGCATTCGGATGAGTTCTCGGGTCCTTCTCCGGGTCATAATGCATGTTAAATACATTTTCCTGGTCATCCTCCCAGACAGGAATCAGATATTCACAGGATTCGCTGACCTCTTTTGTTCCCATTCTGTAGACACGGTCCATGCTGACCAGTGTCCGCTGCTCCGCATATACATCCACCTGCCCGTTGTCATTTTCCTTATATGTAATGGAGATAAGACCGGACAGCTCATCTAACGCGGCATCCCGCTGGTCACGGTAATCATTTGCTCCCTCTACCTTTCCAGCCTCTACCATAACAATCTGGTTGTTGAGTTCATATATTATGTCCGCCAGCTCGTTAATACGGTCCACCTGGTCTGTAATCTCTTTATCAAGATTTTTCTGATAGGTTGTAAGCTGGTCATAAATCCGGTTCGCCTGCTCTATAAAAGTAACTGCGCTGGCAATATACGAGCTTCTGGTGACAATACTGTTGGATTCCTTCTGTAGCTCCTGGGCAGCCTCCCACATATTTACCATAGTCTCCCGGAATGTACTGCTCTCCAGTTCTCCAAAATAATTCTGTACCTCTGCCACCACGTCATACTTGGTCTGATAGTATTGCTCCCTTCCAAATTCCTTCCGGTAAAGCTTATCCATAAAACGGTCTCTGACTAACCGCACATCTGAAATTCTTGTACCAAGACCCGACTGGTTCTTGCCAATTGCTGTATTGCCAAGATTTGTATATGCAACATCTGTAAGGAGAACCTGCTGTCTGGAATAACCCTCTGTACCGGCATTGGTAATGTTATGTGCAGTTGTGTTCAACGCATACTGGCTGGACTGCAGACCACTGACGCCAACCCAGAAGTTACCCATTGTACCTGCCATTTATTTCTCCTCCTTTCCAAAATGTAATACGAGTTCTACTGCTTTGTATCAAAGGAAGACCTGCTGCTTCCCAGTGTGGAACCGCTGTATCCGGCTCCACTGTAATTGGCTGTCTCCGGTGCCTGGTTTATGGACTGGAGCAGATTAATGGAATACTCCGTCATCTCCAGGGACTCCTTCAGCAGCTCCTGATTATGAAGATTAACCTGCTTTAAGGTCTCCACCTGCTTTAGCATCCTGTCTTTAAGGTCAATTAAAGGATGCTGAAACTCCGGCTGCTTCTCCATCAATTTAATGACCTCAGAAACAGTAATCGTTTTCGCATCCTTGCCTAATACAGTAGCAATCTCTGTTAACGCCTGATTCCTTCTATGGGACACCGACGTTATCTCATCAACAATCCTTTGCTCCCTTGCATTCACTTCCGAGAGCTGCTTCAGATTATTTGCCACAATAGCCGGCGTCTTCGCCATGGACTCCTTCGTCAGAGCATCATACAGGTTACTCTCCTCCTCCAGAGTCGTAATTAAAGTCTCAATTAAGCTTGCCATCTGATTCTCCTTTTTGTTTCAATCAAATGCCCAGACAGTATCCGAAAGCACATGCTTCCGGATACTAAATGGATTTCTCATCATATGCAGCTAAAATCTTGTCGGCAAAACTCTCTGCACTTACCTGGTAAGTACCATTTGCAATGCTTTCTTTTATTGCCTTAACCCTGTCTTCTCTGACATCAGGGACAGAGCTCAAAGCTGCCTTCGCTATCTGCATATCCTTTCCCACAGTAGAAAAGGAAAGCTGATCCATAGTAGATGTAGCGCCAATTGTATTAGAGTTATAACTCTTCTTGACAGATTGATTTCCATATACCTGGGCAATCTGATTGTATGAACCAATTCGCATTGTTACACCTTCCTCCTTCTGTCCAGTCCCGATGACCCACCGGTAACCGGATTATTAAATCCATTTACTAGATTCAATAATTATATCGGCGGCTTTTCAGAAAACATTATACCAAAATAAAATAAGTTTAAAAAATTATTGCTGCTCCTTATCCAGAAACCGCATTCTTGCCGCTTCCCTGTGTTTCTTTGAAACAATGGATTTATCTGACTTATACAAATCCTTCATCTGTCCCATCATTTCATCCTTACATGCCTGACAGTACCGCCCCGACTTAATCATCTTTCCACATTTCTCACAGTCAATTCCAATATCTGCGTCATCAGAAAACGCCAGACGCTCCTCGCGAATCCAGCGGCGGATTTGGTTTGTTGACACTTCATTGGCTTTTGCCACTTCATTTATACCGTCATGGGGATGCTCACGGATATAATCCCTGACCAGTATAAACTTGTCTTCTAACTTATCTTTACAGCTTGGGCACAGCGTTGGACCGCTTAAATAATTAAACAATCTTTTACAATGCTTACATGTTCTTACTTCCATTACATTCCCTCCTGTCTGTTTCCTCTCAAAATGTTAATAGCCCTGGCCAATAGCAACACTGGTATAGTAAACCTCCTCTGCTCCCGACAGCAGCAGTGTTCTTGTACAGGCCTCGATTGTGGCTCCTGATGTGTATATGTCATCCACCAGAAGAATTCTTCTTAATTTTATCTTATTTCGCCCTATTTTAAAAGCGTTTTTTAGATTTTTCATTCTGGCAGCCTGGTTTAAATCCTTCTGCGGGCTGGTATTTTCCCGGCGTATCAGATAATGGGGATACACCGGAGCCTGTAATCTGACTGCCAGCTCCCTTGCCAGAAGCTCCGCCTGGTTATATCCGCGCGCCCTTTTTTTGCGGGCATGCACCGGAACCGGTACAATTCCGTCTACCATTAGTTTTTTCAGCTGTACTCCATAATACCGGTATATGCAATCTGCAAAAAATACGGCATAGTCCCTCTGGTTTTTATATTTAAAATCATATAAAGCATTTTTTATGGCTTCTGTATATTCAAAAACCGGATACCCCCGTTGATAGCTTTTGGGAATGGACTGGCAGTCCATACAGAATTCTTCCTCCTCACTGTCAATGGTTTTTCCGCATTTGAGGCACCTTGGAGCCTCAATTTTTCTTAATTTCGCCATGCATTCCGGACATACCGCAGCCTGCCGGTATGGACGTATCTGATTGCATAGCGGACATCGCTTCGGATATAACAAATCCAGAAGAATATCTTTACCATCTGTAAAATGTATTCCCTTCACCCCTTTCAGACCAAAGCCCCCGGCTAAAATCCTTCCACCGCCAGTTCTTGCAGCCGTATATCCAACGAAGAATACCTTTTCTGTTCATCATTATTCTGTATCATATTCTCCACCAGGCGGCCGTTTCCCACAATCACTACACACCGCTTTGCGCGGGTGACCGCTGTATAGAGCAGATTCCGGTTCATCAATATTCTCGGTCCGCTGAAGAGGGGAAGAACCACCGCCGGATATTCACTGCCCTGGGATTTATGTATTGTGATGGCATAAGAAAGCTCCAGCTCATCCAGCAGATTGTAGGGATAACGCACCTCCTTGTCATCATCAAACAGAACAACAATTTCCTCATTATAGGTATCTATCTCTTTAATGCAGCCCATATCCCCATTAAACACTCCGACGCCCTCTTCCACCTTGAAACGCCCCTTCTCGCTGTAAATGGTCCATTCCAGCTTATAGTTATTGCGAATCTGCATCACCTTGTCACCTTCCCGGAATACGGTGCCGTTATTCAATTCCTTTTCCTTTTTTTGTGCACTTGCCGGGTTTAATACCCTTTGAAGCAATATATTCAGATTTCCCACTCCCAAATCACCGTTGCGCATGGGAGTCAATACCTGGATTTCCTTTCCCGGACAGCCTACATATTGCGGAAGCTTCCTCGTAAGCAGCGCCCCCACCTCATCCGCCACAGCTGCGGTGCTGGTCCGTGGCAAATAAAAGAAATCCTTACTCTTATTGTCCATGCGGATTGGCTCACCCTTATTGATTTTGTGGGCATTTTCCACAATGGTACTTCCCTCCTCCTGCCGGAAGATACGGTGCAGCGCCACCACAGGGACACAGCCTGACCGGATAATATCCTTTAGTACATTTCCGGCACCCACCGATGGCAGCTGGTTTTCATCCCCAACTAAAATCAAATGGGTTCCCGGCATAACCGCCAGCATAAGGGCATGCATTAAGGACAAATCCACCATGGACATCTCATCAATAATAATGACATCTGCCTCTAACGGATTGGAGGCATTTCTTTCAAACCGGATTCCCGCATTTCCCTTTTCCTCATCTACTCCGCCATTCAATTCCAGAAGACGGTGAATGGTCTGTGCCTTATAACCGGTCGCCTCTGTCATCCGCTTTGCCGCACGCCCTGTAGGAGCTGCCAGCAGCAAATCAAGCTCTTCCATCTCAAAATACTTAATAATTGCATTGATGGTGGTGGTTTTACCGGTTCCGGGACCGCCGGTTATCACCAGCACGCCCTGTCTTGCCGCCTGCCGGATAGCCTCCTTTTGCAGCTCATCCAGCACGATATTTTCTTTTCTCTCTATCGCCTCGATGGTTTTGTCCAGTGCCACATCCGGAATCCCAACCGTGGATTTGGTTTCAAGAAGCATTCTTGCAGTGTCCAGCTCCCGGTGATAATGGCTGGAGGCATATACCACAACTTCCCCGTCTATCTCCTTATATACAGCCTTTCCCTCTACCTGCAGGTTCATCAGCTGTGTCTCTATCACTTCCTCATCCACTGCAAAGGGATTCTCATCAAAACCATATGTATTCTCTGTTTGTGTCCTGTCATTACTTTTTGCCAGAAGCTGCTTCGTCCAGTTCAGCAGCAGATATTTGGGAAGATAAATATGCCCCAGAGCCGTAGCCTGGTTCAAGGTATAAATGAGCGCCGCCCTGACGCGGAAATCAGACTGCATGCCAATCCCCGCCCTGGCAGCAATTGCATCTGCCATCTTGAAGCCCACACCGCTGATATCCTCTGCTATCTTATAGGGATTGTTCTTTACAATCGTATACATTTTCTGTCCATATTCATTAAATATCTTAACCGCCAGATTCGGTGAAATCCCGAATTCCGACAAAAACATCAATGCCTCCCGCAGCGCCTGCTTTTCAATAAACTGTACCCCGATTTCATTGGCTTTCCGCTCAGAGATTCCCTTTATCTCAGAAAGCCTTTCCGGCTCCTCTTCGATTATCCGGAAGGTATCTGCACCAAAGGTCTTAATAATCCGTTTTGCCATAATCTCACCAATACCTTTAATGGCGCCGGAGCCAAGATACCGTTCCATGCTCACCAAATCATCCGGCATCTTTATCTCATATTCAGACACCTTAAACTGTATGCTGTAGCTGGGATGCTCCACATACTCTCCCCTTGCCAGAATGTACATCCCTTCCTCTATTCCTGTCAGATTCCCCACAAAGGTCTCCTCTTCGCCATCACTGGCTTCTACCGCAAAGACAACATATTGGTTATCCTCATTTCGATATATTATTTTTGAAACAATTCCTTCCCGTTCCATGTAGCGCCTCGTTTCCTGATTTTCGTCCTGATGTGTGTCAGACAATTAAAATTATATATTAATATCTACATTTGGGTTAACTACTCGTTTGCATTTTACCTACTCTCGTTAACATATGTGTATTTTAATTTCTAACTTAATTATACTTTTATTATAAAATATGCATTACCAATGAGGAGGTAACAAATAAAATGAACACAGAAAATGAAACAAATTTTCCGGCATTTGAAAACCGTGACTATTATGTGGATTTAGGAGAGCACATTTCCTTTTACAGGAAACGCGCCAACATTACCCAGAGAGAACTTGCCGACCGTGTAAACATCTCCAGGTCTTACTTAAGCAGAATTGAAAATTCAAACAATTCCCAGTCTTTCTCCCTGGAAGTATTATTCAATATCAGCAGGGAGCTGGATATTCCTCCACGCTATTTCTTTGAGCCTTTCCCAACGCCGGAAACGCGAAAAAGAAGACGCCGCAAATAAAAGGGTATATATGAAATCCACAAAATGGAATCAGGGCTGCCGTCATAAATGCGGCAGTCCGGTTTTCTATTGCTTTAAACTGCTGCACTCTCTGTATTTTAACACATCTCACTATGAAAGTCCAAAAAGCTGTCCAGATATCAGGCAGATGAATTTTCCTGGCAGAAGCTGCCGGCTGACAAAGCTGTAATCCAGATAAAAAAGATAAAAGACATTATGTGTCCCTTATATTAGCATATATATAAAACCCACACAAGCATAATTTAATAAATGAATGGATTTTGAATATAAACGGAAAGCCTGAAAGAAAAGAAGGGCTTTAGAAAATTCATTCCAAAGCCCTTTTTCTGTTAATTTTCATTTTTATTATTTTCTATAATACCCTTTTGCTGTAATTGTTGAAGTGCTCTGATTAGGAACAATTATGCAGTAGTAATAGGATTTGGTGATATCAAATGTATGATAGAGAGATTTACCGCTCACATATCTTACATTGCCATCCATATCCATGATACCCGCTTTTCCCGTCTTTGACAGCTCAATGCCTATGCCGATGCTTGTTCCCTTTTTCTTCTCAAAGTAAGCCGTGGTATAGATTCTTCCGGCAGGAACGCTCCAATCAATTACATAGGCTGTAGACCTGGTCTCAATGATGCTTCCCACCATCTCCTCCAAAACTCCCTCAAATTCCGGGTCTGTGATATGTGCAGTCTGCTCCACCAGCTCTTCCGCCTCGGACTGGAATTCGGAAGCAAAAAGTCCACATAGCACAAAACACACACCTGCAAAAAACAATTTACCTTTCATATTGTCATCCTCCTTTTTCATATGTACCTTATCAATAACATATGCACAAAAGAGGGACAAGCTTTGCCTGGAAGTGTTAACCTTTTCTCTACTCTGCTGTTGCCTTTTTCATAACCAGCATTTCTACTTTGTTAGAGCTATCACATTGATTCTTAATATACACATATCTAATACTGCTGTTTTCTAAACTCAGAAATGTATCTTTATCCCCGGAAGCCTCCACAGAGAACACTTCGCCATCGCTGTCTATACAGCCAATACAATAGTTATCTCCATCCGATACCACACTGACAAACACCGTACTCAAAGCTTCCTCTGAGACATCAAAAATCCATGCTTCATTGGGATTTATCGTAAAATCCGTGCTCTGTGTCTGATTTAAGACCTGTTCGTCCGAATAAACCAGCTCCGTGTCTGCAAAAATACTGTTCTCCGCCAGCTTCTGCTGATTTTCTTCCAAAGTCTCTTCTGTGTAATGAAGAGAATGTTCATACCAGAGCCGGAATGCTCCGGAGGATATTCCATATATACCTGCCGTAACGGAAAACATCAGAAACAAGGTCAGCACAAAAGCCCACAGGGAATACTTCCACTCATCCTTTCTGTATTTAACCATCATGTCAACCCGGAACTCAATTAACTTCTGGTTTTCCATAAAACAGCACATTTCATCTACATAAAGAGCCTCCTGGCTTTTCTGTTTCATATTGAGAATACAGTCAAAATATTCTTTCCTGCTGAATTCTTCTTTTCCAATTTCGCAGGCATCCAAATCACAGTCCACCTCTGCCCAGCGCTCTATCTGCGTCCTAAGGGCATAGCTTACCGGATTAAATGCATGTACTGCATTTACAAGAAATCCGATATTCTTCGTCCGGATATCTCCATGTTTAAAATGTACCAGCTCATGGAGCAGGGCAATATTAATCTCCTCATCGGTCAATGTATAGGTAGGCAGTAAAATCTGGTATCCCTTGTTGTATATAATTGCAGGAGAAGACACAACATCATTATAATAAACGGATATTTTCTTTTTTATCCCAAGCCTCTTTTTCCATTTGTCCAACACCACGTCCAGCTCATCACTGCCCACAGAAATATTTTCTTCGCACAGCCGTAATTTACTGCGGTAATGCATATATCTGTATAAAAGCACCATTGCCAGCATGACCAGCCATACGGACGACAGAATAAACAAAAGCACTGTTATAGGAGTTATGACCGGCAGTATTTCCTCTCCGTTCTCCATTCCCTTCAAAAACTGTAAAATAAAGAATGGAATAATCGGCAATAAAAAACAGGTTAAAATCAGTTTCAGAAACCTCATAGTATTTTTAATATAAAATCTGGCTGCTTCTTTTCCAAGAAACAGCCAGATAAAATAGCCGAAAGAACCTGCCAGTGTTGCTGCCAATACACCCAGTACAACATATGCAAGTTTTCCATTCAAGAAATAAATCAAATTATAATTCATTGATTTTTGCTTTCAAGCCCTCTAAATCTTCCTTTGTTAAATCACCGTTATCAAACATCTCAGTTACAAATTCACTGATATCGTTATGATTCCAGAAGCTAATATGGTGCTTGTACAATTTCTGTCTGTAAGCAGCTTCAGAAATCAAAATCTTGTAAGTATAAATCTTTCCATTACGCTGTAATTTTAAATAATTCTTTCTTACCAGCTTTGCCAAAAAGGTAGAAACCGTCTGTGGCTTCCAATCCTTACCATAGTAGCCATTTACACGCTCAACCACGTCAGATAATACCGGCTCCTTACGGCAATCCCAAATAGATTTCATTACAAGTTCTTCGCTTTCTGTTAACTTCTCAATAAACATACCTTTCCTCTCACTTTCTTTCATATTATAGTCCATAGTTACGTTTCATCTGTTCATAGAGTTGATTAGCAAGTCCGATTCCACTTCCCTGCTCAGCAGCCAGCTTGGCATATTCCTGAATCTGCATATCTCCAAAATAATCCATGTACTGGCTGGAACTGCTGGTTTCCTCATCCTCTGCCTTCATAATCGTTTTCTCCATGCCCTTGTAAATCTGTTCGATAAAATAGGCCTCGAATTCCTTACAAGCCTCCATCAATTCACTCTCTGTAGTCTCGCTTCCCACCTTGCTTAAAGTGTTTTCCAAAGCGGATGCGGAAGCATTTGCTGCCTGAGAATAATAATCACTATAATAGCTGCTTGGGTCAATTCCTGTAATTGCCATATTTACCTCCTAATCTACCTATATACATGTTTATCACAAAGTGACCCCATCTGTCAATGTCTTATTTACAATTTATTTATTTATTTTAAAATTTTTCACAAATTAGACAAATAAATTACTATCCCCTTAAATTATTTGCCTGCTGAAGCATCTCATCTGAAGCCTGAATTGCCTTAGAATTCATTTCATATGCACGCTGTGCCACAATCATATTAACCATTTCATCCGCAACCTGTACATTTGACATTTCGATGTATCCCTGATGAACCAAACTTCGGGAAATTCCCTGGGTCGTAGATTCCTCAATGGCATTTCCGGAAGCAGGCGTTGTCTGGTACATATTACCGCCTATGCTGCTAAGACCTGCCGGATTGTTAAACTGTACCAGCCCAATCTTCTGGGCATAGCTCTGTCCGTTTGCAGTGTATGTAAGAGCCTCCGTCTTTTTATCATTCCCACTGGTGGTGGTTACATAAATATTTCCCTCTGTGTCTACACTCACATCCTCTGCCCGGGCAGGAGAAGGAACCACAATCGGGTTGTTGTTTTGGTCAAGAACCGGATACCCCTGGGAAGTACAAAGCATCATACCCCCTTGTACCGGCTGGAAGCCAAAGCTTCCGTCACGGGTATAACAGATATTGCCATCCGTATCCCTCACCTTAAAAAATCCGGAACCCTCTATTGCCATATATGTAGTATTGGATGTCTCCTGCAGGCTGCCCTGGGTAAATACCGTAGTAATGGAACCGGTTCTGGTTCCCAGCCCCACCTGTGCAGGCACCGGTTTGTTTTCTCCCACATTGTTCGTGGAAGGCGACTGTAATGTCTGATAAAGCAGTGACTTAAATTCCACTGTATCCTTCTTATATCCGGCTGTATTCACATTTGCCAGATTATTGGATATGGTATCCAGATTTGTCTGCTGTGCAATCATTCCCGATGCCGCAGACCATAATGAACGCATCATAAAATAAACCCTCCTTATACCCTTCCGATTTCATTTACTGATTTCTGTAATGTCGTGTCTACTGTCTGAACCATTTTCTGTCCCGCTTCATAGGCTCTTGTAATTGTAATCATATCCACCATCTCTTCAATAACGTTGGTATTTGACATTTCAAGATAGCCCTGGTGCACGACAGCCGTTCCGGCACGCAGTCCCGCTGCCGCCGTGGCATCATACATATTCTCACCATATAACAGCAGTGCCTGTGGATTGTCAAATCCGGCAATACCAAGGGTTGCTATCTGCCGCCCATCCACCGTTATATTTCCCTGCTCGTCAAATGCAACACTCCTCGCAGTCTGTGCCCCCGGAATCTGAATTCTGTTTCCATTCGTATCCAACACATAATCTCCATCCTTGGTAACAAGATAACCATCCGTGTTTACAGTAAAGGAACCGTCTCTGGTATATTTGATACTGGTTACTCCCTGCTTGTTCGTTGTCTGAATGGTAAAGAATCCGTCTCCACTTAAAGCCAAATCATATGTGTTTCCGGTTTCCCGTAAACTGCCCTGGGAAAAATCGTGATAGGTTTCCCCAATCTTTACCCCCAGATTCATATCGCCAATGCGGTAATTAAGCGAGGAAGCTGCATTGTCATTGTGAATCCGGAGTGTTAATTCGTCATCAAAGGACTGGGAGGTCACTCCCTGCTTCTTATATCCCGTTGTATCCGCATTTGCCATATTATTGGCAATAACGTCCAGGCGCTTTTGCTCGTTTACCATACCGGTCCATGCTGTGTAAAGACCTCTTACCATTTTGTCACCTCTTTATTCCTCTTCCATTGCTCCACTTAGAAACTCTATATATTTGCCGGTTCCAATTGCCACACAGGTCATTGGGTCCTCTGCGGTCATTGTGGTTATGCCGGTCTCTTCCTCAATCAGCTCCTCCAGTCCATGCAGCATTGCACCGCCGCCTGTCAACACAATACCCCGGTCTGCGATATCTGCAGCCAGCTCCGGCGGAGTTTTCTCTAACACGGAATGCACTGCCTCAATAATCTGCTCTGTTACCTCCTCCAGCGCCTCTACCGTCTCATCTGATGTTACCGTAACAGTTCTCGGAAGTCCTGTCACAAGATTCCTCCCTCTGATATCCAGAGTAAGATTCTCCGGACGGCGGTAACAGGTGCCTATCTTAATCTTAATCTCCTCTGCGGTACGCTCTCCAATCAACAGATTATGCTTCTTTCTCATATAGCGCACAATTGCCTCGTCAAAATCGTCACCGGCAGTCTTAATGGATGTACTGACAACGGTTCCTCCCAGAGAAATAACTGCAATATCCGCTGTACCACCGCCGATATCCACAATCATATTGCCACATGGTCTGGCAATGTCGATTCCTGCTCCAATGGCTGCTGCAACAGGCTCCTCAATAATTGATACATCCCTGGCTCCTGCCTGGTAAGTTGCATCCTCAACTGCTTTCTTTTCAACCTCTGTAACACCGCTGGGTACACAAACCGAAATGCGGGGTCTCCTGCCAAAAAAGCTCTTACCAACCGCTTTCTGGATAAAATATTTTAACATTTTCTCCGTAATGCGGTAATCCGAAATAACACCCTGCCGTAAAGGTCTCACTGCCACAATATTGCCGGGTGTTCTTCCCAGCATTAATCTCGCCTCCTCACCAATCGCCTTAATCCGGTTGGTATCACGGTCAAATGCCACAACAGAAGGCTCTTTTAACACTACTCCCTTTCCTTTTACATATACAAGGATACTGGCTGTACCCAAATCAATTCCTATGTCTGAACTTGCCATGTCCGTGCCCCTTTCATATATTTATCGTCAAAAATAAAGTTTTTCTTTATATCACTTGTTCTTATTCTTTTTCAGAATATACAAGCTGCAATCTGCGCCGGCTAACATATCCATATGAACCTCCACAATGTTCATAATCTGGTCCAGCTCCTTCATATAGCTTTGCCATTTTGTGACCTTTTTATTAGCAATAAAACGCTTTCTTACACCCTGCATGTTCCGGTACTGCTCTAACTGGTCATTCACAACATCCTTTGCTGCCATTCCAACCAGACTGTAACCAAACAGCTTGTCCGTCGCCTTATTGGCAAAAATGATGTCACCGGATTTGTTATCCTTCACAAAAACAGCGTCCCGTATATGGTCATATGCATCCAAAAAGCCCTCTTTTACAACATCATTCTTTACAATATTTTTGTTGCTGAGTACCACACTTTCAAACATTCTGGTTATATAAGACGCAAACTGGATATCCTTTTCCTCAAATATGTGGTCTTTGCCGGAATCTGCAAACACAATATAGCCCCGGGTGCCAAAGACCGGAGCCATCGCCAGAATCATAATGGTTCCCATATTGGTTTTCCGAATCATTTCCTTTAAAATCGGCTCCTGGGTGGTTTTATCCGCCACCAGTGCTGTTCTGCCCTTCAGTACATCCTTCAGCACCTTATATTCTGATACGGACATTGTCATGATATCAAAAAAGGCATTCTCTTCTCCGGCATGATTCCACACGAAATATTTTTCCGCATTGCCCGTCTCTTTATTCTCTAAGTACAAACCAATATCTGTAACCGACAGATACATTCCTGCCTTGTGACACATCTCTCCAAGACCGGATTCTCCTTCCTTTACCATGGACTCCAGCAAATCCTGTATCACATGCCGCTCCTGCTGCTCCTTATGAAGCTGTATCTCCGTCAGCTTCCGAAGCCTGGTCTCATTTTGTACCATCTCCTCCGCATAGAAGCATTTCGCAATGGAATTTGCAAGCTCCCACTGCTCCCCGATTACTTCGCCTAACAGCTGGGCACCATCCCTGGCGAAGCTGGTTAAAACCCAGTACGCAGTAACGGTATTCTCCAGCATAAGCGGTGCAAATATCATATGCACTTCCATTCTGTCCACTGTAAACGACACACTCTGCGGTATAAGCTGCTCCCTCGCCCGCACAGAGACCTCTGCAAACCGCTCTTTTAACTGTGGACGCTCAAACAAATCGTAAAACTGGCCGATGTTATTTGCCGGCCCGGCTGGCGTGGTTAAAAGCTTCCCTTCTGCATTCAGCACCACACTATAGTAATCCGCATTCCGGCTTAATGTCTCTGCCATCAGCTGGAACTGTTCTAACATTTCCTTATCGTTCTCGTCAATGGTAATCAGACTTAAGCTGTTCCATTTATTGGACTCTCCCGGCATCTGTTCACCCTCTGTGGCAGCTGCCAGCTCCTTTTCCATATCCTTCTGCTCTGTTATATCTGTTAACAGGAAGGACACCTCTGCCTCCCCATCTGATACACGGGTTACCGTGACCTCGTTTTCAACCCATATCTGTCTTCCATCATCCCTTACCATGCGGTAAGTATGCACATAATCCGTCACTCCATTGGCAACTGCCTGATAAATTGCGTCAATTACACTGTCCCGGTCCTCCGGATGAATGTAATCCTCTGTCAGCTTATAGCCCTTTTTCAATGCATCTACATTCATTCCCACCATTCCTGCATTTGGGGATATATATTTTAATACCCGCTTGCCCGCATTGAAGGATTTTACCAGTACTACACTCTTCATCTTGGAAATTGCATTGTTCAGGTATGCATTTTCACTGTTCCGGCGAAGCTCCTCTCTCAAATCAAATACCAGAACTTCAAAATCCGTCAGTTTTCCCATATCATCAAATATATAGTGAATCAGAAGGCGGACCGGTATCACGTCCCGCTCCTCTGTAACAATTCTGCACTCTATTGTGTTCTCATTGATATGCTTCTTAGCAGCATCCGCAATATTTTCCTGTATCCGCTCTAAGTCATCAGGGCAGATAATATCCTCTGCCGTTATCACATTGTCGTACAGCTGTCCCCTTGTATATCCATACTGGTTAATGTTCCGGGACACATATTCCACCTGATATCCATTTTCTGTTTTACCCATGTGGATTGCCACAATACTGGCATGATTCACAATCCTCTCCAGGGTAAGGCTTCCAATGTTCAAATCTGCACGAAGCTCAAACAGCACGGTATAAATAAGTGTATCTGCCACCACCGCTTCGTTTACCAGACCGCAGACCAGATGCTCCTTGCCATCCGCAACCATACGGATTCTGTGCCACATAAGGCTTTTCTTTCCGTGAAGCATTTCCCAGAAATTGAGCTTCGTAAGGGACCTTCCCGGCTCTATGTGAATGTTCTTCACATGACTGCCAAGCAGAACCTCCGCCTCATAATTAATATCTAATACCTGACCCGACTCTGCTTCAAACACAACCATGGGATATTCCAGATATTTTGCAAATTGCTTAAAACTCTCAATTCGTTTTGTATCCATCGGTAATGTAACTCCTTTACTGAACGGCTGCAGATTAATTGAACTTAATCTGCGGTATCTCTTCTGCATCCTCATCCGGAAGTGCAGGTCTCTCCTTTGGTACATCAATTCCCTTAAAGGCTTTATCTGTAATCACCTTCGTCTCATTGCATGCCTTGACAACACCCTCTACAGATTCCATCAGACTTGCCATATAATTGCTTACATTCTCACATTCCCTCTTCATGGAGCCGCGGATAGAAGAAACCCTCTCTCTTGCCTCCGCTAACATTTTTTCCTTTTCAGCCTCTGCGTCGGAAACCAGCTTCTGGCATTCTGCATTTTTCTGTGCCACTGCCTGTTTATATTCTTCTTCTGCACGAATCCGGAGTGTGTCTCTCTCTTCCTCTGCACGGCGCATAATATTCTCACTTTGCTTTTCTGAATCTTCAATGAGGTTCCGGCTCTTCTTTTCCGCCTCACTCACCATATAATTGCTCTGGCTCTTGGCATTACTGAGAAGCTTATCGCTTTCCTCCTTTGCCTCAATGAGCATTTTCTTGCTCTGGCTTTCCGCATCCTCCATCATTTTTTTGCTCTTTGCCTCTGCCTCCTTCAGCAGCGCATCGCAACGCTCATTTGTCTCTACCAGCGTCTTTGAAATTATTTCTAACTTGTCAGAATATCCCTTATTATTCTCCTCCTGCTCCGCCAGCTTACGGTTTGCCTTCTCCAGCTCATTCTGAAGGGACTCGTTATATTTCTGCATATTTTCAATTGCCTGGTTGGACTCTGTGCTCATACTGTCCTTCACCAGCTGAAGGCTCTTTACCGTTTCACTTAACTTGCTTATTGTCTGTTTCAAATCTGCAATATCCTGCTGATGGGACTTTTTCATATCATCAATATACTGCTCCACCGCTGCTTTATCATATCCACCAAAGGATACCGTCTTAAATCTCTCTTCTCTTGCCATGATAAAATCTCCTTTCGCATATTACTACATGCCTTATGATTGCAAATTTGTATCAAAAAACCTTACCCTTTATCCTTCGCAAAGTTACACGGGCATTATTAGTTATTATTATAACAATATTTCCTTATAAATGCTACCTTAAATTATGGAAAATTAGTTGTACTCTGACGTTTCGTCTGTTATACTTTGCTTTATGGAAATATACTTAAGAAAGGGGAATTCCCCATGGAGAATAAGAATTTTGGAATTTTTAATAATTTTACCCTGAAAATGATTGCCATTATTACCATGGTGATAGACCATGCAGGGCTTATATTTTTCCCAACGGTTCCTGTATTCCGGGCAGTCGGGCGGATTGCTTTTCCTATTTTCTGTTTTTTGATTGTGGAGGGCTTTTACCATACCAGAAGCCACTTAAATTATCTAATCCGGCTTTCCATATTTGCAGTACTGTCAGAAATCCCCTTTGACCTTGCATTCCAAAATACCCTGTTTGACTGGAGCCATCAGAATGTTTTCTTTACGCTGGCACTGGGTCTGCTTGCCATTTTCTGCCTGGAGGAAATGAACACAAACAAAAAATTTGCAATTCCCTTACTTCTCACCTGGGCAGCTGCCATTCTGCTTAGATGTGACTATGGGCTTGGCGGCGTGCTGCTAATCTGCATATTCTATATCACAAGAGAAACTCCAGGGGTAAGACTCATTTTATGCGCCCTTGTGTTATATATATTCTTCAATGCATTTGAGCTCTACGGGCTGATTGCCATGCTTCCGATTACATTATATAACGGAAAACGGGGACCTTCTACCAAAATGATATTTTATTGGTTTTATCCCCTTCACCTGCTTGTGCTTTATGGCCTTGCCACCTACCTGTAACCGGGACTATCAATGTGACAGTCCCGCTGCACTCTTGCCATAAAAGCCTTCATATAATTCTATCTGGCGGTCTTCCTTAAACGGAAACTTCTCCCGTACCTCCTTTACCTTCTCCGGCTCCACATCAATTATCATCAGCTCCGACTTGCTGTGTGCCTTGGTAAGCCGTTCTCCCAACGGGTCAAACGCCATGGAGCTTTCCACATATTCCAGGCCATTTCCCCTGCCGACACGATTCACCCCTACTATGTAACACTGATTTTCAATGGCTCTCGCCCGCAGAAGGGTCTCCCAATGAAGAAGCCTGTCCTTGGGCCAGTTTGCAATAACCAGTATCATATCGGCATGTCCCGATACCGCCTGAAAAATCTCCGGAAACCGCAAATCATAGCACACAAAGCCGGAAATCTCCATTCCCTTTAATATGGCAGTCTTTACCTCATGGCCTCCGATATAATGTCTGCCCTCTTCCCCGTAATTAAACGGATGGATTTTGTCATAATCATAGAGAATCCTGCCTTCGGAAACAATCATCAGCTTATTGTAATATTCTTCTCCGAAATCTTCCACATAGCCGAATGCTACTGCCATATGGTATTTTCTTGAGGCTTCTTTAAAAAAACGTAAGGTAGGGGAAAACAGCATCTCCTCGCCTGCAAGGTCTGTGTTCATTGTAAATCCTGTCAGCGTCATTTCAGGAAATACCAGCAGCTCCACACCCTGCTTCGCCGCCTGTTCCATCAGCTTTCCTGCTTTTTCCATGTTCTTTTCCTTATCCTCCCAGACAATATCCATCTGGGTCAGTCCTACCTTCATAAACAAACCTCCTTCACACCACATAACAATATGCCCTGCCGGGCACAATTACTCAAATTTAATTATATGAGAAACCTGTGCATTCTATGTGTATTTTTACTTTTTTAACTCCGGAAACTCGATTATCACCTTAAAAAGGTCGCCATCCAGCACAATCTTAAATCTGCCTCCCTGCAGTCTGGTCAAATCCTTTGCAATAGACAGCCCCAGTCCGCTTCCCTCTGTGGTTCTGGCTGCGTCCCCCCTTGTAAACCGCTCCACCAGCTCATCGGGACCGATATTTAACGGAGCCGCTGATATATTCTTAAGGGTAAATGCCACCGTTCCATCCAAATCCGACAAATCCGCATATATTCTGGTTCCGGAAAGCGCATACTTATATGCATTCTGCAGCACATTTTCCAGGATGCGGTACATCCGTCTTCCATCTGCCATCACCATTACCGGTTCCTCCGGATAATGGGAGACCACTGTCAATTCCCTGGACACAAACTTGTCTTCAAACTCCCCCAGCGCCTGCTTCATCAGCTCATTAAAGGCAAGCGGCATCATTTCAAGCTCAATATTGCCGGAGGTCGCCTTGGCTGCTTCCACCAAATCCTCCGTCAGCTGCCGCAGCCGCCATGCCTTACCGTCCAATACCTCTACATAATGTTCCGCCTCGGGAGTAGGCATTTTCTCTGTTTTCAGCAGATTAATATAGTTAATAATGGATGTCAGAGGCGTCTTTAAATCATGGGACACATTGGTAATTAATTCTGTTTTCATCCTCTCATCCTTAAGGGATGTCTCCACCGCCGCCTTCAGCCCGTCACCAATATGATTAATTTCCTCTGACAGCTCACTGTAAAGGCTGATTTTTCCGTTTACCTCTACCTTATAATCCAGATTGCCCCTGGTGATTTCCTGCACACCCTGAAGCATCCGCTCCGTGTCCCTGATAATATAGCGAACCATAAAAAATGCTGCCAGCTGGAATAACAGGTAAATAATCCAGAACCATTGGCTCCGGTAAACCAAAGCCAGACACAGGGTACACACCACCACATAAGCTATGAATACCACCATAAGCTTATGGGTTCCCTTTAAACCGCAAAACCGTTTCCAGAAATTTTTATTCTGAAGCTGCAATACCAGTCTGTAGAGCAGTGACCGGCTCCACAGATTATGTGCCTTGATTCTCCTTGCAAAGCTCAGCGTCAATATCATAAAAAAGAATGCAAAGGGTATGGCAGCCGCCTCTGCCATAGCACACATATTCACAATGTTATCGGCAAAAGAGATTCCCCCTATGTTCATACATGCCAAAAATATACTTCCCACCAGCACGGTGCCACACAGCAGTATCCAAAACTCTGTAGGTATACAATCAAAGCGGTTAAGAACAACTGTTTCTCCCTTCTTACTCTCTCTTCCCGTAGTCCATATCAGCCACATCGCCTGCACAATGAGCAGAATAAATGCCAGCACCGCCGCTGCAAGAAACAACACTGAATAGCCGGCATAAAAGGAATACTCCTGAAAATGGCGTACAACCGCTCTTTCACTTCTTGCCCCGCTCCCCGGCTCCATGGATAAATACAGCGTAATATCCTCCGGAAAGGAAATCTCCGCATTTGCAAGAACGGTTTCGTCAGACATTGACGCATCTTCCTCCGTGTTTCTTGTATACGCAGCCGCCGAGTCCCCGGCTGGTTTCATCAAACGATACCAGTCCGTTTTATTCCGGATATCAGACAGGTTCTCCGCATTTGTATAAACATCCTTCCCCTCTTTAAAATAATAGAGACCTCCAATGGTATCATACTCTGCCAGAAAGCTCTTTGCCTGCAGCATCAGCTCATACTCGTCTAAGGGATTAAGCAGCATTTCCCCGGCGGGATAGTTATAAGCATGCAGAAGCGGTATTAAAAGGCTGTCATACCGTGTCTGGTACAAATCAACCGACTGCAGATAATCCTTTAGCTCTGATACAGAATAAATGTAGCTGTCCATGGGCTCAAAATACGCATCCCAGGTGGAATAAAACACCTCCTGGTCCGGGTCATATACCGCATACTCTTTATCGGAAATATTCTGAGAGGATACACCACTTGTAACCCCCTCGTCGGAGATTTGAAGATTCACCTCTATTTCTTTGTCTGTTTCTTCCGAATCAAATACAAAATAAGCATTTTCGGAAAAGCTGTCCGAGTAGCAATGGCTCTTATTACGGTGACCGTTCTGTACAAAGAGGTTCCGGAATGTATCGGTATCCAGATATAAAAAATCCTCTGCCGCCAGCTTGTATATAATTTCACCGGCTGCATTGCCGTAATCACTGATATCACTTTCCATACCCGATGTATTTGTCCTATAAAGATATGGTTCCAGGTTCTCCAGGCTATTGACTGACAGGCTGCCTCCCAGTTTACTATTTCTTATTTCCCCTAAATCATATTCCTGTTCCTTTTTAGAAGAGGCATCAATTACCGTAACAACCCCGTCCTCATATTCGTTTTCATACGCCTGCTTTATCTGCCCAAGCAGATAGAGCATTTCGTTTTCCATATCACTCTGATAAACCGTGCTCTCCCGAAAATCCCTCCCCGGATTCATAATTATTTCATATCCATAAGTATAAATCGCATAAAATGCAACTGCTGTGCCGGCAACTAAGACACAAAATGTCAGCATGCACAGTAAGCCACGAAGCTTTTTCCCTGAGGCGGTATAAGACAATTTCTGAATTGGTTTTTTCTCTTTCATAGCGGCTCCTCCATTTTGTAAAGGGCTATTCGTACTAAGCTCTTATTTTTTCTCCATGCGGTAACCCACGCCCCACATAACCTTCACATAATCCGGATTTTTGGGGTCAATCTCTATCTTTTCCCGGATGCGCCTGATATGTACCGAAACAATATTATCCGTGGCATAGGCATCCTCTTCCCAGATACGCTCATAAATCTGCGCCGAAGAGAATACACTTCCCACATTTTCCATCAGAAGCTGTAGAATCTTAAACTCCGTAGGAGTCAGCTTCACCGGTTCTCCATCCACTGTGACCAGCTTTTGTTCCCTGTCCAGTGTAATAGCGCCATTTACCAGAACATTCTTGTTATCCGGTATCTCCATTCCCCCTAGCTTGGTGTAGCGTCTCAGCTGGGACTTTACCCTGGCAATCAATTCAAGCGGATTAAAGGGCTTTGTCACATAATCATCTGCGCCTACATTTAAGCCAAGGATTTTATCCACATCCTCCGATTTTGCCGAAAGTAAAATCACCGGTATGGAGCTGTCCTCACGGAGCTTTAACAGTGCGTGGATTCCATCCATCTCCGGCATCATGATATCCAGAATAATGAGATGAATCTCCTGCTTCTTTGCTATCTCCAATGCCTCTCTGCCATTGTAAGCCGGGACTACCGTATAGCCCTCCTGCTTTAAATAAATGGATATTGCCTCTACTATCTCCTTATCATCATCACAAACCAATATTGTCATTGTTTCACCTCATTTCTAATATACGTCAGGTTAATCAAATTCTCAACAACCCCCGGTTAAACTTTAGAATTCTTTAGAATTGCCTAGTCTATATTACTAAATAATCATTACAAAATACCGGCTGAAAAAATGAAGAAAATCTTAAGATTTATGAGCCCGGCAAACCCCATAAAAGCATAAAAGGAATGCGCCAGCATGTTACTATCCACTCTGCTTACACATTCCTTTTTGCTAAACCTTCACCGGTTGTTTCCGGCAAACGTCCTTATCTTATTTCTGCACCGTGGGGCATCTCTTTCTCTGTGGTAACCAGCGCCAGATTCCCCTCTGCATCCTCCGCACAGAGAATCATGCCCTGGGACTCAATACCCGCCAGCTTAGCCGGCTTTAGGTTGGTCACAACCACAACCTTCTTTCCCACCATATCCTCCGGCGAATAATGTGCCTTGATTCCGGAAACAATCTGTCTTACCTCGCTGCCTATTTTAACCTGTGAACAGAGAAGCTTTTTGGATTTCTTCACCTCTTCGCAGGCAATAATCTGCCCAATCTGCAATTGCAGCTTGTCAAACTCGTCAATGGTAATCTCCGGCTTCTTTTCGATATCAATTCCAGGATTATCATCCACCGGCTCTGGTTCCGGTTCCGGCTGAAGTGCTTCAACCTTTGCCATCACCTCATCCAAATCCAGTCTTGCAAACAGAATTTCCGGCTGGTCTGTCACCCTGGTTCCGGATTTGTAACCGCCAAATCTCACCAAATCATTAACCTTACGCTTTGGCGCATTTAACTGGGCAAGAATTTTCTCCGAGGTCTCCGGCATATACGGCTCAAGCAGGGTTGCACCGATTACAATACTCTCTACCAGGTTGTAGAGCACCGTTGCCAGACGGTCTCTTTTCTCCTCTTCCTTTGCCAGCGCCCAAGGCATGGTCTCGTCAATATATTTGTTACAGCGTTTAAACAAATTGAAAATCTCAGTCATGGCATCTGCCACCCGGAGCTTATCCATGGCATTGGAAACACGGATTCGGGTATTCAATGCATAGTCAATTAACTCTTTATCCACATCCTCTGAAACCTTCTTATTATTAACCTCACCGTCAAAATATTTGTTGGACATGGAAATGGTACGGTTGACAAGGTTGCCCAGTGTATTCGCCAAATCTGAATTCAGCCTCTCCACCAGCAGTTCCCAGGAAATCACGCCATCATTTTCAAACGGCATCTCATGGAGTACAAAATACCGCACTGCATCCACACCAAACATGTCCACCAGGTCATCTGCATAAATCACATTTCCTCGGGACTTGCTCATCTTGCCATCGCTCTGTATTAACCACGGATGGCCAAATATCTGCTTTGGAAGCGGAAGGTCAAGTGCCATGAGCATAATCGGCCAGTAAATGGTATGGAACCGTAAAATATCCTTACCAATCAAATGTAAATCACATGGCCAGTACTTATCAAACATCCTGTCACTTCTGCCATCTAAATCAAATCCCAGTCCGGTGATATAGTTGGTCAGGGCATCAATCCATACATAGACAACATGCTTGTCATCAAAATCCACCGGAATACCCCATTTAAAGGAGGTCCGGGATACACAAAGGTCCTGAAGCCCCGGCAACAGGAAATTATTCATCATCTCATTTTTACGGGATTCCGGCTGAATAAAATCGGGATGTGTATTGATATAATCAATAAGCTTTCCCTCATACTTGCTCATTTTAAAGAAGTATGCTTCTTCCTTTGCCGGCTGAACCTCTCTTCCACAGTCCGGACATTTTCCGTCCACCAGCTGGGACTCTGTAAAAAAGGATTCGCAAGGGGTACAGTACAGTCCTTCATAATAGCCCTTATAGATATCACCCTTGTCATATAATTTTCTAAAAATCTTCTGCACCTGTCTCTCATGGTCCTCATCTGTGGTACGGATGAATTTATCATAAGAGGTATTCATTAAATCCCAGATACGTTTAATCTCTCCTGCTGTCTTATCCACAAATTCCTTTGGTGTGATTCCTGCTTCCGCTGCCTTTAATTCAATCTTTTGTCCGTGCTCGTCTGTTCCGGTCTGGAAACGGACATCATATCCCACAAATCTCTTATATCTTGCAATACTGTCTGCAAGCACGATTTCGTAGGTGTTTCCAATGTGTGGTTTGCCTGATGTATAGGCAATTGCTGTGGTGATGTAATACGGTTTTTTTGCCATTTTTTGTTTTCCCTCCTTGTTATCCGAATGAAAGACTGCCAGAGTATGATTTGCCACCGCAGGAAAAAAACAGCCCGCCCTTAAATCACTTTAAAGGCGAGCTTATATCTCACGGTACCACTTTAATTCATCTGCATATTGCTATGCTGACCTTACCAGCTGGCTTTCACCAGCCTGTACTATAACGGGTACTCCCGTCCTATGCTTAAAATTATTCTTTCCCATGCCCGTTAAACCAGCTTGTGAAAATACCTATAATTCCTCACAGAGGAAGCTCCAAGACCATCTTCAACCTGTTCCATCCTTCCCCGTTCTCAGCTAACCGGGTTCTCTGTTAAAGACTTTCCAAATCTACTCTTCTTTTCATCGCTCATTCTTTTTTAACTAAATTTTATTATATGCAAATTCCTTTTTTCTGTCAAGAAGTCCAATACTATTTTGTACAATTCCAGCCTGAAATTTACACAAATCCACAATTTTTATATCTGGAAAATATCCTCAGAGGTGACAGACTGAAGCTCCTCCTCCATATCGGAAGCCTCTTCCTCTTCTCCGGAGGCATCCTCTTCAGGGTCATTCTCTTCAAGGTCATCCTCTTCGGACTCCGGATTCTCTTCACTCTCTTCATATTCCTCCTGGCTTTCCGCCTCTAAAAGCGCAAGTCTCCTCTGTTCCTCCTCTGCCCTTTCTTCCTGCTTCTCCCTTATCCGCTCTATCACATTCCCGCAGATACTTTTCAAAGTCCATGTCCGGCTTCTCCACAATCCATATAGCCATAAAACCAGACACACAAAAGGACATACCAGCAGCAAAAGCCGCAAAACCAGCAAATTCTGCTGACGCTGTACCTCTACCCTGGCAAGGTTTTCCCAGACAGGATATCCCACAGAATTGGGACGCATTACCTGCAGCTTCCGGTTTTTCAATCCCTCTAACAGCTTCACCGTATCAAAACGGTTACTGTTTTCAATTACCTGGATATCCTCAAAATCCAAAGGGTTTTCCGTTTTTTGAACGGTCTCCTCTTCCTCCTCTTCTATACCACAGGCGGTTCGGAGGGTGTAATAGGCATAATTGGAAATAGGATTTGGCATAACCGCCTCATAACAGGTAATCATCAGATTTTCCTGCTGCTGCTTTAACTGGCTGTAGGACATATAAACACGGTTACTGTCCCCATAGGCAGTTCGGTACAGGGAATCCTCATCCACAGCCGTGACCCCTGCAATGGTGTAAATATGATTTCCCAGCCAGAGCTGCATACCAACAATATCGTTAGAGCCAAACATCGCCCATGCAAAGTTCTCATCCACCACAATCCGGTCCTGGTTTAAATCCTCCTCGGAAATATAACTGCCTGACAACAGCGGAATCGGATGGAACTGGAAAAAATCGCCTCCAACCCCTACCGCTGTGACACTCAGTGTATTGTTATCCTTGCGGAATTCCGCACTACACTCTCCGCTATAGGCGTCAATCCATACCCTGGAAGCTCCGTTACTCTCATTTAAGGAATCCTTTGAAAGCGTTTCCATCACAGAGCTCCGTATAGCCGCAATATCCTCTTCCTGTAAATTCCGGCCAGGGGAGGCAAAAGCACTGACCTGGGCATAGGAATTTTTTTCATCCTCCCAACGTCCGGCTTCCTGCTGGGAATACAGCACCCGTACTCCGTTTTTTGCAAATATACATAATACAATAAATGTTACAACCAAAATTATATTCACACCCAGGAGAACCAGCTTCTTTTTACTTATATTCAATTTCATCCTGCTAATCTCTATCTTCATTCTGTCCTCCAGACGCCATGCTGTGCATATACACAATACATAACGCTACTCTACCAGCCGTACCTGCATTCCTTCCTCCAGCGGCTTGGAGGAATTGGTTGCTACATTATCACCCTCATACACGCCGCCGCTTACCCCGGAAGAGGTATCGTCTGATGCCAGCACCTCCACATCTGCACGCTTCACCTTATACCGGTTTCCTAACGGTGTTCCCTTTACCTGGATAATCAGGACAAATTTACCCTTGCTGTCCTCACGGATTGCATTATTGGGAACCACTGCATCATAGCGGTTGCTCTTTTCCCCAACGGCAAGGGACAGATTTTGCCCAACCTGCACATCTCCTTTCACCTCAAAGGTGACAATCATACTCTGATTCGGATTTTCCGGGTCTGCCTTGATGCTTTTTACGGATGCGGTGGTCTCGTCATCCCATATATTTTCTACTGTGGCTTCATTACCTGGTTTTATCAGGCTTGCCTGCGCCTTTGTGACATTCACCTTCACAATATAACCGCTTTCCGCCAGCTGGATTTTCGCAAGGGGCGCTTCCGCCGACACGCTGTCCCCTTCCTTAAAATCAATCTGGGAAACGATTCCTTCCTCCTTGGATTTGATTTCCTTTAAATCACTGCTGTTTTTCAGCTTTTCCACCAGTTCCTTCTGTTTTTCAATTTTTTGCTGCGCTGCCTTCATATCCAGATTATCCGACTGCTGGGTTAAAGAGTCCTGCTCCTTTTTGTCCTTTAATGCCAGCAGCAGCTGGGTCAGGGTCTTCTGCTTTTCCTTGACAGCAGCCCTGGCTTCCTCCAGGGTTGGCAATGCACTGAGCTCCTCCACCTTATCGCTTTTTTCCTTCAGGGTTTCCTGGAGCTTTGCCAGGGTTTTGCTCTCCTTTGACAGCTCGTTTTTTAACTTTGTATATGTGGCGCTGGTACTCTTTAAGGATTCTGCCAGCTGCTTCGCATTTTTCAAATCCGATTCCTTATTGGTAATTTCCAGCTCCTTATCCCGTATATCTCTCTTGATTTCCACCACATCTGCCGCATCTGCATTGGCTAAATCATTCTTTAGGTCTTCTAACTGCTTTTTCAATACATTCAGTTCCTCTGTAATGGAAGCAACCTGTGCATTTGCAGTCTCATAATCTCCAACCTCACCGTAGGCGTCTACCTGCTCCTGCAGGGCGTCCACCTTTGCCTGCTGGTTATCCACCTTTGTCTGTGCCTGCTTTTTTTCACTCTTTGCCTTTTTGAGGCTGGCGGCTGTTGTCTTCGCCTTATCTCTTGCCTTTATTGCGGCATCTAAATCCTCCTTTGCCGCCTGGATGTCCAAATCATCACTGGCATAATCCGGCATGCTTTTCAGCAGGGATTTTGCATAGTCAAGCTCTAACTGCTCCAGAGTATCCTCCGCCTCTGCCAGCTCGGTATTTTCTCCCTCTTCAAAGGTAAATAACACCTGACCCTTTTCAACGGAATCCCCTACCTCCACCTTTACTTCCTTGATTACACGGGCTCCGCTTACCGTTACCTCGTAATCTGAATTTGTCTCCACTGTGCCCTGTCCACGCACCTTACTGGATACGGTTCCGGAAGATACCGGCTCCGTTGCCACCTCCGGCAGAGAATAATTCATTATGGTATTAGAGAAAAATGTTAAAATCAGCATTGCAATTAAAAATACAATGGCTATTCTTTTTATTATCTGTTTACGGCTTGTCTGCATTTCCTTTTCCATGGTCTTCCTCCTATCCCTTCACACTTCCCGAATATGATATTCCTTCCACCAGATACTCTTCTCCATACAGGAAGATTAATATGGTCGGCACCATATAGATGGTAGCTACCGCAAATGCCAGTCCCACCTCTCCTGTATTAATCTGTGACAGGAACACCGATAATGGATGCTTATCCGCATCTGATAACATGATAAGCGGCTGCTCCACCATATTCCAGTAGTCTATAAAAACAAGGATTGCAACGGAAGCAATCGCTCCCTTACAAAGCGGTATACAAATCCTTGTAAAAATCTGCCATTCATTTGCCCCATCAAGCTTTGCCGCTTCTATTAATGATATGGGAATCCTCCGCATAAATTTTGTCAGAAGATATACGCTAAAAGGTGCAAAAAATCCCGGAAGCAGAATGGACCATCTGGTATCCAATATATGAAGCCAGTCTGCCACTAGATAATTGGGAACCAGCGTAACCTGAAACGGCATCAGCATCAATGCCACATACAAGAAAAATATAAGCTCCTTAAGCCTTCCCCGGAACCGGGTAAAGCTATAGGCAGCACCCAGCGCAATAACAATCTGAAATATAACAATGGGCACTACCAAAATAACAGAGTTCCAAAATTTTAACAGGTATTCCGGGCTCTTTAAAAGCACCGTGGAATACTGGGAAAAATCCACCATATCCGGAATGAACTTAAGATTCACCGTCTCAGCCACATAATCCGTATTCCGTTCCCCGTATTCTGTCTCCTTATACTGGTTGAAAATCACCCCGTAATTGGTACTGATTTCTGCTGAGGACATAAATGAATTAGCCACAGTTAAAATAGTCGGCAGCAAAAAGGATATGGCAAAAACGGAAGCCACCAGCGTCAGCAGTATTTTTTTGAATAGCCGTTTCCTCTTTTTCATCAGCCTTCCACATCCTTTCCGAAATGGTCCTCCACAAAGAACAGTATTCCAATCACCACACACATAACAAGCGCCATGATAATAGCCGCAGCGGATAACTTCTGATAATCCAGTGAGCGGAAGGTGTTATTCATAAAATGCTGCAGCATATACAGGGAATCATAGGGATAATCCCCCGTCAGCAGATACACCTCCCTGAATACCTTAAAGGAGTTTATCAGCGAAAGAATCGCCACAAACAATATGGTCGGTGACAAATACCGGAGCTTAATATACCAGAATTTCTGAAACTCTGTGGCACTTTCCATCGTAGCTACCTCTAATACATCCCTCGGTATGGCATTTAGGGCAGCCATAAATAAAATCATGTTATAACCAAGGTTCTTCCACAAAAATAAGATAACAATGACAAGCTGGCTGTAAGAAGATTTAAACCAGTCAATTGGCTCTGCCCCAATGAGCTGGATAAATTCATTAATCACTCCATGGTAATCAAAAAGAACCTGCCAGATTAGCACAATAGAGGCTACCGGAACCATCATGGGACTTAGAAAAAATGTCCTGAACTGACTCCGCATAGGAATATTGTTCTCTAACAGCATAGCCATCCCCATTGATAGAATAACCGCCAGCGGCACTGCTATAACAGAGAAGGTTGCTGTATTTTTTGCCGCCTGCTGAAAAGAGGAATTTTGCAGGATACTGATAAAATTATCCAGAAAAACAAATTCGTGATTAATGGGATTATCCACCATGGCATAGTAAATGACTACAAAAAACGGAACCACAAAAAACACCAGTACACCCACCAGGCTGGGAGACAAATAAAGCACTGCATTCTTTTTGTCCCTTTTACTCATTCTGGGTTTTTTATATGTAATTCCATTCTCTGTAACCTGCTTTTCTGGCATAATACCTCTGCCTCCTGATTTCTGTCTAAAACGCACTTCTTCCCAGACCACCCTCACCGGCGGTCTGGGAGCTTCGTGCAATTTTCATATTTAAGACCGGCTTTTATCCCTTCCGGTCTTTCTTCATCCTTTTTTAACGGTTCTCATTTACATAGGTCTTAACACGGTTCTGAATAATGGCTGCCGTATCATCAAGGCTCTTTTCTCCTGCAAAATATGCCTTTGCCTCTTCCTGGATAATCTCCATTATCTCATTATCATATCCGCTTACTTTCTTTGTGCTGTTGATTAAGTCTGTATACATGTCTACTTCTTCCTGGGAGGATGGCTTTATCTCCACCTCAAGGTCATCATATCCATAAGTGGACTCCATCGGAGATATTTCCTGTCCCAGTTCATCCGTATAGGTTTTGGTAGTCATTTTCGCCTTAACCATCATATCATAACAATCCTGACGGGTTGGTGTATCCCATATATTTCCATTTGTACCCTGATACTCCTTTGTCATAAAGGTACGGATAAATTCCCATGCACCATCCTTCACATCTGACTTGCTGGAAATTCCAAACAACAAATTCAGGTTAAAGTAAGAACCCTCCTTGTTTTTATTTGGGTATCCCACAAATGTGATATCGTCCTTATACATTTTCTTGTAAACCTGAATCTCCTCTAAAGAGATATAACCCTCATTAAAGAGTACCTTTCCCTCCTGAATCAGGGATGGTAAAGACGGAGCGTCCTCATCATATTCTGTCTCCTCATTTTTACCGGTATTACAAATCTCAAGAATATCCTTAAAATCCTGGCTGTCAAAGCTACACTCACCGGTCTTCCAGTCAACAAAATCAGAGGTTCCAACTCCCATTAACGACCACAGCATATCCGACTTATTTTCTGTATAGAACGGTCTTACCGAATCCCCTTTCTCTTCCAGAAGCTTCTTTAAATCCTCAAAGGTCCATCCGCTCTCTGTTCCCACATCCTTGGAGCTTGCCACTAAAGTACTGACACTGAAGCTTGCTGCCACATAATACAGCTTGTCATCTACCTTCATCGCTTCTAATACCGGCTTCATAATATCCTCTGTGGATATGTCAGAATCCTTGTCAAAATATGGTGTTAAATCTTCCAGAATACCCTTTGATATATACTGGTTCAAATGTCCCGTATCATTGATAAACAGAACATCCGGAATGTTGCCCGCTATAATATCCGCATTTAACTTGGTATCCGGGTCTTCCTCGTTTGAATAATCCTTAAATTCAATTTTATATTGTTTATTTGTTTTGTTAAATTCTATAGCTGCTTTTTTTACGGAATCATCTACATAGGACGCTCCGACAGTAATAACCGTCTTGTCTGCAATATCTGCCGGGTCTACCTTATTATATTTTACCAGATGTGCCCCGTCATCATCATAGACAATTCCCAAAAACATATCCTTACTAACCGGAATAATATTCCAGGAATCCTCAGAAGACAGATTGGATGCCACAAAATCCATCAGCTTAACTGACTTCTGACCCTCTATACTGTAACCATAAATTCCATTATCATCCCTGTAATAAAAATCATACTCGCCACTTCCATCCATCAGAGAACCGGAACCGGAAAAATATTTCAAATCCAGTTTCATGGTGTCGCCCCATTTTTTTCCGTCCACATCCAGCACCTGAACCTGTGCAGCATTTTCCCCGCTGCTTCCACATATAATCTCGCCGTCCTTCGTAACAGCTGCACAATCCATGTAACTATCGCTCTTAACCTCGCCAACCGCTTTGTAATTTTCATCCAGAATCTTTACAGCATTATCCATAACTGCAATAATTCTTCCCTTGCCATCCATTATTATCTGATTATAATAAGTATTCTCATCCAGACCCAGAGCTTTTGTGATATCTCCTCTGGACAATTCCTTACCGGTTTCGTCTAATTTCAATATGCTGGTAGTAGATTGCTCTGTTTTTTCATCATAAGAATTCAGCATAATACAAATTTCATTGGAATCATTTACCATCATGCTTCCCATATATTCGTTTTCAGACATCTCCGGAAGTGGTATCTCCTTTGCGTCTGTTCCATCCAGATTGGCAACATATAATCTGCTAATGGTTTTTCCCTCAATTGCATCTTCTTCGTCTTCCCCGGTATCCTCTGTGGAGTCCTCCTCCGTTGTGTCCGGAGTTTCCTCTCCTTCCTCCTCACTCTTTCCTTCATCCGTACCTTCTTCGGTAGTATTTTCGCTTTCAGCGCCTTCCTCTGTGCTTTCTTCACCTGCAGCTCCTGTGTCCTCTTCTGAAGCCTCCTCACCTGTGCTGTCATCTGATGATTTCTCTTTATCGGAGCTTCCCTCTTCAATCCACTCATAGGTATCAAAGTAGAGCCTGTCACCTTTTACAATGACCCGGCTGATATCACCTTTAATACCGTCTACTGCGATATCACTACTTTCATATACCATAGTTTTTGAATCTTCTTTTTTCTCATCTTCTTTGGTGCCGCTTTTGCCTCCACAGCCTGTCATTGAAAACATCAAGACTGCTGCCATACATACAGCAGCCGATTTTTTGAATAATCCTTTTCTCATGCTTTACCCCTTTACTTTTTATATGCCAGAATTTATTGATTCTGGTGTAATCATTCATTTTGCTCATCAGCAGTATACCATAGCCTATTTTTGCAATCCACAAAATTTGAAATTCTTAAGAAAAACGTCAGAAATTGTGATAAGCTATCCCGTAAAAAATACTGCTGTATTGTAAACAAGTTGTATCATAGAAATCAATTCCGTATTTTTTATATTATACCTTATTCAACTAATTTTGTCTACAATAATCACTCAAAATGGTCCACCAAGCCATTTTCTCATATACTTGGCAACAAAAAAAGACTTTTGAAACCAATAAGTTCCAAAAGCCTTTCCTTTTCATATCTCTACTATAAATTTTCTCCATTAGAGGCAATTACTTCCTTATACCAGTAACCGGAATCCTTAATAATTCTTTCCTGGGTACGGTAATCTACATAAACCAGACCAAAGCGGTGGGTATATCCCTGTGCCCATTCATAATTATCCATCAGTGACCAGTGAAGATATCCCATAAGAGGGATGCCCTCCTCACCGGCGCGCATATACTCTCTCAGATACCGATGGGTATAATCAATGCGGTAAGAATCGTGAACCCTGCCGTCCAGGCATACCCAGTCATGCTCTGACATTCCATTCTCTGTAATAAAAATCGGTTTTCCGTACCGCTCGTATAAAAATTTAGCAGACCAGTACATAACCTCCGGTGACATAACCCATCCGATATGAGTCTCCGGACTTCCCTGGTAGCGGTTTTCCGGATAACCCTCTATCTCTGTCTCACGCTCTGCCTGGGAATAATAAATATTGGTTCCATAATAATCTAATGGCTCCGTGACAAGCTCCCATTCTTCTTTCGTAAATTCCGGTACCAGACTTCCAAAATCATCATACAGCTCCTGCGGATAATGTCCCAGAAAAATCGGGTCGGACCAATAGCTTAAACTGAAGGCAAACTCTTCTCCACCGGTAGAAAAGGTCTTTCTTTTTGCCTCTTCAATTGCTTCCTGGCTGTCATCCTTTGGTACATAGGATGGGCCAATCGGGCTGAATCCGATTACAGGCTTTTTCTTTGCATGGTTTCTGATATATCTTGCCGCCTTTCCATGGGACAATAGCAGATTCCGTCCCATTTTCAACAAATCACCTGTCTGTGCCTTCTGAAACGGTGCATGAAATCCTCCCAGGTACCCGCAGCCCAGAATACATTGTGGTTCATTAATGGTAACCCAGTACTGTACCCGGTCAGAAAGTGCATCCACAATCACTTTTGTATATTCCAAAAACCATTCCGAGCACTCATCATTCAGCCATGCACCCTTTCTGTGAAGCGCATATGGATAATCCCAATGATACAGCGTGACGATTGGTTCGATTCCATTTTCCAGCAGCTTGTCTACCAAATCAGAATAAAACTGAAGTCCCTTTTCATTGACCTTTCCTGTACCCTCGGGAATTACTCTCGCCCAGCTGATGGAAAAACGGTAAGCCTTAATCCCCAGCTCCTTCATCAATTCAACATCCTCATCCACTCTGTGATAGTGGTCACAGGCTGTCTTCCCATCCTCATTATAGCTGTCTCTTATACACATCTCCGAGCCCACGAGACTCGACGTCATCTC
>UQXF01000010.1 GCA_900544905.1 uncultured Clostridium sp.
CGAGATGACGTCGAGTCTCGTGGGCTCGGAGATGTGTATAAGAGACAGGCATATCATATGCCAGATGGAAGAGGAGAGAGGACTTGACCGGGCGGCAGCCATTGCGGATATGCGGTTTGTATTTATAAAAAAGCTTGTGGAAGAAACGGTGGTAAAACCCCGGGAGACGAAAGAGCATGAGAGAAGCCGTAAAATTGATAAAGTGCTGACAGGGAAATATACTGCAATTCCGTCATTTGCTGTTATTATGGCACTGGTGTTTTTCCTGACATTTAATGTCATTGGTGCATGGCTTCAGGGACTGCTGGAATCCGGTATCGACTGGCTTGGCGGTGTTACGGATAAGGCGCTTACAGCGTGGCATGTCAATGAGGTATTGCATTCATTGATAATTGATGGCATTTTTAATGGTGTGGGAAGTGTGTTAAGCTTTCTTCCGATTATCGTAACCTTGTTCTTTTTTCTGTCCCTGTTAGAGGATAGCGGGTATATGGCGAGAGTTGCTTTTGTTATGGATAAGCTGCTCCGTAAGATTGGACTTTCAGGGCGGAGTATCGTACCTATGCTGATTGGATTTGGCTGTACGGTGCCAGGAGTTATGGCAAGCCGTACCCTGCCGTCGGAACGGGACCGCAAGATGACAATTATTTTAACACCGTTTATGAGCTGTACGGCAAAGCTTCCAATCTATGGATTTTTTACCGCTGCTTTTTTCCCAAAGTATAGCGGGTTGATTATGGTAGGACTGTATTTTACCGGAATTGTAGTGGGAATTTTAGTGGCACTGGTTTCCAGGGCGACTATGTTTAAGGGGGAAGCGGTTCCTTTTGTTATGGAGCTTCCCAATTACCGTCTGCCTGGGGCAAAAAATGTGGCACAGCTTTTGTGGGATAAGGCGAAGGATTTTTTGCAGAGGGCGTTTACGGTGATTTTTATTGCCACTATTGTAATATGGTTTTTACAGACCTTCGATTTACATTTAAATATGGTAACAGATTCCCAGGACAGTATTCTGGCGGTGGCAGCGGGACTGATTGCGCCGGTATTTGCACCGCTGGGGTTTGGTGACTGGAGAATTTCTACGTCTCTGATTGCAGGCTTTATGGCAAAGGAAAGTGTAGTCTCTACGCTGTCTGTCCTGTTTGGAACCACTGAAAATCTGTTAACTTGTCTGACGCCGTTAGCTGCGGCTTCCCTTTTGGTATTTTGTCTGCTGTATACGCCGTGTGTTGCTGCCGTATCTTCTATTAAACGGGAGCTTGGTGGTAAATGGGCAGTGGCAATTGTGGTGGAACAGTGCGTGCTTGCCTGGGTGGTGGCGTTTGTTGTGAGACTGGTGGGAATGGTGTTTGGATTGGGATAATATGAATATAGAGCAGAAATGAACGAGGATTTAACAACGGGAAATATTACAATCAAATTATTACGGTTTGCACTCCCTCTTATGCTGGGAAATGTATTACAGCAGTTATATAATGTGGTGGATACATTAATCGTGGGAAGATTCTTAGGTGCAGATGCGTTGGCTGCAGTGGGCTCTGCCTATACGCTGATGACATTTCTGACATCCATTCTTCTGGGACTTTGCATGGGAAGCAGCGCTTATTTTTCTATTCAATTTGGGAAGAAAGATTATAACAGGCTCAATAGGGGAATCTTTCTCTCATTTATCATGATTGGAAGCTTTACTGTAGTACTGAATATTCTTGTTTTTGTGTTAATGGACTGGATTATCCGGATATTGCAGGTGCCGGTAGAGCTACAGGCATTGATGAAGGAATATCTGGTGTGGATTTTTGCAGGAATTATAGCAACCTTTCTCTATAACTTCTTTGCAAATCTGTTAAGAGCAGTTGGAAATTCCGTGACGCCGTTGTTGTTTCTCGGTGTGTCTGTAGTGCTGAACATTCTGCTGGATATTGTTTTTGTGGTGGTGTGTCATTGGGGTGTAAGAGGAGCAGCGGTGGCAACTGTTATTTCCCAGTTTGTATCGGGAATTGGCATTGCCATATATTATTATTTCTCTTTCCCGTTGCTTCGGGTCAGACGGCAGCATATGAAGTGGGATACAGATATCCTAAAGGATATTTTCAGCCTGTCCTTTTTAACCTGTGTCCAGCAGTCGGTGATGAATTTCGGAATTTTGATGGTGCAGGGACTGGTAAACAGTTTTGGAACAGTGGTGATGGCGGCGTTTGCAGCTGCAGTAAAGATTGATACGATTGCCTATATGCCGGTACAGGATTTCGGTAATGCGTTTTCAACCTTTGTAGCGCAGAATTATGGGGCAGGGAAAAACCAGCGGATAAAAAAGGGAATGAAAAGCAGTGTAATCTGTATATTCCTGTTCTGTATCGTTATCAGTTTTTTAGTCTGCTTTTTTGCAAAACCGCTGATGGGAATTTTTATTGATTTGGAAAATGCAGAAGTGATTCAGGTTGGAACGGATTACCTGCGGATTGAGGCAGCTTTCTATTTTGGAATTGGTCTTTTATTTATGCTTTATGGCTATTACCGTGCCATTGAAAAACCGGGAATGTCTGTTGTACTCACCGTTTGCTCCCTTGGAACCAGAGTAGTGTTAGCCTATGTGCTTTCCGGTATACCATCTATTGGAGTGACCGGAATCTGGGCTGCAATTCCAATTGGATGGTTTCTGGCAGATGTAGTGGGAATCTCTTATTATCTTATGATGGAGAAAAAAGTGCGAAAAGAGAGAATGGAGAGGTAGTCGTATGAAGGTAGTTGTGGCAATGGATTCATTGAAAGGAAGTCTCACCTCCCTGGAGGCGGGAAATGCAGTGAGGAAAGGTATTTTGCGTGCCATGCCGGAAACAGAGGTGGTAGTGAAACCTCTTGCAGATGGAGGTGAGGGTACCGTGGATGCTTTAATTGAAGGAGAGAAGGGGACAAGGGTTACTCTGTCAGTTACCGGACCTATGGGAGGACAGACAGAGTGCTATTATGGAATATTAGAGGATGGCAAAACTGCAGTTATGGAAATGGCACAGGCAGCGGGAATTACTCTTGTGGCAGAGAATGAGCGGAATCCAATGCAAGCGTCTACCTATGGGGTAGGAGAAATGATTCGTGATGCAGTTCACAGAGGATGCAGATATTTCACCATGGGAATTGGGGGAAGTGCCACTAATGACGGAGGAATCGGAATGCTGTCGGCACTTGGCTTTCGTTTTTTGGATTCGGAAGGACGCCCTGTTTGTGGTGGTGCCAGTGGGCTTTCGAGGATTGTGTCAGTCAGAGCAGATGAGGTTTTACCGGAACTGGCAGAGTGCAAATTTCAAATTGCATGTGATGTGAGGAATCCGCTTTGCGGTGAAAACGGGGCAACCTATATATATGGATTGCAAAAGGGACTGCCCCATGAACTGTGCGGTGAGGTAGATAAGGGTATGATGCATTATGCAGAGGTGGCAGAGACATTTTGTGGAAGGACGTGTAAAGATATTCCGGGTGCAGGAGCTGCAGGCGGGCTGGGTTTTGCCTTTCTTGCATTTTTAAATGGCATATTGGTGCCAGGGGTAGAACTGGTTTTAGAGACAATTCATCTGGAGCAGGAAATAAAGAATGCCCATCTTGTTGTAACTGGTGAAGGAAAGCTGGATGCCCAGACTGTAATGGGAAAAGCGCCTGTAGGGGTGGCAAAAATAGCAAAGCAGTATGGCTGTAAGGTTCTTGCATTTGCAGGGGAAGTGGCAGATGAGGCAGAAAAATGTAACGAAGCGGGAATAGATGCATATTTTCCGATTGTAAGAGGGGTGACAAGTATAGAGGATGCTATGAAGCCGGAAAATGCAGAACGCAATATGGCAGACGCAGTGGAGCAGGTGTTCCGGATGATAGCGCTTTTTCACTCAGGTATGAGATAAGAAGAGATTTTTACTACATTTGTCAAAGAAATCCGTATTTATATTGGATTTAGTATACGCCCTTGTGGTATGATAAGAATGGAATGTTCACAAATTACGTGTAAGGTATAAGCCGAACTGGGATGTTTAGATTGATATAGGATAATGCGGAAAATAGAAAATTAGGTAATAAAGAATAACAAGGATAGTTCATAAAAATATTCTTGTTATTTTTTATACATTCCTTTAAAATAAAATTGTTCATATATTGGAGGGAAAGGAGGCGGAATGACCCGAAAAAGAATGAACGTACCCTAAAAAACTTCTTTTAATGGTTTGTTAATATAAGAAAAGGAGTGAATATATGGGGAAAACAGAAGATATAGTCATTGATTATTTATCACAGCCAGAAATAATTGCGGATTTGTTTAATGGTTTTATATTTCATGGGGAACAAATCATTTTGCCGGAAATGTTGAAAGAAGCAGACGGAAGAGCAAGGCTTTTGGTGGAGAACAATGTTGGTCAAAAGGGTAAAGATACTTTTGAGGTCATTAGAAAAGAGCGCGATATTGTTAGAGAAGTATCAATTGCTGATAAAAAATTCAGGCTTATGTTATGTGGTGTGGAACATCAGTCTAATATTGACTATTCTATGCCATTACGGTTATTGGTGTATGATACGTTGGAGTATTTAAAACAGGCAAAGCAGATTGAACAGGAACATAAACGTAAAAAGGATGTATCTGGTAATGAATTTTTGTCTATGTTTACAAAAGAAGATTGTTTGATTCCCACCATTACTATTATATTTTATACAGGAAAAGAAAAGTGGGATGGACCATTGGAATTTAGCGGATTATTTGATGATAGCGGATATTTGGATGTGTTGTTACCATATATGGTAAAGGCACCATTGAATTTGATTAGCATTTATAATGTCAAGAATACAGAAAGGTATCATAGTAGTCTGAGACAGATATTCGAGCTGTTACCGTTTACAGAAAGTGAGACGGAATTGAATAATTATTTGTTCAATCATCGGAAGGAATATTCTAATATTGACAGAGCAGCTGGCAAATTATTATCATTGTTATTGGATTTGGAATGGACGGTTGAAGTCAGGCAATCAATAAAGGAGGATAGTATTGACATGTGTAAAGCAATAGAAGAAATGAAAAGAAGCTCGAAGGCAGAAGGGGAACAGGGGATTGTAAGAAATATGCTTAATAAAAAACTATCGCCTGAAGAAGTGGCTGATTTAACAGGAGTACCTTTAGAGACCGTGTTAAAAATAGCGGCAGATTAATGTAATCTATGTTACAAAGAGCATTTTTGTGAAAGCAGAAATGCTCTTTGTATATTTTTAGTGATAAATATATCGGAAAGTGAATGAAAACAGCTACAGTGGGAGAAAATATTGGTTAATAATTTGATTACTCGATATCATAGTTGTAACAGAATGCTTAAGTAACAAAAAGGAGAGCCATATCAAATGCTGGTGGACAGACAGGAATATCAAAAGGAATTAGAAAATTTTAAGATTGCGACGGAACAGTTTTATGAAAAGGAAATTTCGGTGGCTGCATATAAGGCAATATCCGGAGGCTTTGGCAGTTATGCCCAGAGAGGTGGGGAAAGGAGTATGTTAAGACTCCGCCTGACCGGAGGCGAGATTACGAAGGAGCATTTACGGTTTATTGCTGACAGCATTGAAAAATACCAGATTGATTTAATTCATGCCACAACCTGTCAGACAATCCAGCTTCATAATCTGACAAAGGAGACGGTTTATGAGCTGGTGGAAGAAGCGTATCAGCATGGAATCTATACCGTGGGCGGTGGCGGTGATTATCCGAGAAATGTGATGTGCTCACCATTGTCTGGAGTGGAAATCGGAGAATGCTTTGATGTACTTCCCTATGCCAGGAAAGCATCAGAGTATCTGCTTCAGATTCTTTTTCAGGTGAAGCTGCCCAGAAAGTTAAAGGTCTGTTTTTCCAATGGGGTAGAGAATGAAACCCACGCCACCTTCCGGGATTTGGGCTTTGTTGCAAAGGAAAATCATAAATTTGATGTGTATGCAGCGGGAGGTCTTGGACCAAAGCCTAAAATGGGAGTGCTGGCAGCCTGTGATGTTTCCCCCTCTAATATTTTGTATGTCATCAAAACCATGGTGGATGTCTTTACAAAATACGGAAATTATGAGAGTCGTGCCATGTCCCGTTCCAGATTTTTACAGGATACGCTTGGAATAGATGGCTTCCGGAAGGTCTTTGGGGAGACGCTGGAAAAAAATATTGCAGAGGGCGGACTTACCCTTCAGGAGGAACCGGAGTGGGAAGAACATACAATGCACGATACATCAGACCCGGTTGCACGGTTGATTTGCCAAAAACAGCCGGGGCTTTTTGCGGTGTCTTATCATCCGGTAGGGGGAATGATAGAGCCTTCCTTTATTAAAATATTGTACGACCATATAAAAGACATGAAGGAAGTAAAAATACGCCTTTCTCCTGACCAGGGAATGTATATGATTAATCTGCAAAAGGAAGAGGCAGAGAGAATGTTAAAGCTGACCCGGGAAGACCAGGGGACGGAGTTTGAAAAATCCACAGCCTGTATCGGAGCGGATATCTGTCAGGTTGGCATCGGAAAATCCCAGCAGCTTTTAAAGGCTTGTGTTGACCGGGTAAGGCAGGAGCATTTTTCCAATGGTACCCTTCCAGCGATTCACATCTCCGGATGCCCTTCTTCCTGTGCAGCGCACCAGACAGCTGCTATTGGTCTGCGGGGTGGGAAACGGATGTCAGACTCGGGGCTCATGGATGCCTTTGCGCTTTATATGAATGGAAGTGAAGAACTGGAACAGGAACGCTTCGGAGAAGAAATGGGAAGCTTATTTGTTCAGGATATACCACAATTTTTTGTGGAATTGGGACGTGAAATAGAAGCTGCAGGATTATCCTATGAGGATTTCAGAGAGAGATATCCGGAACGTATTGCATGGATTTTGCAGAGGTTTATTTAACTGGTACCGGAAGCAAAGCTAATAACCGGGGCTTTGTTTTTTTCATCTTTATTCTGTATGGGTTTCATAAGATTTTCTGTATTTGCGTGGAGTACATCCAAAATGCTTATGAAATGTTTCTGAAAAATAGCTCGCTCCGGAGAAGCCTGTTTGATAACAGATTTCAGTGATGGTCAAATCAGTTGTCTGCATTAACTGAAGACTCATTTGCAACCGGTAATTTGTTATATATTCAACTGGTGTATAATTCGTATATTTTTTAAAAAGCATATTGCAGGTGGTCTTTCCGACATTTCCTGCATTGCTGATATCTTTTATAGTTATTTTCTCCATATAATGCTCCTGAATATAGGTTATCATATCCTTTAGGGATGAAAGGTGGGGATTCTGCTTATTTGCTGCTGTTAAGTTCAGGTTGATATTAGAATACATCTTTTCCCAGATATCATGAAATAACATGACAATTTTTAACTGGGCAGTTTCTTTGTCGGTACATTCATAGATTTCTTTGACATCGGAAATAATATCTGCCTGCCAGGAGATTTTGTTACTGATAAGCAGATAAGGTATATTCTGGTTTTCAATAATGGGACTTACATATTTTTGTGCTGCATATTTTGAAGAACATAGAAGGACAGGGTGCAAAATGACACAATACAAACCACAGGAATCACTGCGATTCGCTTTAATAACATGGAGCTGTTTTGCGTTAACAAAAATTCCTTCTCCTTCTCGAATGGTTACAATTTCTCCGTTTACATTATATTTTATGCTCCCTGAAAAGACGGTAATGAATTCCACTTCATCATGCCATTGTGTCATTTCCGGAAAGCATGGATTTTGAGGTATATAATTTTTTCGTACAAATGCCGGGAAATCCGGATTGTCATAATAGATTCGCTCTGCCAGCATGGTATCCGGTTTTCTGGTTATATCTTCTTTGGACATAAACTTACCCTCTTTTTGAATAATTGTTATAGTTTTTTGGTGTATATACGTATATTTAAGGTGAAAATATGAAATATAATAGCATTATATTACATGGGAAGTCAATATGCCGGCATATGCCGGATATATGAATTTCCAGAGGGAGGTATATATGAGTACAGATGAAGAAAAAAAGGAAAATCTTATGGAACAGGAAACAGGAAAGGAACCGGAAGTTGAAACGCTGGAGGAAATGCAGAGGCGTCAGATTAAACAGGCACAAAAACGAAAAAGGGTTTGGCTATGTATTATTTTAGGCAGTATCCTGATTGCGCTGATTGTATTTTTGTTATATCAAAAATATATGGAACCTAAGAAAAGATTCAAAGAGTCAGTTAATGTATTAAAGGATGCCCAGACAGGCGATTCTGTTGTATTTGGTACATATGAGCAGGATAAGGTGGAGATGAATGGTGCGGAGGATATAGAGTGGATTGTGCTGGATAAGGAAGGCGATAAACTTTTATTATTAACCAGGTACTGCCTTTTGGGAAAATCTTATAACACAGAATATACGTCTGTAACATGGGAAGACTGTTCTCTCAGAAAATGGTTGAACAGCACATTTATGGAAGCAGCATTTGATTCGTATGAACAGGATTTACTCTTGGCAGAGCCGCTTGTTAGTGATGATAATCCTGTCTATGGTACAGATGGTGGAAATGACACAGAAGATAAGGTTTTTTTGCTTTCAAATGAGGAGATAACACGGTATCTGCCAGGGGAAGAGGAGCGCAAGGCAGAGTCAACACCACAGGCTTTGTTAGATGGAGTGAATATGAGTATTTCTTATGGAACAACATGGTGGTGGACTCGTACTCCGGGGAATGTTGAAAATACAGCTATGGTGGTATCGCCCCAGGGGGAAATCAGCGAGTTTGGACATGAAACAATTTCAGGAGCAGGTGGTGTCCGCCTGGCTGTATGGATTGATTTGTCAGGGTTATAAGCGGCTGCCGGAAAAGAAAGCTCTATGATAAACAATCAGAATAAAATCAGAGAGAAAATGTAGCTTTGGCGCCGGCGATTTGGTATAATACTATATCGTTAAAGGAAAACATGCGGTTAACAGGAGGAATTTGATGCAGGATACAATTCTAATTGTGGATGATGAAATAGAAATCCGTGAAATGTTAAAGCAGATATTTACGCTGGAAGGATATATGGTATATACCGCAAGGGATGGACAGGAGGCACTGGATAAGGTTTCTTCATTTTCGCCGGATATTATTCTGCTGGATATCAATATGCCGGAGATGGATGGCTATGAGGTGTGCAGCAGAATAAGGGAATATGTGGGCTGTCCGATTTTGTTTCTGACTGCCAGAATAGAGGATGAGGATAAGGTAAAGGGATTCCGTGCAGGAGGAGATGACTACATTGAAAAGCCCTTTAGTATGATGGAATTAAAGGAGCGGGTGGCAGCCCATCTGCGCAGGCAGAGGCGGCAGCAGCATTCCGAAAATATAGGGTTTACCGGAGTTTTTACCATATCCTATTCCGGAAGACAGGTGCTATTTGGAAAAGAAACGGTTCCACTGACAAAAACAGAGTTTGAGATTGTGGAATTTTTAAGCCGGCATAAAAACCAGGTATTTACGAAGGAAACCATATACGAAAGGTTATGGGGCTTTGAAAAGGATGGGGAGAGCAGTATTATTACAGAGCATATCAGAAGAATCCGTCAGAAGCTGAAAAAATATACAGAAGAAGTGATGATAGAGACAGTCTGGGGAGTGGGATACCGATGGATAGGATAAATGAAATAGCAGAGAAATGCAGAAAAATATTACGGACAGCTTCCCTGCGTAAAGCCATGGCGTTGTATCTGGTTATGGCAGTCTTTATCACACTGATAGCTATGGGGATTACCTATGCGATATGTGAAAACTGGAAGGATATCATCCGTCAGGTGAATGGAGTTGATGCAGACTATAATTATGTGGGGGATGGAAATTTTGTTATAAGCTTTGAAGCAAGTGGAGAAAGGGCAATGGTTGTCAGAGGAGAGGACATGGCAACTCTCAGCCCAAAAGATACAAGGCTGTGGGGCGTCCTGAGTGCCATTGAAATTCTTTGCATTCCCATTTATTCTGTCGGGGCAATTATTTTAGTGTCTGTCATTTACTATCGGAACAAATTGAGGGAGCCAATCGCTTTACTGAAGACGGAAATGGACTGCATTAAGAAAAATGATTTGAGCTTTTGCTGTTTTTACGACAGTGGGGATGAAATGGGGGATATCTGTCAATCCATGGATGGCATGAGGCAGGCGGTAATCAGTAATCAGCAGGCTGTGTGGGAGCTGATGGAGGAACAGCGGATAATTAATGCGGCTTTTGCCCATGATTTGCGGACGCCTCTCACGGTAATTAATGGCTATGTGGAAATGCTGTTGGAATATTATCCGAAAGGGCAGGTAAGTGAAGAACAGTTATTGAACATGTTAACATTAATTCAGGGACAGACAGATTGGATGCGGATTTTTTCTGAAACCATGAAGGAGGTTCACGGCTTTGAAACTCTGGAGATTGAAAAGAAGAAGCATACGGAGCAGGAGTTAGAGAGGGAAATACGGAATATAGTTACCGGCTTAGAGAGGGATAATGCACCGGATATCCATATATCCATGAAACCCGGTGATTCAGAATTATACTATGATGAAAATGTAGTGATGGAGGTTTTGGGAAATCTTTTATCCAATGCGTTGCGGTATGGAAAGAAAAAAATAGAGATTTTAGCGGAAAAACAGGGAGAGAAGCTTTTTTTGTATGTCAGGGACGATGGCAGGGGCATGACAAAGGAGGAGCTTTATAAGGCAGACAGTCCCTATTATTCAGATAAGACAAAAAAAGGAGAAAAACAGAGCGGCGGTGATGATAGTGACAGGCAAAACGTGCATTTTGGTCTTGGACTCACTATCTGTAAGATTCTCTGTAAAAAGCATGGGGGCAGCCTGAGCTTTTGTAATAGTGTTGATGGGGGCGCCATCGTGTGTGCAGAATTTTTTGTTGGATAATATAGTAAGGGGAAATTTAAAAGTATGCTATTGACCTGCGAATAAAAGCATGCTATTATTATAACAGGGAGATGATAGGATGGATATGAAGGATTCCTGTGGACTGTTGATTAAGCAGATACATACCACATTGGAGAAAAATGCTAATAACACATTACGGGCAGACGGTCTCACCTCAGCCCAGGTTGCTGTTATGATGGAACTTGAGGGACGCAGTGAACAGTGCATGACCTTAAAAGAGCTGGAAAGGGAGCTGATGCTTGCACAGTCCACAATTGCCGGAACTGTGGCAAGGCTGGCAGCTAAGGGTCTGGTATCATACAGTGATTCCCCTGAGGATAAGCGTATCAAATGGGTGCATTTAACCGAAGCGGGTGAAGAATGCTGCCGGAAGGCTGCGAAGCGTATGGATGCCGCAGAGGAAGAACTGCTTTCAGGGCTCACAGATACGGAGAGGGAAAGCTTTATCAGTCTGCTTAAAAAAGTGGGTAAGGCTTTCAAATAAGATGTCCGGATATGGACAATTTATTCCCGCGAGCAATGAGTCAGGCGGACATGCTCGCATGTCCATTTGACGAATGCCGCGAGGGTGGTTATTAACTTTAGATATATCAATCGCAAACTATTAAATGCAAGCTTTTAATAAAGGAGGAAATGACTATGGACAATTCTTTAGAAAAATACAACACGATGCCGGTGGGAACGGCAGTAATAAAAAATACCCTTCCTGCGGTGGCGGCGATGCTTATGACACTGATTTATAATCTGGCGGATACATTTTTCATAGGGCAGACCCATGATGCATATCAGGTTGCCGCCGTTTCGCTGGCAACACCAATCTTCTTGATTTTTATGGCGGTGGGTTCTATTTTTGGAATTGGTGGTACTTCTGTAATTTCCAGAGCCATTGGTGAAGGTCGGAAAGAGTATGCAAAAAAAGTATGTGCATTTTGTATGTGGAGCTGCGTGTTTGCAGGTGTACTGCTTTCTGCCTGTATTTTAATGTTTATGGAGCCTCTGCTCAGGGTGATAGGTGCCAGTGCTGATACATGGGAGTTTACAAAAACATATCTTACGATTGTCAGCTTCTGCGGACCCTTCGCTTTGATTTCAAGCTGCTTTTCTAACGTGCTCAGGGCAGAGGGACAGGCAAACAAGGCAATGACAGGACAGATTATCGGTAATGTCCTAAATATAGTTTTGGATGCGGTTCTGATTATGGTGTTCCATCTGGATATTGTAGGCTGTGCCCTGGCAACATTGCTTGGTGAAACCGCAGGCGCCCTCTATTATATTGCTTATTTTCTGAGGGGAAAATCATCACTGTCGGTAAACATTAAGGACTTTTCGGTAAAAGATAAAATTGCATCCGGTGTGCTTGCAATTGGTATACCAGCTGCCCTGGCTTCCATTCTTATGAGCGTGGCATCTGTTATCATGAATGCATTGATGGCGGAATATGGGGATATGGCAGTTGCCGGTATCGGTGTTGCAATGAAGATTGTTATGATTACGGGTATGGTATCCATGGGAATCGGACAGGGAGTACAGCCGCTTCTGGGCTTCTGCGTGGGAGCGAAGGATTATACCAGATTTAAGCAGTATATGAAATTTTCCCTTGTATTCGCTACGCTTCTGGGGGTAGTGCTGACATTGCTGTGTTATCTGTTTACAGGGCAGATTGTAAGTGTATTTTTAACGGATGAGAGTGCATACGACTATGCCTTGAAATTTGCAAGGCTCTTGCTGGTGACAGGACCGGTATTCGGAATATATTATGTGCTTTCCAATGCTTTACAGGCTATGGGTGCTGCGGTTTCTTCGTTGATTGTCAATGTGTCAAGACAGGGACTGGTGTATATTCCGGCACTGTTTTTCTTCCGGGCGTTGCTGGGAGCAGATGGTCTTGCACTTGCCCAGCCGGCGGCAGATATGGTATCCCTGATTTTGGGAATTGTGATGTATTTATTTATATCCAAGAGAACATTTAGAAAACAAAATACTGTTGAAATGGGATTGGATTAGAAAAATGTAAAGTTCTATATAAATATATTTGTTAAAAACCTGGAGTTATATCCGGGTTTTTATTATGCAAAAGAGTATTAATTTATATGAAAAAATACTCGGATATTCGTACATATTAAGTTTTGATTCGTTATTATATAATTGTTATACTTAGATAAAAGGAGTAACAAAGCTTATGAAGTTCACAATAGAAATATTTGAAAAGGCTGTTATGCAGTGTGATGAAAATATCAGCTTTCCCATACGGGAACCCTATGAGGAAAGAATAAATAACGTATTAGATGAGGCGGTAAAAAAGGATAAAAAGTACCAGAGATTGAATCGGAGGACCCGTAAAAAAATAGGGGAAATAGATAAAATAGAACTTAATAAAGAAGAATGGCTCATTATTGATAATGCATTGTCCGGGATAAATGAAAGAAGTGCGGAATATGGAAGAATCGCATATAGACAGGGCTTTATGGATGCGGTGAATTTCTTTAGGAAGAATAAATAATCCGGCACAGGATATCTTGTCAAATCTCTATGAATCATATAAAATAAAGGTGTTCATACTTGGAGAGGAAAGGAGTTTTATGATTCTTAGACTTCTCCATAAGCCCTAGTATACCTTTTTCACTGGAAGGAAACAAAAGAAAGGGGTATACATATGGGTAATAAGGAAACGATTATTATTGATTATCTGTCACAGCCGGAGGTATTTGCAGAATTATTTAATGGATATGTGTTTGGAGGAAAGCAGGTCATCCAGCCGGAGGATTTGCATGAAACAGATGGCAGGCTCCGGTTTCTTCTGACGGATATGGAATCGAAAGGCAAAAAGAGTACCTATGAGGTAATAAAGCGGGAACGGGATATTGTCAGAGAAGTAATTGTAGGAGGACGGACAGCTCGACTGGCGGTATTTGGCGTTGAACATCAAAGTGAGATTGATTATTCCATGGTATTGCGGACATTAACTTACGATACACTGGAATATCTCAAACAGGCAAAAGCAATTGAGCGGGAACACAGACGAAAACGGGACGTTAAAGGCAGGGAGTTTTTGTCTGGTTTTAAAAAAGAAGATGAACTGCTGCCCACTATTACTATTGTGTTTTACACAGGAAAAGAGAGGTGGGATGCAGCCAGGGATTTAAAAGGGTTATTCGGTGCTTCGCCTTATCTGGAGGAAATGCTGCCCTTTATGGTTGCAGCTCCACTTAATCTCATCAGTGTTTATGATGTGGAAGATACCACAAAGTATCATGGAAGTCTTAAAAAGGTCTTTGACCTGCTTCGGTATACGGAGGATAAGGATGCCATGTCAGAATATCTGGACAGTCATGCGGAAGCATATTCCAGATTGGATGAGGCAACAGCAAGAATGGTGGCATTTTTATTGAATCTGGATTTATCGGATGAAGAGGAAATGCAGTTGAAGGAAGGAGGGCTTGATATGTGTAAGGCATTGGAGGATATGAAGAAAGAGGCGGAAGAGAAGGGCATGTTAGCAGGAGAAATAAGAGGAAAAGAAAAGATTATACTATCCATGCTTGGTAAAGGTATGAGCTGTGAGGAGGTCTCTTCCCTTACAGATGTACCCTTGGAACGGGTTACACAGATTGCTGCAATGGAGTAAATGCATATGGAAATTAAGACATATAAATACATTCCGGAAGCTGCAAAGAAGATTCGCAAAGATGTTTTTGTCAGGGAGCAGGGATTTGAATATGAATTTGATGATATTGACAATGTGGCAGTTCATCTTGTCATGTATGAAGCAGGGACACCTGTTGCAACCTGCCGTATCTACTGGAATGAGGGGAAACACACATACATAGTTGGAAGAATTGCAGTTGTTTTGGCTTACAGGGGCAGACATGCAGGGGCTGAACTGCTGCAGGAGGCTGAAAAACAGGTCAGGGTCTTAGGGGGCAGGACACTGTATCTTCATGCACAGTGCAGGGCTTCGGAATTTTATGAAAAGCAGGGATACCAGGAGACAGGTGACATTGGATTGGAGGAGGACTGTCCTCATATCTGGATGTATAAGCGGTTGTAAAAGCAAATTATATGGAGATTGCCGGGAAAATTCCGGCAGTCTCTAATTTTTTTACCTTTGTAGATAAATTATAGGGAATTATATTGTATCTTAATCCTGTAAGTGATTGTGAAACACTTTTAATTACGGATTTGAAAGGAGAAAAAATGGGAACAGAAATATGGTTGGAAGACGTGAATAAATTTTATGGCTCAAAGCAGGCGCTTAAGGACATTAATCTTACAATTCCACAGGGAATGTTTGGTCTGCTTGGCAGGAATGGAGCCGGAAAGACGACACTGATGAAGGTGATTGCAACATTATTGCCGGAGAGCAGTGGAGAGATTGATGTTTGTGGAGTCCCGATTAAAAATGCAGGAAAAATCAGGGAGATGACAGGATATCTGCCACAGGATTTTTCCATGTACGGGAATATGACGGTGTATGAGGCAATGGATTATCTTGGCGTGTTGTCGGGACTGTCCAAGGCAGAGAGAAAGAAACGGATACCGGTTCTTCTTGAAAGAGTGAATCTGCAAAATAATCACCACACAAAGGTAAAGGCAATGTCTGGCGGTATGCGGAGAAGGCTGGGAATTGCGCAGGCAATCCTGCATGACCCGAAAGTACTTATTGTGGATGAACCTACCGCAGGACTTGACCCGGAGGAAAGAGTGCGTTTCCGGAATCTTTTGTGTGAAATTGCGGAGGAGCGGATTGTCATTTTGTCTACCCACATTGTAGGGGATATTGAGGCAACCTGTGAAAATATCGCCATAATGGATGCGGGAGAAATTATATTCAAGGGAACGGTTTCTGAACTGATATCCCTGGCAGAGGGCAACATTTATACTGCCGATATATCCCGGATGGAGCTTGAAAAGGTAAAATCGGAGTATCTGGTGACCGGTATGCTTACCCAGGGAAATCACGTAACTGTGCGTTTCCTTTTGAAAAACCCTGTACAGAATCTGTTTGAGGGTGCCAGGGCATGCGAAGTTAATGTGGAGGATGCCTATATGTATCTGATGTATCGGGAGAGGGGGGACGCTTCATGTTTTTAACGTTATTCAGAAAAGAATGTGTACAGTACTTAAAAAGCATTACTTATTATATTTTTGTCATATGCTTAGTCATTGATTTTCTGACACAGATGGGAACCTTTGAGACCGTGGATAAACCGGAACCGGGACAGGAGGATTACGGATATGTCAGGACGGAGAACCGGGACATAATAATGGAAGAAGCGCTTAACGGTCTGGTTGATGAATATGAGAGAGGAGAATACACTACTTATCCGATTGGATTTTATAAAAGAGTGGTGCTGGATGAGGAGGAGCAAAAGCAGGTAGAAGAATGTATTCTCCGGATTACCGGTTTAAGCTCCGGAGAACTGAAAAAGGCTTTAGATGACAGAAACGCAGAAATAGACGCATTTATTAACCAGAATGGGGAGGATGGCTCTCCTGTTATGGCAAATGAATTTCCGGATGTGGGGCTTACTGTAAAAGAAGGCTATTCATATGACGAATTTTTAAAGGAAATGAAAAAAATTGATGAACTGCTGGGGGGCGGTAGTGATTACAGTGAAGAGGAGCTTCAGTATGCCGAAGAGCCAAAGACTTATGAACAGGCGATGGAGGAGTACAACAGCTTCATAAAAAAGGATAAGGTTACCAATGCATATGCCAGACTTTTCTGTGATTATATGGGAATCATGCTTGCAATTTTACCGGTATTTCTGGCAGTGACAAGAGCCTTAAAGGACCGGAAGGCACAGGCAGAGCAGGTTATCTATATGCGCAGGGCAGGTTCCTTTACCGTTGTTGTAAGCCGTTATGCGGCAGCCGCTTTTATGGTGGTTGTTCCGGTTTTGATTTTGAGCTGTTATACGCTGACACAGGCAGTGTATTACGCACGGAGCATTCACGTGGAGTATGATGCGCTGGCATTTGTAAAGTATATTGGTTTCTGGCTGCTTCCAACAATTCTGGTAAGCCTTTCTGTGGGATTCTTCCTGACGGAGCTTACCGACAGCGCAGTGGCAGTTCTGGTTCAGGGAGCATGGTGGTTTGTCAGCATTTTTCTCAACACCGGAAATCTGGTAGGCACTGCAGGCTGGAATCTGATTCCGCGTTTTAACAGAATCGGCGGATATGACATATATGAGCAGATGCAGGAACAGCTGATGAGAAACCGGTTTTTCTATACGGGGATGGCGTTGGCACTGTTATTGCTGACAGTCTGGATTTACAGTAAAAAACGGAAAGGGGAGTTTGTAAGTGTTGGAACGATGCTTCAAAATCGCAAAAGTAAACTGGAAGCATAATCTGATGCCCCATACAATTGTGGCGGTGTTATTATGTGTGGCTTCTCCGCTGTTAATGGGAGTAGAGAACCTGGATGAGCCCCAGGTGGCAAAGATACTGGAATTATATTTAAGCTTTTTGGGCATGATTCTACTGATTCCTGTATTTTTGCCGGATACCAATAAGGATGTGCGGGATTTAATTGCCTCAAAGAAGATACCGATTACCGGAATCCGTATCATTCGTATGCTGGAAGCGCTGGTTGTTCTGACGGTTCTATTAACCGTTTATCTGGCAGCCTTGAAATATGGCAAGTGCCAGTTCCGCTTCGGAACCTGCTTTTATGCAGCATTTGCCACCTGCCTGTTCCAGGGCGGGCTGGGCGTGCTGCTGTATAGTGTGATAGATAATATTGCGCTGGCATATATGATACCCTTTCTTTATTATATTATATCAATGGGGGCAGGAAACAAATATCTGGGGAAATTCTGGCTGTCGGGCTTCAGCTATAGCAGTGCCATGGGAGGAAATGCAGAGGATAAGCTTTATCTGCTGGTGGCAGGAGCGGTTATGCTGGTACTGGCATTGTGGATAAGGGAGAAAAAACGGACATAGAAATGCAAAGCACAATCCGGAGCGTTCAGTGGAACTGACATTCCGACTGCTTCATGAGTGGAATATATTACCGGTATTATTTCTTTATAACCTGTGTTATAGTCTTGATGTAACAAAAATGTAACAAATTTGAAATTAAACCGTTACAATTAAAAACAGGAGGTTATAAGTTATGAAGAAACGGTCAGTATTTGCTATGGCATTGATGCTTGGATTCACTAGCAGTGCATCTTTTCCGGCTCAGGCAGCCAGTGTATATAGTGTGAAAGGCACAACACAGTCAAAGAATTGTGTGGTGGTAAAGAGCCAGGTGGGAAGTCTTCCGGAGATAAAGAGTGTTCTGGAGGAATTGTGCAGCCAGCTGCAAAGCGGCAGCTTGAAGGATTGCCCGGTCATTACTTTACCGGATTGTAATCAGCCGGGAAACGAAAGTCAGCCGGATTTGCCGGACAGCAGTCTTCCAGAAGAGGAGCAGCCGGAAACCGGCACACCGGAACAGGATACTCCGGATGAAAATATACCGGGGGAGGATGTTCCAGATGAAAATGTGCCGGATTCTGAGACACCGGATTATGACCAGTCAGGTGGGAATACCAGCCAGCCGGAGATACCGGACACTAATCTTCCGGATAACGGGCAGCTGTCCTACGCAGAGCAGGTTGTGAAATTAGTGAATGAAGAACGTGCGAAGGCGGGTCTGCATGCCCTCCAGATTGATACGGAGGTAGCGTCTGCGGCGCTGGTTCGTGCGAAAGAGATTCAGACCTCATTTTCCCATACCAGACCGGATGGCAGAAAGTTCAGTTCTGTTTTAACCGATGCGAATATCCGGTTTACCGGTGCAGGGGAGAACATTGCATGGGGACAGACTTCGCCGGAAAAGGTAATGGAGGCATGGATGAACAGTGAGGGACACAGGGCAAACATTCTGAATGCGAAATTTACCAAAATCGGGGTAGGCCATCTGCAGAATGCAGCAGGAACAAACTACTGGGTGCAGCTGTTTACTTATTAAGATTAAAAGAAAATATCCATTGACAGACAGCAAAGATGCAGCTATCTTAATAGGTATCTTAGGTGATTGCGAAACTCGTTTTTTGAAAGCCTGCGTTGTACAAATGTAACAAATATGTTTTTCGGACCGTTTGCACTTAGTTGAGAACGTAGCAGTGCTAAGCTCGAAAACACCTCGCTAACCACTGACGTTCTCAAATGTCCTACAAACATAAATTTGTTACATTTGCACAACTCACATTTTGAAATAATGAGTTTCGCAATCACCTATAACAGGTATCTATAGAAAAGGAGAGGATTGTATGCAAGATATTGTAGTGAAAAAGTTGATTGAAAAGGGGTTTCACATTTCCTTTGCAGAATCCTGTACGGGAGGACTGGCCGCTGCAACACTTGTAGGCGTGGCAGATGCCTCAAAGGTTTTAGATGTAAGCTTTGTCACTTATGCAAATGAAGCAAAGATGCGGTATCTGGATGTCAGCGCAGACGCCATTGCCCAATATGGTGTTGTAAGTGAGGAGGTTGCCTGTCAGATGGCGGCAGGAGTTGCCAGACAGGCGGCTTCCCAGGTTGGTGTGGGAATTACAGGGATTGCAGGACCAACAGGCGGTACAGCCACGAAGCCTGTTGGTATGGTGTGTTTTGGATTCGCCATCAATGGCAGGGTTCATACCTTTACACAGCAGTATGGTGAGCTTGGGCGCAATGAGGTACGGCAGAAAAGTGTGGAATTTGTCTTTGAGAAATTAAATGAGCTTTTGTAAAAAAGTGACGTATTGATTTCTCAATCGCTATTGCTTTTTCCATGTATATGGTGACAGTAACACCAGCATTGGGAATATCTCCAGACGCCCAGCTAACATATCGAACATCAGCACATATTTTGAAAATGGTGAAAACAGGTCAAAATTTCTGGTTGGTCCCACAAGGGAAAGTCCCGGTCCGATGTTGCCCAGTGCAGATGCCACTGCGGTAAAATTTGTCACCAAATCAAATTCATCTATACTGATAAGCAGCGTGGAGATAACAAAAATCACCATGTATACGATGAAGAAAATATTTGCAGAGCGCAGTACATTATGTGCCAGCGGTTTGCCATCAATCTTAATGACCTTTACATTTCTTGGATGGCAGAGCTGCGCAATTTCTTTTTTTACGGTCTTTAAATAAATTAAAATACGGGAAACCTTAATTCCGCCACAGGTGCTTCCGGCACAGCCGCCGACAAACATCAGCAATACCAGGATGCCTTTGGAAAGAGAAGGCCAGGTATCAAAGTCAGCAGAAGAAAAACCGGCAGTTGTCATAATGGAGCCTACCTGAAAAGCGGCATGGCGGATTCCCTCCTCAATGGCATAACCGGAGTTCCGGATAATATCCCAGGCAATAACGGCAATGGAGCTGAAGAAAATACCGCTGTACAGGTGGATTTCCTGTATGGAAAAAGCATCCTTTATACGCCGAATCCACATAAAGAAGAAAAAGTTATAATTCAGTCCCGACAAATACAGGAATATGGTTACGATATACTGGATTGCCGGAGAATAACCGCCTAAGGATGTATTTTTGACGCCAAAACCACCGGTGCTTGTGGTAGTAAATGCAGTACAGACGGCATCATATAAAGGAGCACCGGCAATTACCAGGCAGATAATTTCCAGCAGAGTCAGTGAAAAATAAATCGCATACAGATAGTAGGCGGTTTTTTGTACCTTCGGAACCAGCTTGCCCACATTTGGTCCCGGACTTTCTGCCTTCATCAGATAGAGGTCCTGTCCTCCGGTGAGGGGGATTAAAGCCAGCATGAATACCAGCACGCCCATACCGCCGATTAACTGGATAAAACAGCGCCAGAACATCATACACCGGGACATTTGCTCCACGTCTGACAGAATGGAGGCTCCGGTGGTGGTAAAGCCGGATATACACTCAAAAAGAGCATTGGTAAAGGATGGAATTTCACCGCTTAAGTAGAAAGGAAGGCATCCGGTAACGGAGAGCAGCAGCCAGCTTAAGGCTGTAATGACAAAGCCCTCCCTTGCATAGAATTTGGAATTTTTCGGACGTTTTCTGGTGAGAGCAAAGCCCACGGCAAACATAATCAATGAGCAGATGAGAAAATATCTGCCCACCTCTTCACTGTAATATATGGATACCGCAAAGGGTACAAGCATCAGGGCGGCAACTGTATTAAGAATCCAGCCCAGTAAATAAAAAATCATTGTAATGTTCATTTTCTTAATCCTACATAATTTATTTTCGGGGACTGCTATGCCAGGATATCCTTGATATCGGTAAGTCCCTTGTTTGTTGTTACTACAATAACGGTATCCCCTGTTAAAATGGTATCTTTACCGCTGGGGGTAATCACCTTGCCATTCCGCAAAATAGCACAGATTAGCAGGTTTTTCTTTAAATTCAGCTCCATAAGAGGAGTGTTGGTTACCTTGGATTCCTGTTTGATGGAAAATTCCAGTGCCTCCACCTTATCATCTAACATGCGGTACAGTGTTTCTACATTGCTGCCAAAGGAGTTTTGTAATGCCCGGACATATTGCAGGATGGATTTTGCAGTAATATTTTTCGGGCAGGCGATGGTTCCGATTGGAAGCTCTTCTACAACCTCCTCAAAGGATACCTTGTCCACCTTTGTGATTATTTTGGCATTGCTGACCTTGTTTGCAAACAGGGACAACACAAGATTTTCCTCATCCATGTTTGTAAGGGATACGAAAGCGTCTGCATCGGAAATGCCCTCTTCTGACAGAAGCTGGCGGTCTGTGGCGTCTCCGTTGATAATCATGGTATGCGGCAAAAGTTCGCTTAACTGCTCGCAACGGTTATGGTTGATTTCCACAATTTTTACCTGGACATGGTTTGCTTCCAGATGTCTTGCCAGATAATAGGAAATGGTTCCACCGCCGATAATCATAACAGAGCGGATTGGCTTTGCCTTGATACCGATTTTCGATAACAGGGTATGGATATCAGAGGGAGGGATGATGACATACATATTATCGCCCTTTTGCAGCACCGTATTTCCGTCAGGAATAATGATTTCATGATTCCGTTCCACAGCGCAGATTAACGTGTGGGTATGAATTTTGGTGGCAAACTCAAATACAGTCATGGAATGAATAATGGAATCGTCCGGTACAGAGAGCTTGATTAAATTAATCTTGCCCTTTGCAAAGGAGGTAATGTCTAATGCACTGGGAACTTCAATTAACCGGGCAATTCCCATGGCACAGGCAAGCTCCGGATTGATTGCCAGGGACAGTCCTAATTCCTCTCTCAAATACTTTATTTCTGCAAAATATTCCGGATTCCGGACTCTTGCAATGGTGTTGCAGTTTCCGGCTTTTTTGGCAATCAGGCAGCAGAGCAGATTGACCTCGTCCTGTCCGGTCACCGCAATTAACAAATCGCTTTCCTTGATACCGGCTTCCATCTGGCTCCGGAAAGAGGTGCCGTTTCCGTTGACACCCTGTATATCCAGTATGGAAAGTGCTTTTTCAAGCTTGTCGTTGTTGGTATCAATTATCGTTATTTCATGACCTTCTTCGCTTAGCTGTTCGGCCAGGGCATAACCTACCTTGCCGCAGCCTACAATTATAATATTCATGTCTTCCTCCTGATAACGTATGACTATTTTTACAAAAAATGTGTATATATCCATTCATTAATGGGATATTATAACACAACTGAAAAAAAGATACTATACAAAAAGCACCAAAGTTCATTTATACATATTGGCGGATATGCACATAGATTTTTCCCTTTCTTGTACTGCCGCCGGAACCGTCAAAAATGAACTTCCCATACCCCCGCACTGAGAAAACGTCTCCTTCCCTTAAGGTAATACTGTTTCTGCCGGTAATGCGTCCGTTTAAGATTACCCGTTTCTCCTCAAAGAGCGACAGTGCTTCCTTTCGGGAGCATTTTAACAGGCTTGCAATTATACCGTCTAACCGGAGGGAAGCCACCGGAAATTCCCTGCTGGAAAAAACAGGCTGTAAAGCCGGAATGTCCATACTGGTTACCATGCACTTTACGTTGGTGTGCTTTACCTTTGTGAGTTCTTTGCAGATGTAATCTGCAATATTCTCCAGACAGAAAATATAAGCGGTGGTTTCCTTTATCAGGATATCCCCAAGGGTGTCCCTTTCAATTCCAAGATGCATCAATGCCCCCAGAAAATCGCGATGATTCAGGGAATCACTGAACTTTTCCAGCAGTGGAGTGGCTTTGATTACCGTGATGGGAAAATGCCCGGGATAGCCAAAGTCTTCCTCTGAGCCAAAGCCTGCCACCTGACGCTCACAAAGCGGATTTCCGCCAAAGGTTTCCACATGGATATAGGATATGTCTTTCCGGATATCCTCCAGTATGGAAAGCTCTGCCGGGGATAAAAAGTTACTGTATGTGTATATGTTTTGCTGATAAGCGCGCTTTGCCAAATCGGACAAGCGGCCTTTGAGAATTTGCTCTTCGTTCATATAAGCTCCGTTCCGCCGGAAATCCGGCACCGTAAATTTCCTGTTTTCTGCTGTTCCTTATAATAAAGAGATTTCCCTAAAAAGTCAAAATAAAAAGAATACATTGCAACTTTGTGAAAATCTATCTATAATGTTGTTACTTAAGTATAAGGAATGTAAAACCGGAGGAAGAGCATAGGGTATGAGATTCGTAATTCAACGTGTAAAGCATGCAGAGGTTACAATAGGCGGAGAGGTAACCGCAAGGATTGGAAGGGGATTTCTGGTATTGGTTGGAGTGACGGATACCGATACAAGAGAAATTGCAGATAAAATGGTAAAGAAAATGACAGGTCTGCGTATTTTTGAGGATGAAAACGGGAAGACCAATTTAAGCCTGGCAGATGTGGACGGGGCGCTTTTGCTGGTATCCCAGTTTACCCTGTATGCAGACTGCAAAAAGGGAAACCGGCCTTCCTTTATCAAGGCAGGAAAGCCGGACAAGGCAAATGAAATGTACGAGTATGTTATTGCCAGAAGCCGGGAAAATATAAATGTGGTGGAGACGGGAAGCTTTGGCGCAGACATGAAGGTGGAGCTTTTAAATGACGGACCCTTTACAATACTGCTGGACAGTGATGAAATCTGTTAGTTGCCATGCATGTGAGAAAAAGGTCCAGTGAACCTTTTTGAGTACACCGGAACTGATACAGAGTTATAAGACAAAGCTGTATGTGTGACAGCGGAATGGAGCGGATATGACAAAGGAACAATTTAGGACATTATTGAATCAGAAAATTCTTATTTTAGACGGAGCTACCGGCACCAACCTGCAAAAGGCGGGCATGCCTACCGGAGTCTGTCCGGAGGCGTGGATTCTGGAGCATCCGGAGGTGCTGGTAAACCTGCAGATGGATTATATCAATGCAGGAAGCAATATTGTATATGCCCCGACCTTTTCAGGAAACCGGATTAAGCTGGAGGAATATGGATGGGAAAACGAACTGGAATCCATTAACCGGCGTCTTGTGACACTTTCAAAGGAAGCAGTGGCAAGGACCGGATACCGTGCCTATGTGGCTGGAAACCTCACCATGACGGGAAGACAGCTTTATCCCATTGGAAAGCTTAAGCTGGAGGAGCTGATAGATGTTTACAAGGAGCAGATTCGTGTCCTTGCAGAGGCGGATGTGGATTTGCTGGTGGTGGAGACCATGATGAGCCTGGCAGAGGCAAGGGCAGCGCTGATTGCGGCAAAGGAGACCTGTGAACTGCCGGTGATAATCAGCATGACCTACAATGAGGATGGCAGAACCCTGTTTGGAACAGACCCGGAAACTGCTGTAACTGTTTTACAGAGCCTGGGGGCAGATGTGATAGGAATCAACTGTTCCACAGGACCTGCCGAAATGATACCAATGGTGGAGCGGATGAGAAGATATGCCACGGTTCCGATTCTTGCAAAGCCGAATGCCGGTATGCCGGAGCTGGTGGATGGAGAAACGGTGTACGCAATGACGCCGGAGCAATTTGCAGAGTACGGAAGGCAGCTGGTGGAAGCCGGAGCCGGAATTATCGGTGGCTGTTGTGGCACCACCAGAGAGCATATTACCGCCCTTGCCCAGACGGTAAGACTGATGGATGTTCCGGAAGTGACGGCGGAAAGGAAACGGCTGCTGGCTTCTGAGAGACAGATGCTGGAGATTGACATTGACGGAAGCTTTCTGGTGGTGGGGGAGAGAATCAATCCCACCGGTAAGAAAAAGCTGCAGGAACAGCTGTGGGAAGGAAAGCTTGATTTGGTAGTCCAGATGGCGGAGGAGCAGGAGGAAAACGGAGCTGCCGTTCTGGATATCAATATGGGAATGAACGGCATAGATGAGGATGCCATGATGCAGAAGGTTATCTATGAGGTCACCAATACGGTCAATCTTCCGTTATGTATAGATTCCTCCCATGTGGATATTATTGAGCATGCGCTGCGCATTTATCCGGGGCGGGCGCTGATTAACTCCATCTCCCTGGAAAAGGAAAAATTTGAAAAGCTTCTGCCTATTGCGAGAAAGTACGGAGCCATGTTTATACTGCTTCCCCTTTCAGACCAGGGGCTTCCGAAGGATATTGAGGAAAAGAAACAGATTATCCACACCATATATGACAGAGCCTTAGAGCTTGGCTTTGCAAAGGAGGATATCGTGGTGGACGGTCTGGTGGCAACGGTGGGAGCAAATAAAAATGCAGCCCTTGAGACCCTGGAAACCATTGAATACTGTAAAAAAGAATTAGGACTTGCCACAATCTGCGGTCTTTCCAATATATCCTTTGGACTGCCGGAGCGGAGCTTTGTCAATACTGCATTTTTGACCATGGCGATTTCAAAGGGACTGACCATGGCGATTGCCAATCCATCTCAGGAGTTATTGATGAATGCGGCTTTCGCATCGGATTTACTGTTGAACAAGGAAGGGGCGGATGTCCGCTACATTGAGAATGTCAAAACGCTTTCGTTAGCGTCCGGTGCAGCGGGAGCGGGAAGTGCCGGTAAAAATGCCGGTGCCGGCGCTGCCAGTCAAAATGGCTCAGGCAGTGCACCAGGGACACATTCCAGACTGTATGAGAATGTCCTGAAGGGAAACAAGCGCACCATGCTTGAGGATGTAAAAGCATATCTGGCAGAGGGCGGCAGTCCCCAGTCAGTGATAGAGGAACATCTGATTCCGGCTATTAATGAAGTAGGGGAGCTGTTTGACCAGAAAAAATATTTTCTGCCCCAGCTTATTGCATCGGCTGAGGCAATGGAGCTGGCGATTTCCCATGTGGAGCCGCTGCTTCCGAAGGCGGAGAATGGAGAGGAAATGCCGACGATTGTCATGGCGACAGTGGAGGGGGACATTCATGACATCGGCAAAAACCTTGTGGTGCTGATGCTGAAGAATTATGGCTACCGTGTGGTTGACCTTGGAAAGGATGTGCCAAAGGAGGCAATCATCGATGCGGCAATAAAGGAAAATGCTTCCATTATCGGCTTATCTGCCCTGATGACCACCACTATGATGCGCATGAAGGATGTGGTGGAATATGCGAAGGAAAAGCAGGTTACGGCGAAGATTATAATTGGCGGTGCGGTGATTACCCAGAGCTTTGCAGATGAAATTGGTGCAGACGGTTATTCCAAGGATGCGGCGGAGGCGTGCCGGCTGGTGGAACGGCTGCTGGAGAAATAGCCGCCATCCACAGACGGTGCGAAAAAAGGTTTGACAGTCTGTACAATAGTTGCTAAAATGTTTTTGGTTGTGTAAAAAGGCACAGTTTGACTCTGAAAGGTGGAATGAACGTGAAGAAGATGGTATTATCCCTGCTGGTGGATAACACTTCCGGTGTTTTAAGCCGTGTAGCAGGATTGTTTAGTAGAAGAGGTTATAACATTGACAGTTTATCCGTTGGCGTCACTGAGAATCCAAAGTATTCCCGTATGACAGTTGCAGTGAGCGGCGATGATTTGACCCTGGCGCAGATTGCAAAACAGTTAAATAAGCTGGAGGATGTTGTGGAGATTACAGAGCTCAAGGACGGGGAATCTGTATGCAGAGAGCTGGTTCTTGTAAAGGTAAAGACAAACCGGGAAGAGAAACAGCAGATTATTGCAATCACGGATGTGTTCCGCGCAAAGATAGTAGATGTGTCCATTGAGTCGTTGATGATTGAGTTAACCGGTAATGCCAATAAGATTGAAGCATTTATCGGTCTGCTGGATGGATTTGAGATTGAATCCATTGTAAGAACCGGTCTTACCGGATTGACAAGGGGTAGTGCTGATTCCAAGTAATCAGTGATACATAAATATTAATTTTATTATAGGAGGAACTGGAAAATGGCAAAGATTTTTTACCAGGAAGATTGCAACTTATCATTATTAGATGGCAAGACTATCGCAGTTATTGGTTACGGTAGCCAGGGTCACGCGCATGCATTGAATGCAAAGGAGTCAGGCTGTAACGTTATTATTGGTTTATACGAAGGCAGCAAATCATGGGCAAAGGCAGAGGCTCAGGGATTTGAGGTTTATACAGCAGCAGAGGCAGCTAAGAAGGCTGATATCATCATGATTTTAATTAATGATGAGTTACAGGCTGATATGTACAAGAAGGACATTGAGCCAAACTTAGAGGCAGGCAATATGTTAATGTTTGCCCATGGCTTCAACATTCATTATGGCTGTATTGTACCGCCTAAGGATGTGGATGTAACCATGATTGCACCTAAGGGACCTGGACATACGGTACGTTCCGAGTATCAGGCAGGCAAGGGTGTTCCTTGTTTAGTAGCTGTAGAGCAGGATGCAACCGGTCAGGCACAGGAAATTGCTCTGGCATACGCTTTGGCAATCGGTGGAGCAAGAGCCGGTGTTCTTGAGACAACCTTCAGAACAGAGACAGAGACAGACCTTTTTGGTGAGCAGGCAGTACTTTGCGGTGGTGTTTGTGCATTGATGCAGGCAGGTTTTGAGACTCTGGTTGAGGCTGGTTATGACCCAAGAAATGCATATTTTGAGTGTATTCATGAGATGAAGCTGATTGTTGATTTGATTTACCAGTCAGGTTTTGCAGGAATGAGATATTCTATTTCCAACACTGCTGAGTATGGTGATTATATTACAGGACCTAAGATTATCACAGAGGATACCAAGAAGGCTATGAAGCAGATTCTTTCTGATATCCAGGATGGTTCTTTTGCAAAACAGTTCCTGTTAGATATGTCACCTGCAGGACGCCAGGTACATTTCAAGGCTATGAGAAAGTTAGCTGCTGAGCATCCGTCAGAGGTTGTTGGCGAGGAGGTTCGCAAGTTATATAGCTGGAATGGAGAGGATAAGTTAATTAATAACTAATCCAAAACAGGCGGTTATTTCTTTGCTGTATCGCAGTGGAAGGGAATAACCGCCCGTTTTGTTTTTTGCTTCAAATTACTTTAAGTTCTGTGCAATTGAATCGTAGAGGTCTAATACACAGTGCTCATCCGGTGCGAAATGTTCGCAGTTTAAGCAGCTGGTACAGTTGCAGTCTACGCAGTTAGACAATTCGCTGGAAGTTGTCTTGCTATAAGAGCTGCACCGGTTAGCTACTTCTTCGTATTTTTTCTTGGTACTTCTCATTTTATTTACTCCTTTTAAAAACAGGTAAACTTGTTACAAATATAGTATGACTTGACAAGAGATATTTCATTCAGTAAAATTACTGTAAATTTTATTTTTTTAGGAGGATGATTTTTTTGGAGCCTGACTCGAGTTTGATTCAAATTGTTACTCTATTAATTCTGATTTTGCTTTCTGCATTCTTTTCTTCTGCGGAGACAGCACTGACAACGGTGAATAAGCACCGCATGCGTGCCCTGGTTGAAGAAGGAAATGTCAGTGCAGCTAAAGTGCTGAAGTTGGTGGAGAATCCGTCAAAAATGTTAAGTACTATTTTGATTGGCAATAATATAGTAAATATTTCCGCCTCCGCTTTGGCAACTTCTTTTACCACAGCGGTGTTTGGCAGTAAGTTTATTGGGGTGTCAACGGGAATCCTTACCCTGGTGGTGCTGCTGTTTGGTGAGATTACACCAAAATCACTGGCAACCCTTTACAGTGAGAGGTTATCCCTGATTTACATTCACATTATCCAGCCCTTAACCACGGTGCTGACACCGGTAATCTGGTTTGTGGATAAATTAAGCGGTGTGATTTTCTTTGTGTTGAGAATTGATACGGATAAGGCAAAAAACCAGATGACAGAGGGCGAGCTTCGGACAATTGTGGATGTGAGCGTGGAAGATGGTGTTATAGAAAAGGAAGAGCAGTCCATGATTAACAATGTGGTGGATTTTGGCGATTCCAAGGCGAAGGATGTCATGATTCCCAGAGCAGACATGGCTTTGGTTTCTGTAGATGCTGATTTTGATGAGGTGTTTGAAATATTCCAGGAGGAGCATTATTCCAGACTTCCGGTTTATGATGACAATAAAGACAGCGTGATTGGTATTGTATACCTGAAGGATTTGTTCTTTTACCAGAATCAGAATGGGAAAAGGCAGGAGCCTTTTTCACTGCGTAATATTATGAGGGAACCGTTTTTTGTGTATGAGTACCAGAAAACCTCCTCTATTATGGCGGAGATGAGAAACCGTTTTGTGTCCCTTGCCATTGTGTTGGATGAGTATGCTACGGCAGTCGGGTTAATTACCATTGAGGATTTGTTGGAGGAAATTGTAGGAGAAATCCGGGATGAATTTGATATGGATGAGCTGGAGACGGTGACACAGCTTGCAGAAAACCAGTTTGAGGTGGATGCAGCCATGAAGCTCAGCGACCTTGCAGACAATATCGGAGTGAATCTGGAATCAGAGGATTATGATTCTTTGGGCGGATATGTAATTGAACTGCTGGACCATCTGCCTACAGAGGGTGAGACTGTCAAGAAAGATGGAATAACATTAAAGGTATTATCAATGGATAAGAACCGGATTGACCGTGTGGCAGTTATTATCGACCCGGAGCTTCAGGGGGTATAAAAACAGGTTTAAGAAATATTCTATAGATAGAAAATAAGGTTAAAAACCAGGAGAAAGAGGAAAAAACATGATTAGTGCAAACAATGTGACATTGAGATTTGGTAAGAAGGCATTATTTGAAGATGTGAATATAAAATTTACCGAGGGTAACTGCTACGGACTGATTGGTGCAAATGGCGCAGGAAAGTCAACCTTTTTAAAAATATTATCCGGAGAGATTGAAACCACCAAAGGCGATGTCATTATGAATGCAGGAGAACGGTTATCCGTGCTTCAGCAGGACCACTTTAAGTATAATGATTATACGGTATTAGATACTGTGATTATGGGTAATAAAAGACTTTATGATGTGATGAAGGAAAAAGAGGAAATCTATGCAAAGCCGGATTTTTCCGATGAAGACGGTGCGAAGGCAGCGGATTTGGAGGCAGAATTTGCAGAGATGAATGGCTGGGAGGCGGAATCCGATGCCGCTACCCTGTTAAATGGTCTTGGTGTGGAGACAGACTATCATTACAAGCTGATGGCAGAGCTGGAGGATACGCTGAAGGTTAAGGTACTGCTTGCCCAGGCGCTGTTTGGCAATCCGGACGTTTTGCTTTTGGATGAGCCGACCAACCATCTGGATTTGGACGCCATTGCATGGCTGGAGGAGTTCCTGATTAACTTTGACAATACCGTAATTGTGGTATCCCATGACCGTTATTTCCTGAATAAGGTCTGTACCCATATTGCAGATATTGATTACGGAAAAATCCAGCTGTATGCCGGTAACTATGATTTCTGGTATGAGTCCAGCCAGCTGATGATTAAGCAGATGAAGGAGGCAAACAAGAAGAAGGAAGAGAAAATTAAGGAGCTGCAGGAATTTATCCAGCGCTTCTCTGCAAATGCTTCCAAATCAAAGCAGGCGACCTCCAGAAAGCGTGCATTGGAGAAAATTGAACTGGACGAAATGCGGCCGTCCAGCCGGAAATATCCATATATTGATTTCCGCCCGAACCGGGAAATCGGCAATGAGGTACTGACGGTGGAGGGACTTTCCAAGTCAGTGGATGGGGAAAAGATACTGGACAATATTTCCTTTACCATTGGAAGAGAAGATAAGGTGGCATTTGTGGGACCAAATACGCTGGCAACCACAATGCTGTTCAAGATATTAGCCGGAGAGGAAGAACCGGATGAGGGTACTTATAAATGGGGAGTTACCACATCCCAGGGATATTTTCCAAAGGATAACACACAGGAATTTGATAACGATTTGACCATTGTGGATTGGCTGACCCAGTTTTCGGAGGAAAAAGATGCTACTTATGTAAGAGGCTTCCTTGGAAGAATGCTGTTTGCAGGAGATGACGGTGTGAAAAAGGTTAAGGTACTCTCGGGAGGGGAGAAGGTCAGGTGTCTTCTTTCAAAGCTGATGATTATGGGCACGAATGTTCTGGTGCTGGATGAACCGACAAACCATCTGGATATGGAGTCCATAACAGCCCTGAACAATGCGCTGATTAAATTTCCAGGAGTTGTGTTATTCTCATCCCAGGACCATCAGTTTATCCAGACTACGGCAAATCGTATTATGGAAATTACAGCCACAGGACTGATTGACAAGATGACAACCTATGATGAATATCTGGAAAATGATGAGCTTGCGAGAAAACGCCAGGTTATGAACGTGGAGGCTTCCGACAACGATTAGAAGGCGTTAGAGGTGCGTTTTTGTTTACGTGACTGCAATTGACTAATATGAAGTAAAATTGTACAGGTCTTTATGGCATAATGCATAATGATTATGGCAAAATGAGGTTTAGCATGGAGGAATTGCCAAAAAAAAAAGAAAAAAAGGCTTGCAAAATTGTTCAAAATGATATATAGTAGAGTAACGGAAGCGGGGTTATATTAATGGCATTTTTATTATGAGATATCATAATAATTACATAAATGCAAATCTATTATTTAATTAACTCAAAGGGAGGAAAAACGTATGAAGAAAAAAATGGTAAGCGGTTTGCTTGCAGCAACTATGGTAGCTGGCTTATTATTCGGATGCGGTGGCGGTGATACTACCGAGGCACCAGCAGCTTCTGATGACACAACTACTGAAGCAGCATCATCAGAAGATGGTGGCGACGACGCAGCTGAGGTAGCTGAAGATACTGGTAAAGTATTAAACATCTACTGCTGGAATGAGGAGTTCAAGACTCGTATCACAGACCATTATCCAGGATATGAGGAAGTAGATGCTACTACAGGTAAGATTGGTGATGTTGAGGTTAAGTGGAATATTACTCCATCTGACGACAACGCATACCAGAACAACTTGGATGAGACATTATTAAAGCAGGCAGATGCTGCTGATGATGATAAGATTGATATGTTCTTATTAGAGGCAGATTATGCGCTTAAGTATGTTGATTCTGACTACACAATGCCAGTTGCAGACCTTGGCATTACTGATGAAGATTTATCTAAGCAGTATCAGTACACAAAGGATATCGTTACAGATTCTAACGGAAACTTAAAGGGTGTTTCTTGGCAGGGATGTCCTGGTGTGTTATTCTACAACCGTGACGCTGCTGCTGAAGTTTTAGGAACAGAGGACCCAGCAGAGGTTCAGGAATATGTTAAGGACTGGGCTACATTCAATGAGACAGCAACAAGGTTAAAAGAAGCTGGTTATAAGATTACAGCTACTGTTAACGATTCATATCGTGTATACTCTAACAATGTAACAACAAAGTGGGTATCAGATGATAACAAGGTTCAGATTGATGACAACATCAAGGCATGGGTTGATGATTCTAAGGCATTAGTTGATGCTGGCGAGACAACAACAGCTGAGTTATGGTCAGATGACTGGAGCAAGGGCTTCTACCCAGACGGTAAAGTATTCTGCTACTTTGGACCAGCTTGGTTAGTAAACTTCTCTATGGCTGCTGACACAGAAGGTTCTATCGGATACAATGGACGTTGGGGTGCTGCAGAGGGACCTCAGGGCTTCTATTGGGGTGGTACATGGTGTGCAGCTGCAACCGGTACAGACAATGCTAACTTAGTTAAGGACATCATGCTTAAGATGACTACAGATGATACTATCATGAAAGAGATTATCGAGGCTGATGATGACTTTGTTAACAACCAGGACGTTATTGCTGAGATGGCTTCATCTGACTACTCAAGCAAGATTTTAGGTGGCCAGAATCCACTTGGTATCTACAGTGCAGGTGTTGAGACTCTTGACTTAAGCAACATTTCTGCTTACGACCAGGGTTGTAACGAGGAGTTCCAGGGTGCTATGAAGAACTACTTCGATGGCAATGCTACTTATGACGAAGCATTACAGCAGTTCTACACAGCTATCAAGGAGAAATATCCTGAGTTAACAACAGATTAATATTATATTCAATATAATATTAGAACAGTCATGAATTATATAGCCGTGCCTGTCAGAATTTGGGCGGGCACGGCTATAATAATGCCAAAATATATTACAAAGCGAAGCAAACAGTTATAATGTGTGCAGAGTTGACAGCAGGTTTGCACAATAAGGACAGGAAGATTTGCTGTGAGCTCTGTAATAACAAATGGGAAAAGGGGGCAAATGCTATTATGAAAAAAAAGAGCAATGTGGTCCGCTTTAACAAATGGGGCTACATATTTCTGATACCATTTATGGTAATATATTTTATTTTTCAGATAATACCATTGTTTAGTACGATTTATAATAGTTTCTTTGAAAACTATATGTCAGGTCTGAAACAGATTGGACCGAATTTTGTTGGACTTGAAAATTACATCTCGCTGATAAAAGGTGGAGATTTTTTGTTGTATTTTAAGAATACTATGCTCGTGTGGCTGATGTGCTTTATCCCACAGATATTGATTTCATTGCTGTTAGGTGCATGGTTTTCTGATAACCGTTTGAAGATAAAGGGCGCACAGTTTTTTAAGACGGTTATCTATATGCCGAACCTGATTATGGCTTCAGCTTTTTCAATGTTATTCTTTACACTGTTCGCTGACAGTGGCCCAATTAACTCTCTCCTGGTACAGATGGGAGTTCTTGCAGAGCCATATTCCTTCCTTTCACATGTGGGAAGTACAAGAATTTTGATTGCATCAATGAACCTGTTAATGTGGTTTGGTAATACAACGATTCTGTTGATGGCTGGTATGATGGGAATTGACCCTGCCCTGTTTGAGGCAGCAGAGGTGGATGGAGCAACCTCCTCTCAGGTATTCTTCCGCATTACATTGCCGATTCTGCGTCCGATTTTAATTTATGTAATGATTACTTCCTTAATCGGTGGCTTGCAGTTATATGATGTTCCTCAGATTTTGACCAACGGTACTGGTGACCCGATGCGTTCATCCATGACCTTGATTATGTTCCTGAATAAGCATCTGTACAGTAAGAACTATGGTATGGGTGGTGCCTTATCTGTAATCCTGCTTATCATAACAGGAATTTTGAGCTTCATCGTATTCAAGTTTAGCGGTAGTAATGATGACGGGAGGTAATTAACTATGGCAAAACAACAAAAAGAAAAAGGATTGGGAATTAAGACCAGAAGAACTATTGCCTATGTTGTCCTTATTTTAATCACGTTTTTCTGTTTGTTCTGGTTCTATGTATTGATTATCAATGCAACCAGGTCAAATGGTGAGTTAAAGGCTGGTTTTTCAGCATTGCCAAGTACGAATTTGTGGACGAACTGGAAGAATCTGGTCAATGGTACATTACCGGTTTGGAACGGACTTATTAACAGTGTAATTATTGCAGGTGTCAGTGCGGCAGGTTGTGTATATATTTCTGCAATGACAGCATATGCTTTTCATGCATATCAGTTTAAGGGTAAGAAGGTTTTATTCACATTTATCCTGGCGATTATGATGATTCCGACTCAGGTAGTTGCACTTGGTTTTGTCCGTTTGATGAATAATATGAAATTAGACGATACATTTATTCCATTGATTATACCGGCATTTGCAGCTCCGGTAACTGTATTCTATATGAAGCAGTCTATGGAAAGCAGCTTGTCACTTTCATTGATTGAAGCGGCCCGTATTGATGGTTCCGGTGAATTCCGTACCTTTAATTCTATTGTAATACCTTTGATGAAACCTGCAATTGCAGTACAGGCAATCTTCTCATTTGTTTCAAGCTGGAATAATTACTTTACACCGGCATTGATTTTGCATACAGATAAGAAGAAGACACTTCCGATTTTGATTGCACAGTTGCGTGCAGCTGACTGGTTGAAGTTTGATATGGGTCAGGTATATGTTATGATTGCATTCTCAATCTTCCCGGTTGTAGTTGTTTACTTAATTCTTTCCAGAAATATTGTAGGCGGCGTTGCACTTGGTGGTGTCAAGGGTTGATGTAGGCTATCAGTTTGGAGAGTATTACATTATAAAAAGAATGTGTATTTCTGTAACAACAGAATAATGCAATACATAAAAAGAGACTTCGATGGAAGTCTCTTTTTATGTGCAATTATATTATGTATTGTGCAATCGTTTTGGCAATTGTCCGGCGTTTGTTATATATACATGTCTGCCAGCTTCTGGAATACCGGTATGGAGCGTTCCACTTTTTCAGTAGGAATACAGTAACTGATACGGAAATGACCAGACACGCCGAAGCTGTTGCTCGGAACCAGTAATAAATCCAATTCTTTTGCTTTGTTGGAGAAAGCAACGGCATCCTCCTCCAGAGCCTTCGGGAACATGTAGAAGGTTCCGCCGGGCTCTACAATATCAAAGCCCATCTTGGTAAGCTCTGTGTAAAGGATGTTTTTGTTTGTCTCATAGACAGACAGGTCGGAGGTTTCATATAACGACTTGACAACTGCCAGCTGGATAATGCTTGGCGGACAATTGTGACCAATACCACGGGAAATTTGACCAAACATATCTACTAATAAAGCAGAATCCTCACAGGCAGGATTTACAGCAATATAACCGATTCGTTCTCCCGGAAGAGATAAGGATTTGCTGAAGGAGTAACAGGTAATGGTGTTGTGATAGTGGGCAGCGACAAAAGGTGCATCCACTCCCTCAAATACAATTTCGCGGTAAGGCTCGTCTGATATAATATAAATCGGATGACCAAATTCCTCTTCCTTTTCGGTGAGAATCATGGCAAGCTTATTAATTGTCTCCGTAGAATACACAATACCGGATGGATTGTTCGGGGTGTTAATTAATACTGCCATTACCTTTTCATTAAGCATTTCAACAAAGGCGTCAAAATTAATCTGAAAGGTGCTGATATCTGCTGGAACGACCTTTAAAACAGCACCGCTTGCAGAGATATATGGTGTATATTCCGGAAAGAAGGGTGCAAAGGTCAGAATCTCGTCACCAGGAACCGTTACTGCTCTGACAGCATGGGCAATGGCACCGGCGGCACCGCTCACCATGAATATATCCTCTTTCCCATAGTTCATTTCAAACCGGTCATTTAAGGAAGCTGCAACGGCTTCCCTTACGGAGTCGATTCCAAGGCTTGGAGAGTATCCGTGAAGGGCTACAGGGTCTTCTGTCTGCAACAGGCGTATCATTTCATTGGTAAAGGAGGCTGGCGCTGGAACAGAAGGGTTCCCCAGGCTGTAATCAAATACATTCTCATATCCGATTTCCTTAGCACGCTGGCTGCCATAGGCAAATAACTCACGTATGACAGATTTTTGTCCGCACATATCAATAAAATTCTGATTTAACATAATATTTTTTCTGATACCTCTTTTCTTAATAATTCTATCACCTATCTTAGCAAATCTCTAAAGAGGTTGCAATCCCTTTGTGAATAGGATAAAATGCTTTTAAGAAAAACTTGTAGAATGAATAAGAAAATTAAGAGAATTTGAAAAGGAATAGAGGAGAAAATGGAGCAGGAAAAGGTAGTTTTGTGCGGCTCCTCCAAGTATGAGGAGAAATATTATTTAAATCCGGCATTTAATGGACTTCCGGACAGTATTAAGGATGAACTGCAGGCGATGTGCGTATTGTTTACCGAGGATATCGGAGGGATTCTCACTATGGAATATGATGAGGAGGGCAATCTCAATTTTGTGACCATGGCAGATGAGAATGATTTGCTGTATGATGAGATTGGCAGTGTGTTAAAAATAAAACAGCTGCAGCAGGTGAAGCAGGAGCTGTTGGAAAGCCTGGAGCTGTATTACAGGGTATTCTTTTTGGGAGAGCCTTTGGATGCAGAACCGGAATAGGCGGCTGTCGGACAGGCTGCTATGGATAGCGGAATATCCGGTGTGATAAGAAATATGGAAAAGAGGATAATAATATGTTATTAGCAATTGACATTGGGAATACCAATATAACCATAGGATTATTTAAGGAAAACGAAATTGAGGGAACCTTTCGCATGACCACAAAGATTCCAAGAACCTCAGATGAATATGGGATTTTCTTTTACAATATGCTGCATAGTAAAGGACTTCACAGGGAGGATGTGAATGCGGCAATTATGGCATCAGTTGTGCCGGATGTGAACCACCATATTATAAACGGACTGATTAAATATTTTAAAGTGAATCCTATTTTGGTGGGACCCGGCATAAAGACCGGTATCAAGATTGCAATACCAAATCCGAAGGAAGTCGGGGCAGACCGTATAGTGGACGCTGTGGCTGCCTATGAAATCTATGGCGGACCGGTTCTGGTAATTGACTACGGAACGGCGACAACCCATGATTTAGTATTGGAGGATGCCACCCTGGTGGGTGGAGTTACCTCACCGGGAATCCGGATAGCGGCACATGCGTTATGGCAGGATGCGGCTAAGCTTCCGAAGATTGAGATAAAGAAGCCGGATGCCGTTCTCGGAAGGGATACCATTACGTCTATGCAGTCAGGTCTGGTATATGGTCATATCGGTCAGACAGAATATATTATCCGTAAGGTGAAGGAAGAGGCAAAGCTTGACCGGATGACGGTTGTGGCTACCGGTGGTCTTGGCAAAATTATTTTTGACGAGACGGACAGCATCGAATACTATGATTCCAACCTGACCTTGAAGGGACTGAACATCTTATATAATAAACAGTTATAATGGACATGGAGTGTTCGTGTTTTGACAGAAAAGAAGCAAAGGGAAATATTTTATGGCAAAAAAGAGCATGATTGATTTGAAGGATAAATTAATACTGGCTCCCATGGCAGGTGTAACAGACCTGCCTTTTCGCTTGCTGTGCAAGGAGCAGGGCTGTGATGTGCTATATACAGAGATGGTGAGTGCCAAGGCAGTTTTATATAAAAACCGGAATACAGAACCGTTGATGACATATCGGCAGCAGGAACATCCCATTGGTTTGCAGCTGTTTGGCTCAGAGCCGGAGGTTATGGCGAAGATAGCGGCACAGGTGCAGGAGAGAGGCTATGATTTTATTGACGTCAATATGGGATGTCCGGTTCCTAAAATTGTGAATAATAACGAGGGCTCTGCATTGATGAAGCAGCCTAAGCTGGTGGGGGAGATTGTATCAGCCATGGTAAAAGCCACAGAGGTTCCCATAACCGTTAAAATCCGGAAGGGCTTTGATGAAAACCATGTCAATGCAGTAGAAATTGCCAGGGTAATTGAAGAAAGCGGCGCCTCGGCGGTGGCGGTACACGGAAGGCTTCGGAGCGAATATTATTCCGGGCAGGCGGATTGGGATATTATACGCCAGGTTAAGGAGGCAGTACACATTCCGGTAATTGGAAACGGAGACCTGACATCTCCTCAGGATGTGCTGCGGATGAGAGAGGAAACCGGCTGTGATGCATTTATGATTGGCAGAGGAGCAAAGGGAAATCCCTTTATTTTCTCCCAGATGAAGACCTATTTTGAAAAAGGATATATTCCGGAAAAACCATCCCTTTCGGATATGGTGAGGGTGATGCTGCGTCATGCCCGCATGATGGTTGAATATAAAGGGGAATTTACAGGTATCCATGAGATGCGTAAGCACGTTGCATGGTACACCACAGGATATCCCCATTCCTCGAAGCTGAGAGACGAAGTGAACCATGTGGAGAACTTTCAGGAATTAGAGGAGCTGCTATGGAGCTGGATAGCTGACACTGACCAGAAATAACCCTTTGGCTGGTGCGGTGTGTCCTGCAAGTCCCCGGTCACAGCCCTTGAGGATGGAAGGGATATCTTCCGGACGGCGCAGCCCCAGCCCAATTTCGATTAATGTGCCGGATAGTATGCGGACCATATTATAGAGAAAACCGTTACCGGTGAAGGTCAGCACAAGAAGCTGTCCTTCTTCGTCCTCTTCAATCCGGATGTCGTATATTGTCCGTATACTTGATTTTTTCATGCGTTTATTGCTGCAGAAGCTTTTGAAATCGTGGGTGCCGAGAAGATAACCGGCGCCTTTTTTCATTGCGGCGGTATCCAGAGGTGTGGCAATGTGGTGGCTTGTATTTCGGAGAAATAAATTACCATAGGCAGAGGTGTCAATCCGGTATTGATACGTCTTTTTTTCTGCATTCAGGCGGGCGTGGAAACGTTCCGGACAGGCGTCCAGAGAAAGAATCCGTATATCCTTTGGCAGATAGCCATTAAGTTCCGTTAGAAATGTGCCGGAGGTGTTGTTTTGTAATAAATCCTTTGAGCAATGGAAATGAAAGACCTGCCCTAAGGCATGTACACCGGCATCCGTTCTGCCGGATGCCATTATTTCAACAGGCTCACCTATCATTTTAGACAGGATTTCCTCTATTTTTTCCTGGATTGTATTTGTGGTGTTTCCCTGCTTCTGCCAGCCGTTGTAACGGGTGCCCTCGTAGGCAGTGATACATTTATATGCGTACATTATGAACCTCCTGATTTAAAGCTGTTCATAGTATAACAAAAAAAGAGGGATTTGTCATTTTCCGGACTTTCCGGGAATAGGCTTTACTAAAGGGAAATGTGCCGGGACGCCGATGAGAGTAAAGGAAAAGATTGACTACATTTATTTTTGCTGTAAAAAGGGCAGAAAAAACAGGGTACAGCTTGAAAGAGAGGCTATCGCACAAATTCAGGTGTTAAAGATAGAGGTGACCGTAAAAGGGAATCAGACGGAAAGCATAAGAGGAAATGGGAAGGCAGGGCAGAGGCTTGTAAATAAAATAAAAAAAGGAATTAACCGGTACCGGGCGGATAACTGTGTTATCGGCGCACAGCAGACGGTGGCACGGGAATTGCAGCTTGAGAGGCAGCTGTTTGGGGCAAGAAAGAGGGAACTGCTGGAAAACAGGAAAAAGATTACAGCCTTTCTCCACAGCAGGGTGGTAGTACCGCAAAACAGAAGAAAATCCTTCCTTTTTGTATTGGACAGCACGGAGTGGACTAAAAAGGATTTCATCTCCATTTTGCTGGAGGTTAAGAATTATTATGAAGATATAAGCATTGTGGTAAAAAAGAACAGCATTTATCTGGAGAGGATTGTGGAGCTGCTGTATGAGGAGTGGGGAGTAGTGCTTCGGGTGTTGTCCCAGGAGGAGGCGCTGGCAGAAGATGTGGACAGTGCGCTTTTCCTGATGGATAGCTGGCAGGAGCATATCAAAAGATATTCCTTTTGCAGCGGTTATATTGTACTGGAGGATGACAGCGGCTTGCTTCGGAGACCTGCCGGAAACGGAAAACAGGCAAAGCTGTATTCCGGCCTTGTCTATATGTGCCATGGAAAGCAGCTTCCCTATCAAATGGCGGTAAATATTTTTGACCAGAATCCGGAACTTTATGGCGATTTTGCGATAACTTCCGTTGATATTTATTCCATAGAATGATACAATAAATATATTCAAATGCGGGAGGTTACTATATTGATATACGTTAAAGCAGAAGATTTGAAGGTTGGTATGCGTCTGGCAAGACCAATCTATAATAAAAAGGGAATTCTGTTGTATGGCAGAAATGATAAGATTACCAGACAGGGTATTGAGAGTGTGAAGAATTTTGGCTTGATTGGCTTATACATATTAGAGCCGGCAGAGCCTCTTCCGCCAATGACCGAGGAAGAGATGGAGTTTGAGCGGTTTCAGACAATGGCGGTGTTTGTTATCCGGGAAGATTTGGATGCAATTATGAAAAATCAGGCACCGGAGAATCTGATGCAGCAGACGGACGAGCTGGTCCGCAGATTTGGCAATCTGTTTCACAGAATCAATTTTAACCAAAATCTTAGAAGTCCGGAGGATTATGTCTATAAGCATGCCCTGAATGTGGCAATATTGACGGCGCTGATTTCCCACCGGGCAGGCTTTGGGGTTATGGAACAGACGGAAGTTGTGGTTGCAGCGTTGCTGCACGATTTGGGAAAGCTGTCACTTCCGCCTGCACTGCGGGGAAAAGCAGATAATCTGACGGGTGAGGAATTAAACCAAGTGGCAAGAGCGGTAATTATTGGTGTTGATAAGATTTCAGATGCCTTTATGCTGCCGGCAGGGGTGAAGAATATATTGATGCAGCTGTGTCAGTTGCAATATCTTCCGGAGAAAGCACCGGATAGTATTTCCGATGCGGTGAAGGTGCTGATGGTTGCCAATGCGTATGATGAATACACTGCAATGCGGCTGGATGAAAATCCTCATACGGAGGTCGAAGCCATCCGTATGCTGCAAAGCCATCCGGAGCTATACGACAGGAAGATGGTAAAGCATTTAATGGACAGTGTTAAGATTCTTTATCCGGGGGTATGCGTAGAACTTACCAATTCTGAGAGAGGTCTGGTGCTGCGGGAAAATGAAAAAGATATTTTAAGACCGATGGTGTTAGGCTTTGGTACTAATGAGATTTATGATTTGGAGGATGCCGGGGTTTATGGTGTGGTTCAGATTAAGGATATTATGAAGACCATGGATAACCGTATTAAGGTGGACCCGGAGCGGTTAAAAGAATATATGTAATATGGTGAAAGCTGTATAATAACCAAAAAACAGACTGTGTAATGCGCAGTCTGTTTTTGTCATAAGTTGCCAGGCATATGAAACAATGAACCGGTGGACCATTTTTGAGTATTCTATGTACGGTTGCAAAAATATTGGATTACATCACGTCTCGTGATAATGCCGATAAATTTGTCACAGTCATCTACTACCGGTACAAAATTCTGTTGGATAATCTTTGAGAGTAAATCCTCCATGTCAGAGCTTGCATTGACAGGCTCATAATCCAGACGTCTTGGAACGTCTGTTAAATGCAGGCTCTCCGGCCATTTTAACGCAGTAGCTATATCGTTATGGCGTAAATACCATAGAATATCTCCTTCGGTTAAGGTTCCGATGTACTCTCCATTGTTATTGAGAATCGGTATGGAGGAATATTTGTGGTATTCCATCTTTTCCAAAACCTGCCGGAGCGAGTAGTCTTCCTCCAGAAAAGCAACTTCCGCTTTTGGGGTTAAAAAGAATAGTATATTGATTGCTATCACCCTCCCTTTTGTATGGTCATTCATTATCTATAGTATATAATAAATCCGCAGTAAAAACAATGGAGGAAATATTAAAAGATTGTGAATATTATTGTAAGATGCTGACGGAAAATATCGAAAAGAGTTGTATTTGTAAAGTAGGTTTGTTAAAATAAGAATATATTGTATTAGGGATAGGAATAAGGCACAACAGATAGTGCGAAAGAGAGGCAGTTTTATGCAGGATAGTGTTTTTAATGAGAATGTTGATTATCTGTATCAGGTTCAGACTGATTTAGAGGCAGTGGAACAGCTGAGGCAGGAATTGGCAGAATATAAAAATCAGGAAAAGAATCTGAAAAAGGCGATTGGAACAGAGGAGAAGTCAATTCAGGATGAGATTGCCCAGACCATCCGCCGGCGTAAGAACGAGATTGAGAAGGTTTATGATGACCAGATTGATGCCAATAAAAATAAAAGCCGCAGTGTCCGTGCAAAGCGTGATAAGGCAAAATCCAAGCGTGTGGATGAGCGTGTATCTATGGAGACCGCAGATTTAACGGAGGAGAATCGCCAGCTTCAGGTGGAGATGAAAACTTTGTTTAAGGCACAGCACGTTCCGTACTTTTGTATGTCCAATCTGTATTATGCACTTTTTATGACGAAGCGTTTTTATGAAATCCTCATATTGCTTGTAACAATCTGTATTACCTATGTGGGAATTCCGGCGCTGATGTACATTTTGTCTGTGAATGTACTGTTTAAGGACAGTGAACATTTAACACTGTTATGTACCCTGACAGTATCCCTGACACTGTTTATATTGGGGCTTATCTACATTTTTATGCTGAATAAAACGAAATTGCGGCATTACAATACCCTGACAGAGGGGCGCAACATTAAGGATAAAATGGCAGCCAATAAGCGGCAGATGAAAGCAATCCGCAACCGGATTAATAAGGACAAGGATGACAGCCAGTATGGACTTGACAAATATGATGATAAGCTTGCGGAGTTAGAAGAAGAACTGAACCAGATTAGCCAGGAGAAGCAGGAGGCTATGACGGTCTTTGAAAATGAGACAAAGCAGGTTCTCACCAATGAGGTAAATGACAGAAGGCTTGGCAGACTGGAACAGATGAAGGCTGACCTGGGGGCTATGGAAGAGCAGATGGCTGCCCTGGATGAGGATATCCAGAATTCTTCCCTTGCCATTGCCAATAATTATGGTGCCATTCTTGGCAAGGATTTCTGTACACCTGCAAGGGTAGCGGACTTGATATCCCTGATGGAGGATGGAACTGCGGATACCGTGTCAGAAGCCATTGCGGCTTATAAGGGAGCGGGGCGCTGAGTGTCTAAGAAGCACCAGTGGATGGCATTACCGATACAGTTTGCCAGTGTCATTACTGTGTGGAGGCGGGTGCTCTGTAATAAAATTGAATTTGGGAAACCGGCAACATTTACAATGCCTGTGATGGAGAGATTTCCTATCGCAGGCAGTTTTTTATTGACGCCTTTTCCCGGCATCAGAGGGTTTTTGCTCAGCGTTGCATATCCGATATGCTCAGGAATGCCCAGAGAGGCGTCAATGGCAATGATAAATGGATTTTCGTGCTGGTCATAAATTCCCTGGATGGTTTCTTCTAAATTTAATGCATGGATAGGCTGTTCCAAAGTGCCATAAACCGGAACCTGTGGAAGTACATTTTTTAAATGCTCCCCGACCAATGGACCTAAGCAGTCGCCGGTGGCACGGTCTGTTCCGATGCATAATATAATAATATCTTCTAAGTCGCTGCAATTGTTTTCAATTGTCTGGTACAGCTCATTTTTTAATTGCAATGCAGCGTCCTGTTCAAATGCATTATAATATAATGGGGTCATAGCTCAGTCTCCGTTTCCCTTGTTCTTTATTGTATGAAAAGTATAAACATTTTGAGCCTGTTTTAGACAGAGAAGTAAAAAATATCCTCTGGCTTGTCGTATTTTCTATAGAAAAGCAAAAAAAATTCTGATATTGCGGACATTTTTATAATGTGAAGAACAATTTTAGACATGAAAAGCAATTTTTTCGTGATAAGTTACAGAAAGGCAAAATTGTTATGAAATGATAAATCACGGAAAGGAATGGAAAAACATGATTGAAATAGTCTATGATAAAGAGGACCAGACAGAAGATAACATTTTTGCGGGAATTACATTACCAAAGAATATCAGGCAGATAGGTGCACCGGATGGGAACAGAAGAATATATATTGAGGATTATGTCATGACCTATTTAAATCAGCTGGCTAATCCAAATTCAACCTTTGCAAGGGGTGCGATTCTGGTAGGGGAAAGCGTAAAAGGAGAAAATGGTGAGGTTGTATTTGTGAGCGGGGCTCTGGCGGCGCAGAATCTGGAGCTTGATTTAGAGGAGACAACCTTTGACGGAGAGACCTGGAGTTATATTTATCAGGAGGTTAAAACCTACTTCCCGGATTTGGAGGTTGTGGGATGGTTTTTGTCTCGGATGGGATTTTCCATAGAGGTAAATGATATGATTGTCCGGCTTCACATGGATAATTTCGCCGGCCCGGATAAGGTGCTTTATATTATGGACGCTTTGGAGGGGGAAGACGCATTCTATATGATGGAGGGTGAGTGCCTGCGCAGGCAGAGCGGTTACTACATTTATTATGCCAGAAACGAGGCAATGCAGAATTTTATGATTGAGTCAAAGGAGGCAACCGGCGAGAGGGAACCGGATGAGGTGGAGCAGAAGGATGAAGCGGTGCTGCGGAATTATAAAAAAATTATGGAGGAAAGGGCAAGAAATGCTAAGATTGAAAGGCTGAACCATCGTCTGTACGTGCTCTGCTCCGGGCTTACCGTAGCGGTGCTTGCTCTTGGTATAGCGGTTTTTTCCAATTACCAGATGCTTGAAATGATGGAAACAAGGCTGGTGGAAAGTGGGTTAATCGCATATGAAGATAGTGGACAAGCTACTGAGGAGGGCGGGAAAAGCGATAGCCGGACGGAAAACAGCAGCACTGCAAAGACAGAAGAGGATTCCGCAAAAAAAACAGAAAGCGGGCAGACAGAGATGGCGGAATCGGGACAGGTGCGCTCCGTGGCAGCGAATCTGCCTCAATATTATGTGGTTCAAAATGGAGATACATTATCATCCATTAGCTTTAAAATGTATAATTCTGTGGGCTATGTAGCGGAGCTGATGGAGGCAAACGGCTTTGGTGAGGCAGATGAAATCCATGAAGGCGACAGAATTTTGATACCAACCGTGGATTAACGGTTTAAGGAAAAAGAAATAGGGGTAGTACCTTTTCTGAAAATATGATATCATAAACACAGTAAAATCATAAGAAAAGGTTGATAGAATGAGAAGAGATACAAACGAGCCGGAGGCTTTAGAAAACAATAAAAGAGAAGAAAAGAAAAAGAGATTCTTTTTGCAAAAGAAAGAGAAGAGAGCAAAGGCGGAGCCGGTGAATGAAGAGAGTGAAGAAACCGGGAATGCATTTTGGAAGCATTTGCTGCAGAAGGTGCAGATAAAAGCGGTTGTTGCGGTGCTGGCTGTTATCATAATAGCGGCAGGCTGTATTTTCTTTGCAAATACGAACTATAACAGTTACGAGGTGGTGGAAGAGACCAGCGTTAAGAATGCATCTGTGGTGGATTATGTTCCGTATCAGAATTCCCTGTTGAAGTTTAGCAAAGATGGGGCAACCTATGTGGATGAAAAGGGTGAGGCAGTCTGGAACGAGACCTTTGCAATGAAAATGCCGGCGGCGGATGTGTCTGGTGAATATGTGGCAATTGCCGATTTAAATGGCAATGACGTGTATGTGTTTAATAAGGAGGGGAAGGTCAGCAGTACCACAATGCCTTATAAAATATGCGATATTGCAGTGGCAGGCCAGGGTGAGTTTGCGGTTATCTTAGAGGGCGAAAAAGAGAATTATATTAATATTTATGACAAGAACGGGGAACAGATATCCGAAATACAGACCACGATTGATAAAAGCGGTTATCCGATGGATATTGATTTGTCAGAGGATGGAGAAAAATTGTTTTCTACATATTTATATTTAGATGGCGCCAGTGCAAAAAATGGTCTGGCAGCTTATAACTTTGGAGCAGTGGGGCAGAATGAAAATGCGGATAGGCTGATGGGGGGATACCAGCTGGAAGACACCATTGTTCCCAAGGTGGAATTTCTTGACAATAATACCATATGTGCATTTGGAGATACCCAGTTTATCATTTATACCATGAAGGAAAAACCAAGCCAGAAGGCAGTGATTGCTTTTGAGGAAGAGGTTCAGAGCGTGGTATATAATTCTGATTATATAGGGGTGGTGCTGCCCAATACGGCGGATGATAAAAATGATGCGCCATATATATTGGAATTGTATAATACCGGTGGACGGAAGGTTATGACACAGGAAATAGACTTTGCTTATGAAAATGTGAGAATGAGCAAGGATGAAATTGTTTTTACCGGCGGGACAGAATGCCGGATTTATACAATTAAAGGAAATCTGAAATTTTCCTATGCCTTTCAAAAGAATGTGACAGATATGGTGCCAACAGGATATAGCAGGCGTTATATTGTGTTGTATGACAGTGGTTCGGAAGTTATTAAGCTTACACACGAAAGTAAAAAGGAATAAATATGAGTACAGTCTGTATTGTAATAGGAATTTTATTTTTTATATGTATTTTGGTGGGATGGATACAGGGTCTGCTGCGGGTGATTGTCTCCGTGGCGGGACTGATAGCCAGTCTGATTGTGGCAACTTATGTAGCGCCTCATGTGAGTGGTTATATGGAGGAGCATACTCAGGTGGATGAAAAAATTGCAGATTATATATCGGAAGAATTGCAGTTCTCTGATGCGGGCAAAGAAGCAACCAGAGGAATCCAGGTGGAAGTAATCAGCAAACTGCCTTTACCGGAATCATTGAAGTCGAAAATACTGGATAATAATAATTCTGAAATGTACGATGCATTAGATGTCAGCGGTGTGTATGATTATATTGCGAAGTCAATTGCAGTCGTTATTTTGAATGCAGCAGTGTTTTTGCTGCTTATTTTCATTTGCAGGATTTTCTTTTTCTTCCTGGGAAAATCCATTGGAAGCTTTGCGAAGCTGCCAATAGTCCGTTCCATTGACAAAATTGGCGGTGGGCTGCTTGGTGCGATGAAGGGATTGATTTTTATCTGGATTTTCTTTTTGATTCTTTCCATAACAAGTACATTTGTATGGAGCCAGAATATCATAGCGCAAATTAACGAATCTGTGCTTTTAAAATTGTTGTATGATAACAATGTACTACTAGATATTGTAGGGGATTTAACAAAGATTTTATTCCTTTAAATATGGATAAAAAATATGTCAAAAAATTTGAAAAAAGGTGTTGACAAGGGAATACCCATGTGCTAATATTAACTTCGTTGCGGCGCTGGGAACAGACAGCGAGCGGCAACAGGAACAATGAAAACAGAATAAAGGTTAAACAACAAAACAACCCTGAAAATTCTAAAGAGAATTTTTAACGAATGTACAAAGAAAGTACAGTAAACACAGCAGTGAGTACGAAAGCTCACCATCGCCCGCAGGGGCTTGGTTCGCTAAGTACTTGTTGCATGGGTGAAACAAAGACCCGACAAAAGTCTCGTCAAGTTTCACTCCAGGTAAAACGGGATTGATTAGCCAGCAATGGAGAGTCATGAACGGGATACAGACTTTTAAATATGAGAGTTTGATCCTGGCTCAGGATGAACGCTGGCGGCGTGCTTAACACATGCA